>QCOP01000006.1 GCA_003212885.1 Prochlorococcus sp. AG-432-D11 | reverse complement strand
ATAAACCTAGAAGTCATTGGGTACTAAAATTATTAAATAGATTTAAACTGAATCCTAAAAAGAGTATATAAATGGTTGGGATCCCTTTATCTTCAAATAATAGTTCCAGTAAAGGAAACAATACTAAGAATATTGCTCCACAATTTGAACCTCAACAAGATCTCATTCCTCCTCAAAATCTTGAAGCAGAAGAGGCTGTGCTTGGAGGAATCCTTTTAGATCCAGACGCGATGAGTCGCATTGCAGACTTGGTTCAACCAGATGCGTTCTATCTAAATGCTCATCGTGAAATATTTAGGACAGCCTTAATGCTTCATAGCCAAGGTAAACCAACAGATTTAACGGCTATGAGTGCATGGTTATCTGATACTGGACTCCTCGAAAAAATTGGAGGAAATAATAGACTAGTTGAACTAGTTGAAAGGGTAGCCTCAACAGCTTCTATTGAACAAGTAGCAAAACTAATTACAGATAAATTTATTAGAAGACAACTTATTAGATCAGGTAACGAAGTTATAAAACTAGGCTTTGATCAAACAATGCCTATGGAAGAAGTTCTTGATCAAGCTGAACAAAAAATCTTTTCTATTAGTCAAGAGCAACCATCAAAAGGGCTAATACCAACTTCAGAAATTCTAACTAGTACTTTTACAGAAATTGAAAGTCGATCCATGGGAACATCGGTAGCAGGAATTCCAGTGAATTTCTACGATCTAGATGCAATAACCCAAGGTCTCCAAAGAAGTGATCTAATCATTGTGGCTGGTAGGCCAGCAATGGGCAAAACTTCTATAGTCTTAAATTTAGCTAAGAATGTTGCGCAAATTCATAACTTACCAGTTTGCGTTTTTAGTCTTGAAATGAGTAAAGAGCAATTGACTTATCGTCTATTGTCAATGGAAGTTGGTATTGAAAGCTCAAGACTAAGAACTGGAAGACTCAATCAAGATGAATGGCCATTACTAGGTCAAGGAATAGATACTCTAGGGCAACTCCCTATCTATATTGACGATAAGCCTAATTCTAGTGTTCTAGAAATGCGTTCTCTTTGTAGAAGGCTGATAGCTGAGCAAGGACAAGAACTTGGAATGGTAGTAATTGATTATCTGCAATTAATGGAAGGATCAACTCCCGATAATAGAGTCCAAGAGATTTCACGAATTACGCGGGCGCTTAAAGGAATGGCACGTGAATTAAAAGTTCCTGTAATTGCATTATCTCAGTTAAGTAGGGGGGTGGAATCTAGAACCAATAAAAGACCCATGTTAAGCGACCTGAGAGAATCTGGTTCTATTGAACAAGATGCTGACTTAGTATTAATGATTTATAGAGATGAATACTATAATCCTGAAACAGCTGACAAAGGAATTACAGAAGTAATAGTCACTAAGCACAGAAATGGTCCAATTGGTACAGTAAAATTACTCTTTGAATCTAAATTTACAAGATTCCGAAATCTGGCTACTTAAATAATAAAATAAATCATATAAATGAACATAATAAACAAAGAAAATGAAAGTTTTGATGTCATTGTTGTTGGAGGAGGTCATGCTGGTTGCGAAGCAGCATTAACATCGTCTAAACTAGGCTTAAGAACAGCTTTATTTACACTTAATTTAGATAGAATTGCTTGGCAACCTTGTAACCCTGCTATTGGAGGTCCCGCCAAAAGTCAACTAGTTCACGAAATAGATGCTCTTGGAGGCGTCATTGGTCGGCTAGCGGACTCAACAGCAATTCAAAAAAGAATTCTCAATTCCAGTCGCGGACCTGCAGTATGGGCATTACGAGCCCAAACAGACAAAAGGTTATATGCAAAAACAATGCTTCAATTTCTTCAAAGTACTAATAATCTTTTTCTTCGAGAAGCAATGGTCACTGGTTTAAATATAGATTTTAAGGATGAAAATACACAATCAAATAATCAACTGATTGGCAAAGTTACAGGCATCAAGACTTACTTTGGAAGTACATATATAGCAAAGACAGTTATTTTGACGACTGGAACATTTCTAGGTGGAAAAATTTGGATTGGCAACCAATCGATGTCGGCAGGTAGAGCAGGAGAACAAGCTGCTGAAGGCTTAACCGAAGAATTACAAAGACTGGGTTTTGAAACAAGTCGCTTAAAAACTGGTACTCCTGCAAGAGTTGATAAAAGAAGCATCAACTTCGAAAAACTTGATGAACAAATCAGTGACGCATCTGATCGATATTTTTCTTTTGACCCTCTAGCATGGAAGACTGGAAAACAAATAAGTTGTCATATTACTCGAACCACGAAATATACTCATGAACTAATAAAAGATAATCTCCATTTAACTCCTATTTATGGAGGATTTATTGATAGCAAAGGCCCTAGATATTGTCCTTCAATTGAAGACAAAATTGTAAGATTTTCTGACAAAGAATCTCACCAAATCTTCCTTGAACCAGAAGGAACAGATACTCCAGAAATCTATGTTCAAGGTTTTTCAACAGGAATGCCAGAACATATTCAAACCAAGCTTCTTAAAACTCTGCCTGGTCTTGAAAATTGTATAATGCTAAGACCTGCCTATGCAGTTGAATACGACTATATACCTGCCACTCAGTTATTGCCTTCATTAGAAACAAAGAGAATAAAAGGTTTATTTTTTGCGGGACAATTAAATGGAACCACTGGATATGAAGAAGCTGCGGCACAAGGTTTGGTTGCCGGTATCAATGCAGCCCGTCGAGTAAAAAATCAAGAAGAAATTTATTTTTCGAGAGAAGAAAGTTATATAGGAACTATGATCGATGACCTTGTAAGTAAAGACTTACGTGAACCATATAGAGTCTTAACTAGTAGAAGTGAATATAGATTATTGCTGCGAGGAGATAATGCAGATCGAAGATTAACCCCGCTTGGGTATGACCTCGGATTAATTGATTCAAGAAGATGGAAAATTTTTGAAGAAAAGACAAAAAATTTAAACAATGAGAAATATCGTTTAGAAACTGAAAGATTAAAGGCAACTGATCCTATTGCCTCATTAATGGAAGTTGAAACAGGTGCAAAAATTAAAGACTCAATTACACTTGCTGATCTCCTTAGAAGACCAGGAATGCATATGAAAACACTCGTTAAACATAAACTAGCCAGTAAAAATCTTGCTTTAGAGATTTCTGAAGGCGCAGAAATCGATATTAAATATAGTGGATATCTCAAGCGACAAAAAGCCCAAGTTGATCAAATAATCAAGCAAAAAACTAGGCGCTTGCCCAAGGAAATTGATTACAGCAACATTAAAACTCTTTCACAAGAAGCGCGTGAAAAATTGAATCTTGAAAAACCTGAAAATTTTGGAAAAGCTTGTGAATTGCCTGGAGTGAGTAAAGCAGATCTCAGTGCTCTTTTAGTCTGGCTAAAAATCGAAAGTCGAAAAGAAATTTCTAAAACTATGACTTCATAGAATAGAACTCTTTAGAAAAATATATTTGGAGGCAATCTTGATAACACAGCTATTTCAATCACCAAAATCTATTTGGGAAGCCCCGACTCAATCAGTTCTATCAGGTGACGTTGCCCCTATGCTTCCAGGCCCTTGGAAATTAATGCTGCTTGGAGACGGTAGTCCAACTCGTCATCTCAATCTTTTAACAAATAAAAAAGTTGAAATTGCATTAATTGGTATGGAATCCCCGGTAGAAAGCCTATCGGGAGCTCCTATAGAAATTGAAGAATTAAAAAAGCCTATCCTCAAGCGTCAAGTTTGGCTGCGTTGTGGGTCAAGAACAATGGCATGGGCTGAAAGTTGGTGGAATAAAGAAGAAGCTGATTTTCACTTATGCAATAAAAACCAACCAATTTGGGACAGTCTGAATCATGTGCGATCAGAATTATTTAGAGAGGTCGATGGACTGGGTTTAGTAGAAGCCAAATGGCTTGAAAAAGAATTTAATTGCAGCGGCCCTTTTTGGAGCAGACACTATCGATTTATCAGACAAGAAAAGGAACTAACCGTAATTAGAGAAGTCTTTAATCCTCTTTTACAACAATGGCTAGGGCCATTACCTACTCAAGGTTTTGACAAATATCAGTGATCTATCCCCTTCTTCGACTAGATCTAGGTAAAGGTCTCTGATTTTTCAATGGTTTTTGAGCACTCTCTAGTCTTTCTTCTAAAGTCATTGATCTTTTAGATTGAGACCTTTGCCATCGATCAATCTTAAAGGTTGATTCATCAGGCCAATCATCAACATTGTCTCGTAAAGGACGCTCTTCCGTTGCTGGTGCAATCGCTTTAGGGACTCTTAAAGAAATTGCTCTAAGTGGTCTTTTCATGTTCTCATTTCCATTAGTTTGATAAGACACTGGCATCTCAGAATCTTCAAGCCAATCTTCTTCCTCGAAAAACCAATCTATTTTTTCTCCAACCCATTTTCCAACATGATCTAATCGAGAACCATTGGATATTATAGAACCTACGCCTCTTCTTTTTCCAGGTCTATTACCAGATACTCCATCAACAAACTGTCTACCAGTTTCAAACCATTTATCCATTCTTCTCTCCAGAGGATCACGACTTCTTAAGCGTCTCTGATTAGAAGAGGAATCCATATAGAAATTATGCCCATATGAACTGTATTCTGCACCAAAAAATCACAATCAAGCACAATGTTCCTGCTCTGCCATTCACTCAAAGCTATCTAAAACATTAAAGTCAACTCTCAAACAAAACAAAATCCAACAAACAACTTGGATGCCACTTTCCACCATATCGATTATCGCAACAAGCTTTACAAGCAACTCCTTGCATGCGGCGTTTATATGGAACAATCAATCCACAAGCTGGGCAAATAGCTCTCCATTTTGGTGATGTTCTAGGAATAGGAAATGAATGTCTAATGGTGATTTCAAATTGACTTTGCATAGAGTTGATTAACTTCATCCTTTCATAGAAATTAGGTCCATGAACTTCATGGACCTTTAAAACCAAATCTACCCAAGCATGAATCATTTCATGACACAGCGTGCTATGCAAAGCTCTTTGAGGCATTTTTTCTAATATTGGCCTAGACAAAACAATCTCGGAAGATTTCTGAAAAAAACCATTTGTTCTTGTTCTATAAAAGCCTGCTGTATTTCGCAATCTTCCATCACTCCAACGCAATGAAACCAAAGGAGTCACTCCTTTCACAAGGGAACCAGAAAAAAATTCCCTATTAAATCTATGAAAAATTGGCAGCAGTGGGACTAAAGGCATTTATAAGCAAAGGAAAATGATTTAAGGTAAGCAGTGAATTTTGTCTTTAACTTACTGTCTTTGAGACCTATTGCTTTCTAGAGTTATAAAATCAAATCCCTAAAACAAATTCAGAAAAATGGATGGAGCCTTAATCAAAACAATAGGAATCAAAGCACTGCTTGTCTTAGGTAGTGCTTTGATCCTCTTCTGGACATTCAACGCAATCAAGCTTGTAATCGAAGCACGAGGCATTAACCCCGTGGTTAAACAATTTTTTGACCAAATAGCTGCTGGAAGAATAGATGGTGCATATCGACTCACCTCAAAAGCCTACAGACAGCATGTCAATCGCCAGGATTTTTTAAAATTCCTTGGAAGTCTTCAGTTGAACAAATATAGAAATCTAAAATCAGGTAGGCCTAGAATTGAAGATAAGTTGATCATTCTGACTTTAAAACTCCAGTCAGAAGACAAAAAGACAGAATTACCTTTAGATTTTACTTTTGAAAAAATTGATAAAACCTGGAAAATAAATAGAATAAATAAGGCTATTAAGTAACATTTTTCAATCGTATTATAGTGATCAAGAATTTAACCAAATTAAAGGAAAGAACAGCTGAGCTTCAAGAACTAATAACTCAAGCTAATTATGCTTATTATGTCCTAGATGAACCTTTAATGAAAGATTCTGTTTATGACAGTCTTTATAAAGAATTACTTGAATTAGAAAACGAATTTCCCGAACTAAAAACAATTGATAGCCCATCTCAAAGACTTGGAGGAGCTCCTTCAAAAGGGTTTGAAAGTATTATGCACAGGATTCCATTATTAAGCTTGGATAATGTTTTTAATTTCAAAGAATTAGATGATTGGATACTACGAATTCAAAAATTATTAAAGATTAAAGATAATAATAAACTTTTAGAACTTGTTGGCGAACTAAAAATTGATGGCAATGCTCTTGCATTATCCTACGAAAAAGGTGTTCTAAAGAGTGCTGCTACTAGAGGCGATGGAACATATGGAGAAGAGATTACTACTAATGCAAAAACGATTGCTGCAATACCATTAAAAATTAATCTTATTCAATCCCCTCCATGGCTGGAAGTAAGAGGAGAAGCTTATATTCCAAATACAACTTTCTCTACAATTAATATGCAACGAGAGAAAAATAAAGAAGCCTTATTTGCTAATCCAAGAAATGCATGTGCTGGAACTCTCAGACAATTAGACCCAAAAATAGTTGCTTCACGGCATTTAGATTTTTTTGCATATACTTTGCATTTCCCTAAAAATTGGAAACCACATCCTAAAGATCCTAAATTACCTAAAAATCAATGGGAATCATTATTATGGCTAAAAGCAGTAGGATTTAAAGTCAATCAAAATGCAAAACGATTTACAAACATAGAAAAACTAAAACAATTTATTGAAGAATGGTCTAGTAAAAGAAAAACACTAAGCTATGAAACAGATGGAATAGTAATTAAAGTAAATAACTTTAATGAGCAATCAGTTTTAGGAGCTACACAAAAAGCACCTCGCTGGGCAACAGCATTAAAATACCCTGCGGAGGAAATGGCTACCGAACTTATAAAACTTAATTACCAAATTGGTCGCAGCGGAGTGTTAACACCTGTTGCTGAATTCAAACCAATTTCATTAGCAGGAACAACTGTCAGCAAAGCTACTGTGCACAATGCAGATAGACTAAAGTCATTAGATATTCATATTGGAGATACAATCATCATTAGAAAAGCAGGCGAAATCATACCTGAAGTTGTCAAAGTCATCAAAGAATTAAGGCCATTAAATGCAAAAAAATTTACTTTACCTGATACATGTCCTGAATGTTCCCATCAACTAAAAAGAGAATCTAAACAAGCCGCAATAAAATGCATCAATAATGAATGCAAAGCAATACTTAGAGGATTAGTACGCCACTGGGTTAGCAAAAGTGCAATGAATATAGATGGTTGTGGGTCAAAAATTATTGAACAATTAGTTGCCAAAGGACTAATCAAATCTATAGCAGACTTATACAATCTTAATATTAAAGAACTAGAGAATTTAGAAAGAATGGGCACAAAATCAGCTCAAAAACTAATTAATGAAATCAATAAATCTAAAAATCTACCTTGGTTCAAGCAGCTTTACGGACTCGGTATACCTCATATAGGTTTAGTTAATGCAAAATTATTAGCAAAAGAATTTCAAAGTGCAGATATATTAGCTGAAAAGCTCTCAAAGAATTCAAAAGAAATATCAAACATCTATGGTATTGGAAAAGAAATACAAGATTCTTTAACAGACTGGTTTACAAATGATAATAACAAAGATTTAATCCTAAAACTAAAAAATATAGGCATTACATTAGAATCAAAAGAAAACAATCTAGAAATTAGTCATAACATCAAGAAAAGTTTAAATAACAATACTTTTGTAATAACTGGGTCAATAAAATCCTTAACTCGACGTGAACTTGAGACAGTTATTGAAAATCATGGTGGTGAAGTGACTTCATCCATAAGTAAAAAAACAAACTATTTATTAGTAGGAGAGAAACCCGGAAACAATAAACTAATGAAAGCTAAAGAATATAATGTTAAAATAATCAGCGAAGAAGATTTTAAAAACCTTATCTGAAATAAATTATTATGACTAAAGACAAAATTCTTTCATTTATTAAAACCCAATGTGGACGAGAAAAGTATTTCTACTTAAAAAATCAAAAAGGAATTCTAGCAAAAGTAAGATTATTATGGTTTATCATAATTGCTAGCTTAAGAGATTGGAACTTAAACAAAATCGATTAAACCATAGACTCGAATTCCTTAATTGCTTTACGCGCAGCGCGAATTACTAATAAACAAACCCCAAAAGTAGCAATAAATCCTATTAACGTAGAAGCATAAGATTGAATAAAGCTCTGAGATTCAATAATTTTATCCACGTTAGTCAATTCACCACCAAAAGCTCCTAAACTGCAATATAAAATTGATCCAGGAATAATACCAAGCAAGCCAATTGAAAACTCTTTTAAGTTAATACTACTGAGACCATAAAACAAATTTAATACTCCAAAAGGAAATGCAGGAGAAAGTCGTGTTAAAACAACTAATTTCAAACCTTCTTGGCTTACTGCTTTTTCAATTAAATTTAATTTTGGAAAATTATTTAACCTTTGCTTAGACCAGCTTCGCAAAAAATACCTAGAAAGATTAAAAGTTAAGAATGCTCCGAGTGATGCAGAGAAAATCACTATTAAAGAACCAATTACCGTACCATATATAAAACCTGCTGCAATTGAAGTCCAAGAACTAGGCAATAACAAACCAACCCAAAATGAATAAAAAACTATAAAAATAACTACACCAAGAGGTGAAGTTAAAAACGACATTTGATTTGAAATCCAAGCTGAAGAAATAAACATTATATGGTTCACTTTAATCCAATTAATCGTTGCCGAACTAGCAAGGATTGAGCCTCTGCATCTGCTAATTTAGCTTTGCATTCTAAAACAACTTTCTTAGGAGCTTTTTCAATAAATTTTTTATTCGAAAGTCGTTCTGAAAGAGTAGAAATCTCTTTATTAGCCTTTAACAAATCTTTTTCTAAGCGATCTTGTAAATTCTTTAAATCCACCAGACCCTCGACGGGTAAGATTACTTCCAATTCGCCTGAAACACCTGCTAAAGCTTTAACTTTAGCTTTTTTAGTCAGTTTGTTAGGGCTTACAATTTCCAAAGAATCTGCTTTAGTCATTTCTTTAATGTCAGTCTTTGATTTATTTAATGTTGTCAAAAGATCTAGGTTCCCTGTAATAAACTGAATAGGTACCTTTTGGGATGGCTTTAAACCAGCAACTGCCCGAAGATTTCTTGCAAGTCTAATAGCAGAAAATAATTGAGTAAAAGAATGCTCAAGATTTTCATCAAGAAAATCATCTAGAAGTAAAGGCCAAGATTCCAAAGCTAAAACATTTTCTTCTGGTGAACCTGTAATTGCATGCCATAACTCCTCAGTCAAATGAGGCATCAATGGATGCATCATTACCAAAATTTCTCTTAAAACTTTAAACATAACCATCAATGCCAATTTTCTATCATTCAGTTCAGATGAAGTAGGTTGATCAGAAATATTCAGTCTATTTTTAATCAATTCTAAATACCAATCACAAAAATCGTTCCATACAAATTCATATAAACCTTTCGCTACTTCTCCTAATGCATAACTATTATATTTTTCAACCGACAAACTATTAATTCGCATAAGCCTTGACAATATCCACCTATCACTTAATGACAATCTAGAAATTTCAAAATCATTATTTATTTCTTGAAATGAAAAATCTCCAAGGTTTAATAATGCAAATCTTGAAGCATTCCAAAGTTTGTTTGCAAAGTTTCGAGAAGCCTCAACTGTTAAGGAAGTGTTACTTTGACGGTCAAAATCGAGTCGAATATCTTGTCCTGCTCCCGCCACCTCTTTAACTAAAGCAAAACGCAACGCATCCGTACCATAAATATCTATTAAAAGAAGAGGATCAATCCCATTCCCTGCACTCTTACTCATTTTTCGATTCTGTTCGTCTCTTACCAAGCCATGAATATATACATCTGAAAATGGAGTTTGACCCGTAAATTCATTTGCCATCATTGTCATTCGAGCAACCCAAAAG
Organism: Prochlorococcus sp. AG-432-D11; assembly: GCA_003212885.1. GTDB lineage: Bacteria > Cyanobacteriota > Cyanobacteriia > PCC-6307 > Cyanobiaceae > AG-432-D11. The sequence goes on along the minus strand of QCOP01000006.1, from coordinate 34,185 downwards.
AAAATAATGTCAAAACCGGTAACCAAAGTATTTGTTGGATACCATCTTTTAAAATCGGCCTCAGTTTCATTAGGCCAACCCAAAGTAGAAAAAGGCCACAATCCACTAGAAAACCAAGTATCTAATACATCATTATCCTGTTGAACTTCAGATAATTCTCCATAAATTTTTCTAGCTTCTAACAAAGCCTCTTCTGCATTATGAGCAACTACAAAAGGAGTCTGATCAGTTAATTCATGATTAGTCTCAGTAATGACAAACCAAGCAGGGATCCTATGGCCCCACCACAATTGTCTACTAATACACCAGTCACGAATACCTAAAAGCCAATCTTTATAAACTTTTCCCCAGCGCTCAGGAACAAATTTTGGGTGACCATTATGAAACTGATCTAAGCATTTTTCTGCTAAAGGCTTCATCCTTACAAACCATTGCGTAGAAAGCAAAGGTTCAACAGGGACTTTTCCCCTGTCAGAGAATGGGACACTATGCTTATATGGCTCAACTTTGGTCAGCAATTTTCTTTCATCTAGTGCATCTATAATTAACTTCCTAGCTTCAAATCGATCTAACGCTTCAAATTCGCAAGCTTGACTGTTCATCTTGCCTTGTTTATTGATAACAGTAATCAAAGGCAGATCATGTCGTTTCCCTATTTCAAAATCATTTGGATCATGTGCAGGAGTAACTTTTACGCAACCAGTTCCAAATTCTTTATCAACATGATCATCAGCAATAATAGGTATTTCTCTATTAACAAAAGGGACGGTCAAACTTCTTCCAACAATATTTTTGTATCTTTCATCTGAAGGATTTACAGCAACAGCAACATCTCCCAACATTGTCTCAGGACGAGTCGTTGCAACCTCAAGATGAGTAATTTTATCTCCAGAATTATGATGAGTTAGTGGATACTTAAAATGCCACAAAAAGCCATCGACTTCTTTCATTTCAACCTCTAAATCACTAACAGCAGAGCCAGATGCTGGGCACCAATTAACTAAGTATTCTCCGCGATAAATTAAACCTTTTTTGTGTAAACGTATAAATGCCTCAGAAACTGCTTTACTTAAATTATCGTCCATTGTAAATCTTTCTCGATGCCAATCAACTGAATAACCCAACCTTCTCAGTTGACCAACTATATTGCCTCCACTTTTTTCTTTCCATTCCCATGCGCGTTTCAAAAAAGCATCACGTCCTATTTCTCTAATAGATAAGCCTTCTTTCTTTAATTGCTTTTCTAAGATTGTTTGAACTGCAATAGATGCGTGATCAGTACCCGGTAAACACAAAACATTTTTTCCTTGTAACCGTTGAAATCTGACGATTGTGTCTATTAAGGCTGTATTAAAAGCATGCCCCATATGAAGACTGCCTGTCACATTCGGTGGAGGGATAACTACTGAAAATGCCTCACCAGAACTATTAGGACTTGGATTGAAGGCACCCAACTTATCCCAAACACTTTGCCAATGCTTTTCTGTTCCAAAAGGATCATATGTTTTAGGCAAAGATTCACTGGCTTTGCCTAAAGGAGTATTGTTCAACAAATCTTTCACGAAAAAAAGGAATAAGTCTAGGACTTCCAAGGAATGGTAATAAGTCCATTATGAGTCTTCCATGTCTCTCGATCAAGAATTACTCGTTGAGTTAACTTAACCTCAAACAAGATCTTATCAATGATCTCCTCTGAAATAGATTCTCCTGATGATAACGGCAAAATAAAAACATTTTTTTCAGACGGATCAGCTAGTAAATCAACAGAAAAATTCTCCAGCGACCTTTCAAAAAAAATTTTTCTCATTCTGACAGTTAAATGATTTCCTAAAGCATTCACAAACATCTCTATATTCTCTCGTTCTCCAGAAAAACCGCAATTTAAGGCAAACCAAATTAAAAACTTCACCCAACTATCAATAGTCCAAAGTGTTTGAAAGCTTTCACGCTGATTACGCACAATCTCAAACAACGCAAATTCAAAAGCCTTAGCCTGAATTGTTGTTTTGTTTACTTGTTCAAAAGAAGACATTTGATGATAGAGGAGTCACAATATGTTTGCCCTTGTAATGGCAGTCTTTCCAATTATGGATCTAAACGACCCCGAACTTGAATTTTCTGATCTTATATATGCCTATCAAAGCTGGGTAATCGCAATCATCAATGATGCCAAGCTCAACGAAAAAGATGAAAAATTTTTAACCGACGAGATTGCTGATGATGCTTTAGATGCCATAAGGTTTTTATCAGGAGATGTAACTAATGCAATTGAATCAAGTCTTGCAAGAGTCTACGAGATTGAAGAAAATGAATTAAATCAATTACTTTTCCCCGAAGAAGTATAAGTATACATATTTAACAATATGAAATACAGCCAACTACTCAATATTCAAAAGGCTTTATACACTATTAGTAAATAGTGATAATTTAATAATCTTTCTAATCAGAAACAGACCATAGAAGAATTTCTTATACAGTCCAATTAAAAATATTTATTACAACTCATAAAAAATTAAGTCTAGAGATAAGAAATCAAAACTTCTAGGTAGTTTTTATCTGCAAATGTGGGAAGTTAATGGGCGATCCAGGGTTCGAACCAGGGACATCCTGCTTGTAAGGCAGGCGCTCTACCGCTGAGCTAATCGCCCGAAAAAGAATTTTGCTGAACTTAGGCAGAACAGTTTAATCAATCTTTATACAGTAATAGGTAAAGGACCACATTAATTAAAAAACATGGATGTTGACACTTCTAAACTTTCAATTGAAATAAAAGAGCTTCTTAATATTGTGTCGGTCTTACGCGATCCAAAAGTCGGTTGCCCATGGGACAAAGAGCAAACACATGGATCACTAATTCGATATGTACTTGAAGAAGCTCATGAAGTAGCAGATTCGATAAGACAAGACGACCAAAAAGCTCTCTGCGCAGAACTAGGAGACTTACTTCTACAAGTACTCATGCACTCCCAAATTGCTATGGAACAGAAAAATTTCGACTTTACAGAAGTAGTTATAGGAATTAAGAATAAATTAATTAGACGACACCCACACGTATTTGCTAAACAAAGATCATTAACAAAAGAAGAAGTTGACGTGCTCTGGGAAGAAATCAAAAATCAAGAAACAGAGGGAAAAGTTTCAAAAACCCCTTTTACAGATAATTTGCAAAACAAAGTAAGATCTCAAAATGCCGTTGCAGGAGCTATACTCATCTCAAAAAAAATAAAGCAAGTAGGTTTTGATTGGTCAAATATGGAACATATATGGAGAAAATTTAAGGAGGAAGTTGAAGAATTAAAAGAAGCTATTTATAGTAAAGATTTAAAAAATGTTAAAGAAGAATTAGGGGATACTATTTTTACGCTTGTCAATATAGCAAGATGGTTAAATCTTAATCCAGAAGAAGCTATTTCAAGTACCAACAAAAAATTTCTTGAACGATTCGCATATATAGAATCTGCATTAGATGGAGAAATCTATAATCAGCCTTTAGAAAAATTCGAATTTTTTTGGGCCAAAGCGAAGCAAAACATTGAAAAAAATAAAAGATGAAAAAGTTAGGTTTTTTATCAAAGTTTTTTAAAACTTGGATCGACGAATATAACAATGGTTCTCGATATGGCCTTAAAGGGAAAATATTATTTGAAAAACAATCCAATTTTCAAAAAATAACCATAGTTCAAACTGAAAAATATGGTAAAGCTCTTCTATTAGACGATGCATGGATGACTGCTGAGTACGAAGAGAAGAATTATCATGAATGCCTTGTTCACCCAGCATTAACAGGATCAAAAAGTATAGAAAAAATTTTAATTATTGGAGGCGGTGATGGAGGTGCAGCAAGAGAATGCTTTCGTTATGAAGAAGTAAAGAATATAGACTTAGTAGAAATAGATAAGGTTGTAATTGATGTAAGTAAAAATTTTCTGCCAAGCATAGGAGGAAATGCATGGAACGATAAAAGACTCAAGATACATATTACTGATGGCATCACATGGGTAAAAAATATACAAAACAATATATATGACGTTATTATTGTTGATGGATCTGATCCTAAGGGACCTGCTCAAGCTCTCTTTGATCAAACTTTTCTTAAAAATTGCCATCGGATACTCAAAGAAGAAGGAGTTTTTGCAATGCAAACCGAATCTCCTCACGCATTTGAGAAAGAGCATATTGAGATAGTAAAACTAATCCGTAAAATCTTTGGGTTCGCTGATCCATGTTATGGACATGTAGCTATATATCCTAGTGGCTTTTGGAGCTGGACATTTGCTGCTAAGGATAGTCCTAGATATCGAAATCCCTTTGCACCAAGACTAAAAAAAATCAATGGAAACTTTACGATTTGGAGCATAAGATGGCAAAAAGCATCATTTAATTTAATCCCTTCTTATTTAGAAGAAAAACTAAAAAATGAATAAAAACTTTAAACAAGAATTTTTCTCAAATAATGATGAAGGTCCAATATTTATGGGAGCCAAAAGGGTAGCCAAAAATTGCAATATTGGCATCTATGGAGTCCCTTATGATGGCACAACTTCGTTTAGACCAGGTACGAGATTTGGCCCTGATTCGATTAGATCTGTAAGTAGCGGATTAGAAACATTTTGTCCTCAACTAAATCTTGATTTAGAAACTCTTAATTTTGTAGATTTTGGGTTACTAGATATTCCTTATGGAGCACCACAACCAGTGATTGAACGAGTTACAAAAGTAACTAATCAACTTTTAGCAAATAATATTAAGCCCCTAATGTTAGGAGGAGAACACTCAATTACTATCGGAGCAATACATGCAATTGCTACTAAATATCCAGAAATTATTATTATTCAACTTGATGCACATGCAGATTTAAGAAATGAATGGATGCAATCAAAATATAATCATGCTTGTGTAATACGTCGATGCTTAGATATTATTCCAAGTAATCAAATTCTTCAAGTAGGGATCAGAAGTGGAACAAAAAATGAGTTTGAAGATCTACAAAATAATAATAGACTAATTAAATCCTTACCAGGTAAAGATAATCACAAATTGAGAAATGCATTAAAACCACACAAAGGAAAACCTATATATTTAACTATCGATCTAGATTGGTTTGATCCTGCTATATTGCCAGGTACAGGTACTCCTGAGCCTGGTGGATTTTCATGGAATGATTTTGCAAATATAATACAAATTATAAAAGACTATAATATTATAGGTGGTGATATTGTGGAATTATCACCTCAATTAGATACATCAGGTATTAGTAGTATTTTAGCAGCAAAAGTAACTAGAAGTTTAATAATGCTTATGCATCAAACTAAACTGATCCAACAATAAATAGAATTTTTCACTTAAAAACAAATCTTAGCTTAAATAATGAATAATCAAATATAATTACTATATAAGAGCCCTACCAAAATCAAGTTGCTTGTCAGATTCTTTGGGATTGTCTTCAACACTTTGCAAAGATGGTTCTTTCCTAGTCCAATGATGACAAAAAACCAATGAGGAAATTGCATTATGTACTTTTATTCCTCTTAAAAGACACCAACCCGCTGAACCAGTATGGCCTGATGCACAATGTTGACAAGTTTGGCAGCATGGCTTCAAAGACATCCATTTTGTCCCAAGAACTACAGAATAGGTATTCTTCTCAAATTAGACCACGAAATATTAATTTCTTTTCTACAAAAACCGTTTTACCCGAACAACATCAATGATTACCCACAAAACAGATCTCCATGCAGCCTGCCTTCAACATGACTGTAAAATGGTTAACTTTGCTGGCTGGGAAATGCCTATTCAGTTCCAAGGCCTTATTGCCGAACATCATGCTGTTAGAACTAACGCAGGAATATTCGATATATCCCATATGGGAGTTGTCTCTATAGAAGGCCCCAATGCAAAAAAACATTTACAACAATTAGTCCCAAGCGATTTACAAAGAATTGGAAGTGGGGAAGCTTTATATACCGTCCTACTTAATGAAAAAGCAGGGATAATTGATGACTTAATCATTTATGACAAAGGACAGAATGAAAATGGCGATAATTTACTAATAATTATCAATGCTAGTCGTACAGCTATTGATATAGCTTGGATAAAGTCACATATCAAAAAGAACAATATTTCTATTTTCCACTACCAAAGAGATCATATACTACTAGCTCTACAAGGACCAAATTCAAAAACATATCTAACAAATATCATTCCTGAAATAAACATTAATATGCCTAAATTTAATCATAAAGAATTAACTATTAATCTGCATAGTCAATCCAAAAAATCTAAGGTTTTTATCTCTAGAACAGGTTATACAGGTGAAGAAGGTTTTGAAATCTTACTTCCATCTAAAGATGGAATATATCTCTGGAAAGAATTAATTAGACGTGGAGTTACGCCCTGTGGTCTAGGAGCAAGAGACACTCTCCGCTTAGAAGCCGCAATGCATTTGTATGGCCATGAAATGAATGAAAACAGGACACCCCTTGAAGCAGGACTTGGATGGCTTGTTCATTTAGAGATTCCTCATTTCTTTATCGGTAAAGACTCGCTGGAGAAACAAACTAAAGAAGGAATCAACAAAAAGTTAATTGGCTTAAAAGTACATGGCAAAGCTATACCTAGACAACACTACAAAGTTTTCTCAAATACAGATGAAATAGGAGAAATTACTAGCGGAACCTGGTCACCGACACTAAAAGAACCCATTGCTTTAGCCTATATTTCCAATGAATATGCGAAAATAGGAAACGAAGTAGAGGTTGAAATTCGAAACAAGAGGCATCCCGCAACTATTGTGAAAAAACCTTTTTATAGGAAAGTTTCTTAAAAAATCAACTGGGCTTTAAACACTTAATACAGTTAATATGGGAGACTATTTCAAAAAACAAGTAATTCCAATGCGCAGTAATAGCTGTGGGGAGCTGCGTAGTAAGCACATCAACTCCAAGGTTCAACTATGTGGATGGGTAGATCGTTCTCGAGATCATGGTGGAGTAATTTTTATAGATCTCAGAGACCGATGGGGGACAGTCCAAATTACAGTCGATCCAGATACAGGACAGAACCTTTTTTCACTAGCCGAAAGCCTAAAAAATGAATCTGTAATTCAAGTAATAGGAACAGTTCAATCTAGACCTAATGAATCAATAAATAAAAAGCTTCAAACTGGTGAGATAGAAGTATTAGCTGAGAAAATTAATATTTTAAATAGAATTACCAACAATTTACCTTTCCCAGTATCAATACATGATGATGAAAATGTTAAAGAAGAACTAAGGTTACGCTATAGATATTTAGATATACGTCGAGCAAGAATGAGACAAAACTTAGAACTTCGAAGTCAAACAATAAAAGCAGCTAGAGAATTCTTAGAAAATGAAAATTTCTTAGAAATGGAAACACCAATATTAACCCGTTCTACACCAGAAGGTGCCAGAGATTACTTAGTTCCTTCTAGAGTCTCGCCTGGAGAATGTTTTGCACTGCCACAATCACCACAATTATTTAAACAATTACTTATGGTTGGTGGAATAGAAAATTATTACCAGATTGCAAGATGTTTTCGTGATGAAGATTTACGTTCAGATAGACAACCAGAATTCACACAACTTGACATAGAAATGAGCTTTATGAGTCAAGAAGATATTCTTAAATTCACCGAAAGATTAATTCAATATATTTGGAAAAAAATAAAAGGAATTGATCTGATTCTGCCTTTCCCAAGATTAACATGGGAAGAATCTATGGAAAGATATGGAACAGATAGACCAGATACTAGATATGAAATGGAGCTTATTAATGTTAATTCAATTATGAAAGATATAGGTTTTAAAGTTTTTTCCAATACAATTAAAACTGGTGGTAGTGTTAAATGCATTACTATAAAAAATGGCAATGAATTGATCAGTAATGTACGCATCAAACCTGGCGGAGATATTTTTAGTGAAGCCCAGAAAGCAGGAGCTAAAGGACTAGCCTTTATACGCGTAAGAGAAAATAATACAATAGATACAATAGGAGCTATAAAAGACAATTTAACTGAGGAGCAAAAAAACAATTTATTAAAGACTACAAATGCTTCACCAGGCGATTTAATTCTCTTTGGAGCAGGTGAGGTGCAATCAGTAAATAAAGTTTTAGATAAATTAAGGCAATTTCTTGCGAATGAACTTAAGCTCATCAAAAGCAATAATAATTTGTGGAATTTCTTATGGGTTATTGATTTTCCAATGTTTGAATTTAATAATGAAGAAAAAAGATTAGAAGCATTGCATCATCCATTTTGTGCACCAAACAAAGAAGATCTTGGTGAAGATAAAACTTTCTGGGCTCAAAAGTTACCAAACTCACGAGCTCAGGCCTATGATCTTGTTTTAAATGGCCTCGAACTTGGTGGCGGTTCATTAAGAATTCATCATTCTGAATTGCAAAAATATGTTCTTCAAGCGATAGGGCTTCAAGAAAAAGAAGTCACTGAACAATTTGGCTTTCTCTTAAACGCACTGGAAATGGGTGCACCTCCACATGGAGGGCTAGCATTCGGTATGGATAGAATAATTATGCTATTAGCAGGTGAAAGCTCCATTAGAGATACAATCGCTTTCCCAAAAACACAACAAGCTAGATGCTTATTAACAGATGCTCCATCAAATGTCACTGAAAAACAATTGAATGAGCTTCACATATCTAGCACATTGGAAGATAGTGAATAAATTAGTAATAATTGTTTGGCCTTGACAAATATCAAGGTACTTTAAAATATAGATATTAAGTAAATGACAAAATTTGTATTTGTTACTGGGGGTGTGGTTTCAAGTATCGGTAAAGGTATAGTTGCTGCAAGTCTTGGACGTCTACTTAAATCTAGAGGGTATAGCGTATCTATTCTGAAACTAGATCCATATTTAAATGTAGATCCAGGCACAATGAGTCCATTTCAACATGGAGAGGTTTTTGTCACTGAAGATGGAGCAGAGACTGACTTAGATCTTGGTCATTATGAAAGATTTACTGATACAGCAATGTCACGATTAAATAGTGTAACCACTGGTTCAATTTATCAATCTGTTATCAATAAAGAAAGGAGAGGAGACTATAACGGGGGAACTGTACAAGTGATACCTCATATAACAGGAGAAATTCGACAAAGGATTCATCGTGTTGCGTCAAACAGCAATGCTGATGTAGTTATTACTGAAATTGGTGGAACTGTAGGTGATATAGAATCATTGCCTTTTCTTGAAGCCATACGTGAATTCAAAGGTGATGTTGGCAAACGAGATATTGCATATATTCATGTCACACTTCTGCCTTTTATTAGAACTTCTGGAGAAATTAAAACCAAGCCTACTCAACATTCGGTTAAAGAGCTCCGGTCAATCGGAATTCAACCAGATATATTAGTTTGTCGTAGCGATAGAGAAATAAATGACACTTTGAAAAACAAAATAAGTGGATTTTGTGGTGTGAATAATGACTCTGTTATTCCTGCATTAGATGCTGATAGCATCTATTCAGTACCTCTAGCACTGAAAGATCAAGGGCTGTGCAAAGAGGTTCTAGAGTGTTTAGATCTTAAAGATCATGAATGTAATTTAGGACAATGGGAACAATTAGTTCATAAATTAAGAAATCCTGGTCCAAGTGTAAAAGTTGCTCTAGTAGGAAAATACATACAATTAAATGACGCCTATTTGTCAGTAGTGGAAGCACTAAGACACGCCTGTATTGAAAAAGATGCTTACTTAGATCTTCATTGGATATCTGCAGAAAAACTAGAAACCGAAAATCCAAAAAAACTTCTCAAAAACATGGATGCCGTTGTTGTTCCAGGCGGATTTGGAAATAGAGGCGTTGATGGGAAAATTGCCGCTATAAAATGGGCACGAGAAGAAAAAATTCCTTTTCTTGGTCTCTGTTTAGGCATGCAATGTGCAGTCATTGAATGGGCACGCAACATAGCTGGCTTAGATCATGCAACCAGTTCAGAACTGAATCCTGACTCAGAACATCCCGTCATTCATCTACTACCAGAACAACAAGACGTCATGGATCTTGGAGGAACTATGCGATTGGGCGTCTATCCTTGTAGGCTTAAAGCTAATAGTATTGGCCAACGACTCTATGGAGAACAAGTGGTATATGAACGTCATAGACATAGATATGAATTTAACAACTCCTACAGAAATCAATTTATTGAATCTGGATTTATAATTAGTGGTACTTCTCCAGATGGACGTCTTGTGGAATTAATTGAATTAAAAGAGCATCCATTTTTTGCGGCATGCCAATACCATCCTGAATTCCTGTCACGACCAGGAAAGCCTCATCCATTATTCAAAGGCTTAATAGAAGCAGCACAATCAAAGTTGCTGAATGTCCAACAAGAAATTTAAATTAATCTGATATTTCTTTAAAGCAATTTAGAACAATTTATGAAATCTACTCTCCCAGTTGTGGAATATTTTCATTCTATACAAGGAGAAGGAGCTCATACAGGAAAAAGTGCGTTTTTTATCAGACTTGCAGGCTGTTCAGTCGGATGTAAATGGTGTGATACCAAAGAATCATGGTCTATAAAACAACATAAGATTTTTGAACTTCATTCACTAGCTGCACAAACCAAACTTGCGCAAGCTAATGGCGCTTCATTTTTAGTTCTTACCGGTGGCGAACCTCTGGAACATGATTTAAATCCATTATGCAAAGTCATTAGAGAAATAACATCAACCAATGGTAAGGAACCATTACCTATTCATATTGAAACTAGTGGCGTTAATCCAATTAGTGGATCTCCAAATTGGATCACCTTATCCCCCAAACAGCATATGCCTCCAAAAATTGAAACCTTGAAATCCTGTCATGAAATTAAAGTTATAATTCACTCCGAAGAAGATCTAATATTTGCAGAGAAAATAGCTCGGCTTGCAGAATATTATAAAAGCAAACAAGCTAGCCGTAATCAACACTTTATAACTACACCATTACTATTTTTACAACCAGGCTGGAATAATGAAAAAGGAACAAAACTTGCTATCTCATATGTAAAAAGTAATCCTCAATGGAGATTAAGTATGCAAACACACAAATGGTTAGGAGTTACCTAATTATCAATCATGAAAAGTTATAACAACAAAATTACAATTGCTCTCTTGTCAGGAGGTCTTGATTCAGCAACAGCTACAGCTCTTGCACTAGAATCAGGTAAAAAAGTTATTGGCCTTTCATTTGATTACGGACAAAGACACAAACGGGAACTAAAAGCAGCAAATGCATTAGCACACCACTTTAAGCTTGAAGAACATCACACAATTAAAGTTGATTTAGGTAGTTGGGGAGGGTCTTCCTTAACAGACCTTGGAGAAGGTATTCCCGAAAATGGTTTGAATCAGGATAAAATACCGAATACTTATGTACCTGGCCGCAACACTGTATTTATTGCAATTGGATTAAGCTTGGCTGAAGCTCGTAAAGCTAATGAATTAGTCCTGGGTATAAACGCAATTGATTATTCTGGTTATCCAGATTGTCGGCCAAATTATCTCAATGCATATCAAACACTTGCAGATCTTTCGAGCAAAGCAGCGATAGAAGGTAATACAATCAAACTCTGGGCACCACTTATACACCTCAACAAAGTAGAGATAGTTAAAGAAGCCATAAGGCTCAATATACCTATCGACTTAACATGGAGTTGTTATAACGGTAGAAATGAGCCTTGTGGAGTATGTGATAGTTGTCGAATTCGAAATAGCGCATTGCACAAGGCAGGATATAGGCCAGATACAACGAATAAACAAATATGAAAAAAATTGAACGTCAATTTGAATACTGGATAGAACCAGAATTAGTGGCAGAGAATCTAATAAAATTGTTTGGAGAGAATGGTTTCATTTGGCTTGATGGAGACGGAAGTGATAATGGAAGATATATAATAATCGGCGCAGATCCATTAGAATACCAGCATTGTAAGCTTCTTCCCAACCAATCAAACTCTAGTAATCCGTTTAAGATTTTAAGAAATATTCAATCAGGCCATTGGACTGGATGGCTAAGTTTTGAAGCCGGTGCTTGGATAGAACCAAATCTAGGATGGAAAGATAATTCAATGTCTATTTTATGGATAGCAAGGCATGACCCAGTAATTAAATTTGATTTATTTGAGAAAAAATTATGGCTCGAAGGAGAAAATGTGCCTAGACTCAATCAATTTATTGAATTCATACATAACATAAATACAACAATTAAAAAGAAAAAAGATAAGAATGAACTTAATAATAATGATGCTATTTCTACAAATTCATGGCAAACAACAACTACAAGAGATGATTTTATGCAAAATGTAAAGTATATAAAAGAACTAATCAAAAAAGGAGATATTTTTCAAGCAAATATAGCAACTTGCTATATACTAAAAAACCATGAAAATCTAAAGCCTTACAACCTGTATAAAAAGCTGAGAAGATATTGTCCAGCTCCTTTCTCTGGAATAGTAATAGCATCTGGAGAAGCTGAAGGTGAATCTGTTCTTTCTACCTCACCTGAAAGATTCCTAAAAGTATCAAATAATGGGATGGTAAAAACTAATCCTATAAAAGGCACTCGTCCAAGATATGATGACACTAGACAAGACGCTTTGATGGCCGCAGAATTAGTCTCAAGTGCCAAGGATAGATCAGAAAATATTATGATTGTAGATCTTCTTAGAAATGACCTTGGCAAGGTCTGTAAACCGGGATCCATTCAAGTTAGAGACCTATTAAAGCTTGAAAGTTTTGCCAAAGTACATCACCTTACATCGACCATACAAGGAAAACTTAAAACAGATATGAATTGGGTAGATTTATTAGAAGCATGTTGGCCAGGAGGATCAATTTCAGGAGCACCAAAACCAAGAGCATGCAAGCGAATCAACGAGTTTGAATCTCATGCAAGAGGTCCATATTGTGGTTCCTTTATAAATATCAATTGGGATGGGACTTTTGATAGTAATATATTAATAAGATCACTTATTATGAACAAATCATCTCTACGTATTTATGCAGGTGGAGGCATAGTTGCAGATTCTGATCCCGAAAAAGAAGCAGATGAAGTCAATTGGAAACTAATGCCTCTATTAGAAGCATTAGCAAAAAGTTCCTAAAATCGTAGGAAAACAATTAATGAGAAATTTATGTTATTTTAATGACAATTGGGGTAGCATTGATGAATTGGCGATTCCTCTAAATAACAGAGGTTTATGGCTAAGTGATGGTATCTTTGAAACAATATGTATTTTAAATGGGAAGCCAAAGTTGCTAAATGATCATATAAATAGATGGCAAAAAAGTGCTGTCTTTCTAAAAATGGAAATCTCTCTAAAAAATGATTTTATATACGAAAAAATAAATGAAATGATAAAGAGATTTGGAGCAGAAGAAAAGAATGCAACCATACGAATCAATTGGAGTAGAGGAGCCTTTTCAGAAAGAGGAATCAATTTTAATAGAAATTATATTCATACAAAATACAATTTTTGGATGGTAATTTATGAGCACAAACCTTCATTTAAAGCATTTTCAGCATACATTAGTAGAAAAGAGCAAAGAAATGCTAATAGTCAATTAAGTCAACATAAAACATTTTCATATGTTCAATCAATTAGTGCAAGAAGTGAAGCCCAAACGCAAGGTTATGATGATGCCTTATTGTTAAGTACAACAGGGGAAATGTGCTGTGCAACAACAGCCAACTTAATAATAAAACGCAATAATCAATTTCTTACACCTAGAAATGCAAGCGGTTGTTTGCCAGGCATAATGAGAGAGCAAGGGCTAAGAAATGGCACTATTAAACAAGCATTAATAGATGCGAATCCTATGGAAGGAGACTTCTGGATGCAATTAAATAGTCTTGGTTGTCAACCAATTAGACAAATTAATGATATCGAATTACCAATATTTAACCAATGCAAAGAATTCTGGTACTCACTGATAGATTAAAATCATTAAAATAATATAGGCATAGTGACATTAGCAGGCGTAGTAATACATTCATCAACTTGAAAGTCGATAATAGTTCCAATAACAACTATTGAAGGTGAGATGAAATCTTGCTTTGATACTTCACTAGCCAGATGTTGTAATGAAGTCTTCAACATACGTTGACCTTGTACTGTCGCTTGTTGAATAACTGCTGCAGAAACATTTTTATCAATCCCACCCTCAATTAACTCGCTAACAATATATTCAATATTATGAACGCCCATATATATAACTAATGTATTAGTAGCTTTTGCCAAAGCCCTCCAATTAACTGAGGGTCGAAGTTTATCAATTCCTTCATGCCCAGTGACAAATGTTACCGAACTGCCAACAAGCCGATGAGTTAAAGGAATTCCAAAATAAGCAAGCGCAGCTACACCTGAAGTTATTCCTGGAACAATTTCAACAAGAATACTTTGACTTTGAAGATATGTTGCTTCTTCTCCACCTCTCCCAAACAAAAAAGGGTCTCCTCCCTTCAACCTAACAACAATACTATGAGAAGAAGCCAGGTCAGCAAGTAATAAATTAATACTCTCTTGCGACATTGAATGATGACCTCGACGTTTTCCAACAAAAAAACATTCACATTTTTTAGAAACCAAATCAATCACCTCTTGAGGTACCAAAGCGTCATATACTAGTGCTGTACATTGGCGAAGTAGATTATAGGCCTTAATAGTTAGTAAATTAGGGTCTCCAGGACCCGCACCCACTAAATACACTTTCCCTAAATACTCATTATTCATAAAGAAAAATTTAAAAGAGAAGGTTATGCAAAAGAATCACAAAATAATGCCCACTCAATTATGTGCTTTCTTTACATTATTAGATGATCGCTTAGGAGAAAGTTTTGTATTTCCACTTTTACCGTTTCTTTTAGAAAGATTTACAAGCAGCGGAATAACACTTGCTCTTCTATCTGGCAGTTATGCATTAGCACAATTTACCGTTGCTCCTCTCATCGGATCACTTAGTGATCGCTTTGGAAGAAAACCAATTTTACAATTTTGCACAGCTGGTTCAATCATCGCATTATCTTTATTCGGAATCACACTCAGTCTTAATTGGAATAGTTTTTTACCTTCGTGGGCAAGCTTATTACCATTAATTCTACTCTTTTTTGCTCGAATAATAGATGGGCTAAGTGGTGGAACTGCGGCAACAGCTACAGCTGTATTGGCAGATATTTCAACTCCTGAAAACAGAGCACGATCATTTGGCTTAATAGGATTAGCTTTTGGTCTTGGATTTGCAATTGGACCGCCGTTAGGAGGCAAACTAGCTGAAATAAATCCAACCCTAACGGTAATTCCAGCAAGTACCTTTGCGTTCATCAACTTAGCACTCGTCACATGGATACTTCCTGAAACACTCTCTCAAAAAGACCGAATAAAATTACCTAAAAAACGGAGTCTAAATCCCTTTAGTCAACTCTACAAACTGTTTAGCAACCCATTACTCCAAAAACCATGCTTAGGATTCTTTTTATTTTTTATGGCTTTTAATGGATTTACAACAATATTAGTCCTTTATTTAAAGGAATCATTTGCTTGGACTAGTACCCTTTCAGGTTGGGTTTTTGCAGTAGTTGGAATAGTTGCAATGATTGTCCAGGGTGGACTTATTGGACCATTAGTCAAAAAATTTGGAGAGTTAAAACTCACTACTACAGGACTAGGCTTATTAACTGTAGGTAGTTTACTTATAACAATTGCTAATTCTGAAACCTCTATTCCAATTGTCTTTTTTGCTTCAATACTGCTTGCAATAGGAACAGGTTTAGTGACACCTTGTCTAAGAAGTCTAATATCAAGAAAAATACAAAGCTCAAGCCAAGGAACATTATTAGGTGGTTTACAAGGGTTACAAAGTCTTGGGACTTTTGTAGGAGGGGGCATTGCTGGATTTGCTTATGACAAAATCAATCCAACTAGTCCGTTCATAGGAGGTGCAATAATGCTAATGATAGTAATCTTTTTACTGCAGGGAATACCTCAATCGAAAGCAGTAAAAATTACTAATTGAAATCACTTTTCACCCCAAATTGTTAATATTTAAACACTAAGACTAAAGGAACCAATTTTTGCCAATCAATGATCCACAATTCTCACTCAAGTAACATGTATATCAACAGGGAACTAAGCTGGATAGATTTTAATGAAAGAGTACTTGCACATGCACTTGATCAAAGAACAAAACTGCTAGATCAAGCAAAATTTAGTTCTATTTTTAGTAATAATTTAGATGAGTTCTTTATGGTCAGAGTAGCTTCCTTAAAATCACAAGTTGAGGCAGGTATAACCAAAAAAAGTAATGATGATCAAACACCAATTGAACAACTTTTTAATATACGTTCTAAATTATTACCTATACTAATAAAACAAGAAAATCACTATATTCACTCCTTGAAAACGCAGCTTGAAAATGAAAAAATATTTATTCTTGATTATATACAATTAAATGCACGTCAAAGGTCATGGGTAAATTCATACTTTCAACACTTTGTCTTTCCTATTCTTACTCCACTGGGAGTAGACCCTACTCATCCATTCCCATTTGTAAGCAATCTAAGCTTAAATATTGCGGCGCTAATATATGATCCTCAATCCAAGCAACAACAATTTGCAAGAGTCAAAGTACCTCAAAAAACAATAGATAGATTTATCAAAATACCAACCGAATTGCATGACTCAGAAATACAACCTATATTCACTATGATTCCAATCGAAGAAATAGTTGCTTATAACTTAAAAATGCTTTTCCCAGGGATGGAAATACAAGAACATTCGTTCTTTAGAGTCACAAGAGATGCAGATCTTGAACTCAGAGAACTAGAGGCTGATGATTTAATGATTGCATTAGAAGAAGGATTAAGAAAAAGGCGCCTTGGTGGTGAAGTAGTTCGTCTTGAAGTATCCAAAAATATGCCACAAACATTACTATCTCTACTAATGGATGGAATGGCAGTAAAAGAGGAGGATCTCTATATAAGGAATTGTCTACTAGCATTAGACGAATTAATCAAATTATCAAATCTTGACCTTCCACATCTAAAATCAGTTCATGCAAGTGGTCAAACACATAAATCTCTAAAAAGTAGTCAATCTGCAATGTTAGAAGATGGATCAATCAAAAAAGAAGAATTTGAAAGTATTTTTTCAATCATTCGTAAAAAAGACATATTGCTTCATCATCCATACGACCTATTTACATCTTCTGTAGAAGAATTTATCAATCAATCCGCAGATGATCCTTTAGTGATGGGAATTAAAATGACTTTATATAGAGTCTCAAAAGACTCTCAAATTATTCAAGCATTGATTCGGGCAGCTGAAAAAGGAAAGCAAGTAATGGCACTGGTTGAACTCAAAGCAAGATTTGATGAAGATAATAATATTCAATGGGCTAAGCAATTAGAAAAGTCAGGAGTACATGTAGTTTATGGACTTATTGGACTGAAAACACATACAAAAATTGCTCTCGTCATTCGTAAAGAAAATAATTATTTAAGAAGTTATTTTCATATAGGGACAGGAAATTATAATTCAAAAACAGCAAAATTATATACAGATATTGGGTTACTATCTATTGATAAAGAAATTGGAAAAGATCTAGTAGAATTATTTAATTATCTTAGTGGCTTTTCCAAGCAACAAAACTTTAGAAAACTATTAATAGCTCCAATAAACCTTAGAGAGGGGTTTGAAAAACTTATTCAAAGAGAAATTCACAATGCCAAGCAAGGAAAAGTTGGAAAAATTCGTGCAAAAATGAATTCTTTAGTAGACCCAAAGATAATTCAGTCACTTTACAAAGCATCCAACGCAGGAGTAAAAATTGAACTTCTAATCCGCGGAATGTGCTGTTTATATCCTGGTAAACAAAATCTAAGTGAAAATATTAAAGTAATAAGCATCATTGGACACTATCTTGAACATTCAAGAATTTTTTGGTTCTTTAATAACAATAATCCAGAAGTTTATATTGGTAGTGCAGATTGGATGAGAAGAAACTTAGACAGAAGAGTAGAAGCTCTAACCCCAATTAATGACAGTGACCTTAAAGCAAAACTAGAGCATCTTTTTGATCTTTATTTAAATGACAACTATAACGCCTGGGAAATGAATGCTAATGGGGAATTTATTCAAAGACATCCTAATAATAATCCACCAAACTGTTCGCAAATCCAATTGCATTCTAAGGAAGCCAACCAAAAGGTTTCTCAAAGTTAAACCTAAATTTATGAAAAGATTTACAAGGGAAAAGCAAGAATCTCTATAGGTTTATTTGCCTACTTTGGGCTATTACGCACAAGATATAAAAAAAGATTTTTGTTTTATATGCTCTACTCTGCAATTTCAGTGCTAACTTCGAAGTAAATCTAAATTTAGGAGGCCAGGGTGATGGGGATCCCTCTGGAATCTGTTAAGGGTGATCAGCACTCACCTTCAGATCAAGTAGTTTTACCAAAGGCAAGTAAAACTCAAAACTCGAAAACATCGTCAAACTCTCTACCAACCAAAAACAAAGGTAGCGGTCGTTTGGCTACTGACTCAATCGGCTTTTATTTAAGTAGTATTGGGAGAGTGCCTTTGCTAACTCCCGCTGAAGAAATAGAACTTGCACACCATGTGCAAAAAATGAAAGAGTTATTAGAACTACCTAAAGATCAACACAATGCTCGACATCGACATCAAATTCGTATGGGAAAACGAGCTAGAGACAGAATGATGGCAGCCAATTTAAGACTCGTTGTTAGCGTGGCTAAAAAATACCAAAATCAAGGTTTAGAGTTACTTGATTTAGTGCAAGAAGGAGCAATAGGTCTTGAACGTGCAGTAGATAAATTTGATCCTGCAATGGGATATAAATTTTCAACATATGCATATTGGTGGATTCGTCAAGGAATGACAAGAGCAATCGATAATAGTGCTAGAACAATTCGATTGCCAATTCATATCAGCGAAAAGCTTTCAAAAATGCGTCGAATATCCAGAGAACTTTCGCATCGCCTTGGTAGACAGCCCAATCGTCTTGAACTTGCAAACGCTATGGGTATCGAATCTGAAGATTTAGAAGCTCTAATGGCGCAAAGTGCTCCATGTGCATCTTTGGATTCCCACGCACGAGGAGAAGAAGATAGAAGTACTTTAGGCGAATTGATCCCAGACCCCAATTTCAATGAGCCAATGGAAGGAATGGATCGGAACATGCAAAAAGAGCATCTAGGTGGTTGGTTAGCTCAATTAAATGAAAGAGAACAAAAAATAATGAGGCTAAGATTTGGACTTGATGGAGAAGAGCCCCTAACATTGGCAGAAATAGGCAGGCAAATTAATGTTTCTAGAGAGCGAGTTCGCCAACTTGAAGCAAAAGCAATATTAAAATTGCGCCTAATGACTAATCACCAAAACCCAAAAGCTGCTTAAACAAATTTGGTAAGCATAACATCTTTTCTTATCATCATTGGATGGATAGTATGTGTTGTACTTATCTCATTCATTATAAAAAAATATCTTCCTTCTCAAAAAGAGTTAATTAGAAAAATAGTCCATATAGGAACTGCACCCGCCTTGCCTTTGGCTTGGTGGTTAAATTTGTCCAACGAACTTATTATCTCTATATCATTAATAATAACAACTGCATTATGTATCAACTTTAAAATAAAATTAATTCCTACAATTGAAGATATAGATAGAAAAAGTTATGGAACAATAGCATATGGATTAAGTATTAGTCTTTTATTAATACTATTTTGGTCAAGCAATCCTATCTCTGTTTGTGCAGGCGTTTTAGTAATGGGAATGAGTGATGGTCTTGCCGGTTTGATTGGAAGTAACTTTGTTTCAAAAAGCTGGAAGATTTTTGGGCAAAAGAAATCTTTATTAGGAACACTGACAATGTTTGTTTCAACATTCTTTGTATTATTTATATTTAATGGGATGACTATTAACCAATTAAATACTAATGCATTAATAGCAATTAGTAGTCTTGCAACAACTATCGAACAAATCAGCCCATACGGAAGTGATAACTTAAGTATTCCTATAGCTGTAACATTGGCTTGGCAATTATATTCAACCAACTGATTTTATAATGCAATAGAGTTTGACAATTCTTCTAAAAGATTTTCAGTAGTTTTAATATCTATACAAGCATCAGTGATACTTTGTCCATAAGTTAAAGCATTTAAATCTGTAGATAATGATTGATTACCCTCAACTAAATGACTTTCAATCATCACACCCAATAATGTCGAAGAGCCTTCTTTTAATTGCAAAGCAATATCTTTAAGAACAGTAGACTGACGTCGAAAATCCTTGTTGGAATTCCCATGGCTACAATCAACCATAACTTTGCTAGATAACTGTGCCTTATCTAACTCTGATGAAACTTGTGCAACCGACTGCTTATCAAAATTAGGCCCCTTACTTCCTCCTCGTAAAACTAAATGACCATGTGGATTACCCGTAGTACTTACAATTGAAGCAAATCCCTCATTATTTATTCCTAAAAAATGATGAGGCCTAGCAGCGGCTTGCATCGCATTAATTGCTACACTAGCTGTACCATCAGTCCCATTTTTGTAACCAATTGGCATAGATAATCCAGATGCCATTTCCCTATGTGTTTGACTTTCTGTTGTTCTTGCCCCAATTGCAGTCCAACTAATTAAATCAGCAATATATTGAGGAACAATAGGATCTAAAAGCTCAGTTGCAGCTGGCATTCCAGAAATCGCTAAGTCCAACAAAAGAGATCTTGCACGTCTTAAACCAGTATTTATATCGTAAGAACCATCTAAATGAGGGTCATTGATTAATCCCTTCCAGCCAACAGTAGTTCTAGGCTTTTCAAAATATACTCTCATAACAACTTCTAGCTTGTTAGCATAACGTTCTCTAAGAGGTTTAAGCTGCCTGGCATATTCTTGCGCAGCATCAACATCATGCACTGAACAAGGCCCAACAATTACAAGCAATCTTGTGTCATTTCCATTAAGAATATTTTGTATTCTTTTTCTAGTTTTTAGAACAGTATCAACTGCTATAGGATTTAATGGCAAATCATTATGAAGCAATGAAGGGGAAACAAGAGGTCTCGTTTCTAAGACATGCAGATTTGAAGTCTTATCCACAAGTGGAGAATCAATTGAAAAAACCATTAGAACAAAACCATTAGGCCAAAATCAAGAAAACTACTCAAGGAATACATCACTCACTTGCATTAGAGCATCCACTTCAATCAAAATAGAACCATAGAGAAAAAACATTGTCTCATGATCATTAATCTTAAAATTTACTCAGGAGCAAACTAATGTTAATTAATTATAGAAAGCTTGCTAAAGAAAGAGAATGCCTTGGAATACCTGCGCTCCCCCTCGATGCTGATCAAACAAAAGAACTGACAATATTATTAGAAAACCCTCCTGCAAACGAAAATACAAATTTTTTACTTGATTTGCTCAAAAACAGAATCCCACCAGGAGTTGATCAAGCATCGTACATAAAGGCAACATGGCTTAATGCTATTGCACAACAAGAAACTGTTAGTCCTCTAGTAAACCCATTAGAAGCTACAAGAATTTTAGGAACAATGGTAGGTGGATACAATGTAGCTGCGCTGATTAATATACTTCAACTTAATGATCCCGATCTCGCAAATACAGCGGCAGAATGTTTAAGTAACACGCTTCTAATATATGATTCATTAAACGATATCTTTGAATTAGCGGAGAAGAATAAATACGCCAAAAACATTATAGACAGTTGGTCACAAGCAGACTGGTTCACCAGAAAAAAGAAACTACCAGCAAAGCTAACAGTCACTATTTTCAAAGTAGATGGTGAAACAAATACTGACGACCTTTCACCTGCAACTCATGCAACAACAAGACCAGATATTCCTCTTCATGCTCTAGCAATGCTTGAATCTAGAAAGCCTAATTCATTAGAAATAATCAATAAACTAAAAAAGAAAGGGCATTCAATTGCTTATGTTGGAGATGTAGTTGGTACTGGAAGCTCAAGAAAATCTGCAATCAATTCCATTTTATGGCATATAGGTAATGATATACCATTTATTCCAAATAAAAGAGCTGGTGGGATTATCTTAGGTGGAAAAATTGCTCCTATTTTCTTCAATACAGCTGAAGATTCAGGAGCATTACCAATTGAATGCGATGTCAGTAAATTAGAAACTGGAGAAATAATCAATATTTATCCATATAAAGGAAAAATATATAAAACGAATGATAATAAAGAAGACACAGAAGAAATTGCATCATTTGAACTGAAGCCAACTACGTTAACCGATGAAATTCAAGCAGGAGGAAGAATACCACTAATGATTGGTAGAGCTCTAACAGATAAAGTACGAATTAAGTTAGGACTAGAGCCAAGTGATGTATTTATAAGGCCAGAAAAACCTTCGAAAACCATTAAAGGCTTTACCCAAGCTCAAAAAATTGTTGGTCGGGCCTGTGGTTTAAAAGGAGTGCAACCTGGAATGAATTGCGAACCACTAATGACAACAGTAGGGAGTCAGGATACTACTGGGCCCATGACCAGAGATGAAATGAAAGAACTTGCATGCCTAGGATTTTCGGCGGATTTAGTAATGCAAAGTTTTTGTCATACAGCGGCATACCCAAAACCCATTGATTTGATTACTCACCAAGAATTACCAGATTTCTTTTCAGAACGTGGTGGCGTAGCTCTACAACCTGGAGATGGAATAATCCACAGTTGGCTAAATAGAATGCTACTTCCAGATACTGTTGGAACGGGAGGAGATAGTCATACACGTTTTCCATTAGGAATCTCATTCCCAGGAGGTTCAGGTGTAGTTGCCTTTGCAGCAGCTATTGGTGCAATGCCTTTAGACATGCCAGAATCTGTATTAGTTAACTTCACGGGAACACTTCAACAAGGAATAACCTTAAGAGATGTTGTAAATGCAATTCCATACAATGCCATTAAGAAAGGCTTACTAACAATAGAAAAATCCAACAAAATTAATATTTTCAATGGAAGAATCATGGAAATTCAAGGGCTGCCAGATCTCAAACTAGAACAAGCATTTGAGCTAACTGATGCAAGTGCCGAGAGATCAAGCGCAGGATGCACAATTCAACTCTCAATCAAAACCGTAGAAGAATATTTAAGAAGCAATATTTCATTATTGAAAAACATGATAGCTAGAGGATATAAAGATCCAAGAACAATAAGTAGACGTATAAATGAAATGAAAAAATGGCTAGAAAATCCCCAGTTACTTAAAGCTGATAAAAATGCAAGTTATGCCAAAATTATCAATATTAATTTAGATGAATTACTAGAACCAGTACTAGCATGTCCAAACGATCCAGATAACGTAAAAACGCTTAGCGAAACTTCAGAGCAACCAATTTCTGAAGTTTTTATAGGATCATGCATGACGAATATTGGACACTATCGAGCTGCTGCAACAATCCTAAAAGGCCAAAAAATCAGCAAAACCAGATTATGGATTTGTCCTCCTACACGCATGGATGAAGAACAACTTAAAGAAGAAGGATATTACAAAATATTTGAGGATGCTGGTTGTCGAATGGAAGTTCCGGGCTGCTCTTTGTGTATGGGGAATCAAGCAAGAGTCGAAGATAATGCAATAGTCTTTTCAACAAGCACCAGAAATTTTAATAATCGTCTTGGAAAAGGTGCTCAAGTTTATCTAGGAAGTGCAGAATTAGCCGCAGTCTGCGCATTGCTAGGAAAAATCCCAACTTTAGATGAATATCAACAGATCTCATTCAACAAAATTGATCCAATTTCTAAAGACTTATATAAATATCTTAATTTTAATGAAATTGATGGATTTGAAACTGAAGGGACAGTGTTATCAGAAATAGAACAAATCAAAATCATGAAAGAGAATTAAAATAAAATATGAAGACAAACAAAAAAACTGAAATTTATTCTAAACAAATTAAAAAGTTAATACACAAAAAATGGCTTTTGATAGCTTTATCTCTAATTCTGACAAGTCTAGGTGCAGCTTTAACAGGAGTACTTTTTAAAGCAGGTATTTATCGTTTAGAGGGGTGGCGTTCTGCATTGCTGAATCACTTTCCAGCTTGGATAGTTTTGCCAATTATTGGAACACTTGGAGGACTGGTATCAGGAACTTTAATCAGTCGTTTTTCGCCTGCGGCAAGTGGTTCAGGAGTTAGTCACATAATGGCTTATCTAAGACATCGCAAAGTAGCAATGGGTTTAAAAGTTGGAATAGTAAAACTAATTTCAGGAATCATAGCCATATCCAGTGGCTTTCCCCTTGGTCCAGAAGGTCCAGCAGTCCAAATGGGTGGCTCGGTAGGATGGAGAATGGCCAAATCACTCAAAACTCCTATTGCTTTTCGAAGATTAATTGTTGCTGCTGGAGGTGGAGCTGGAATAGCAGCGATTTTCAATGCACCTATAGGCGGATTTATTTATGCAATAGAAGAACTATTAAATTCAGCCAGACCTATTGTCTTATTATTAGTTGCTATTACAACATTTGCAGCTGATACATGGGCCGATCTATTTCAATCGTTTGGTCTTGATAAAAATGCAGCAGGGTTTGTACCAGGATTAGGTTTTCTTCTTGAAAAAGAATATACAACAGTCATTAAATTCTTTCCAATTGACTTTATTTATCTCGTTGGTCTTGGAATAATCATTGGCTTACTTGCTGAAACTTATTGTAGATATATTCTGATTATGCAAAAAAAAGGAAAACTTTGGTTTGGACAAAATATTGTTAAAAGAATGGTGATAAGCGGCTTTATTCTAGGAAGTACTTTTTCAATACTTCCTCCAAGTTTTCATAATATTGGACAATTACAGCCTTTAATTGTCATAGGTGACATTAACATTCCAAAAGTCATTGGGATTTTTATAATTCTCTTTTTTAGTACTGGCCTTGCCGCTTCCTCAGGTGCACCTGGAGGACTATTTTTTCCAATGCTAACTCTAGGAGGATGCATTGGATTAGCCTGCGGTAATTGGATAGAAGCATTAACTGGTCACGTACCTACTACATTTGTTTTTGCAGGCATGGGAGCATTTGTAGCAGCTTGTTCAAGAACACCAATTACAGCTATGTTCCTTGCTTTTGCCCTTACAAAGGATTTGCTCATCTTAAAACCAGTATTAGTAGCATGCCTCGCCAGTTATTTAATTGCACAACTTTTTGATAACTCATCTATATATGAAAGACAAATCGAATTAGAAGAAAAAGAATTTTCCAATCAAGGAATAATGAATAGCAATTCTTTTCTTAAATAATCTCACTATGCTCAAAAATTAAATCCTGAAAAACGAAATTCTTTTATTTAAACCAACTATTCCTGAGAACAACTCTCTCAGTATAATTTTGGCATTTCCAAATATATATGCAATTGGAATAACAAGCCTTGGATTTCAAATAATTTGGTCAATGCTTGCACAACGAGTCGACGTCAATGTGCACAGACTCTTTACTGATCAAGAAGAAAAGATTTCTAAACAATGTGATGTATTTGGCATATCATTAAGCTGGGAATTAGATGGTCCCATTTTATTAGATCTTTTAGAAAGGAAAAAAATTCCATTGTGGAGTGATCAACGCAAAGACGATGATCCTATTGTTTTTGGAGGAGGACAAGTATTAACTGCAAATCCTGAACCATTTGCACCATTTTTAGATGTAGTACTGCTTGGAGATGGAGAAATCCTGATACCTAAATTCATTGACAGTCTTAAAGAATCAAAAGGTCATACTCGTCGCGAAAGGCTTCTCTCACTTGCACAAATACCAGGAATCTATGTTCCAAGTTTTTATAGTCCTATTTATTCAACCGATGGGAAATTGACATCTATAAACACAAATAATCAAAATATCCCCGACTTTCTTAATAAGCAAACTTATACAGGCAATACTCTCACTCATTCATCCGTCATTACGCCCGATGCTGCGTGGCCAGACATTCATATGGTAGAAGTTGTTCGAAGTTGCCCAGAGTTGTGCAGGTTTTGCTTAGCAAGTTATCTCAATCTTCCTTTTAGAACATCATCCCTCACTCAGGGGCTCATTCCCGCAGTAGAAAAAGGTCTTAAAGTAACCAAACGGATTGGTCTACTTGGAGCATCAGTAACACAACATCCAGAATTCCCAGAATTGCTAAATTGGTTAAACAAAGACTCATTTGATGATATTCGCCTAAGTGTTAGCTCTGTAAGAGCCTCAACAGTAAACTCAGAAATGGCAACTATTTTAGCTAAAAGAAATGCCAAGTCTCTAACGATTGCAATTGAAAGTGGCAGCGAAAGAATCAGACAACTAATTAATAAAAAGCTAAGTGAGGAAGAAATATATAATGCAGCTAGGTATGCAAAAGAAGGTGGAATAAAAAATCTGAAACTTTATGGAATGGTAGGCTTGCCAACAGAAGAAAGCATAGACATTGAAAAAACCGCAAACTTAATCATAAAACTAAACAAACAATGCGCAGGGCTTAGAATCACTTTAGGTGTAAGTACATTCGTCCCAAAAGCTCAAACTCCATTTCAATGGCATGGCGTACGTCATATCGCAGACAAACGTCTAAAATACCTAGCCAAGAAACTGAAACCAAACGGTATTCAATTTAGACCTGAAAGCTATAGGTCTAGTGTAATTCAAGCATTAATATCAAGAAGTGACAGGCGACTAGCACATGTAATAGCTCGTATGAGAGGGTCTAATAATAGTTTAGGAAACTGGAAAAAAGCTTATAAAGAAATTGAAAATGAATTAGTATCTGAAGAAATAAAGTTACCTAAATGGGACGAGATAATACATGAAGAATGGGACCAAAATAAATTTTTACCATGGTCACATATCAATGGGCCTCTAAACACTAAACAACTACAATTACATAATTTACAATCATTTAAACAACTAAAAAACATTTAACTTAGGAGAAATCATACATCTTAAACCCGCTAAAAGTATCCATCCAGCAATATTTATTCTGCTATCAAAGAAAGGCATATCAGAAGCATGTAAAAAAACCAAAACAAATGAAGAAGCCCACCATGCTCGATCAAAATAATTGTGATAGTGAGACATACATCGTTTTAGGCTAAGTATTAAAAGCAGCAAAATCGTAATCACTATTAAAAAAGTAGCAGGGAAGCCATGGGCTACAGCTAGCTCGAGAGGCAAATTATGAGCATGACCATGCCAAATGCCATGCCTTAAGGGATAAAGAACAGAAAAAGCTGCTGCTCCATAACCTAAAAAAGGTCTCTGAGAAAATAAACGAATAGCCTCCCTCCACTGAAATAATCTAGTAGTTTCAACAGATCTAGTATTGACAAATTCCAAATCAATTAATCTAGCCCAAATTTCCTGAGGTACAATTTTGCGGAAAAACATTTGTATTCCTATAGGTACCCAAGAAAACACAGAACAAGCAATAGCTAAAAATAAAATAAACAATAATGGTAAAAGCCACCCCCAATGAAGAGGACCTAACACAAGAGGAATAGCCAAAAACATTCCTCCCCAAGCATTTCTTGAATTGGTAAGAAATAATGCTACGCCAAGAGCTATAGAAAAAATCAGAGCGCTAATTCGATCTTGTTTACGAATATTTTGTTGAAAAAGAGTAGCTAAAGAGAATGGCCAAATTATAGATAACCAAGCTCCAGCTATATTTGCATAATCAAATAAACCTGATAAGCGTCCAAGAGGATTTCCTAAAGGATCAATAAACCAAATAACCAATCCATTCAAAATCTGCCATGGTCCTCGCCAGTCAAACCAAAGTTGACCAAACCCGGTAATTATTACGGGCAATGTACCTACTAAAAGTAACAAGCCACATTTTCGTCTTGCCTGTGACGACAAAAGATACTGCTGGAAAGACCAAAAACACCAAAAAAAAGGTATCCAATTTACTAACCCCAACCAAGCTAAATGACCACTATAAGCTTGTAAACATCCTATTATCATTAGGGAACCAGCTATTAAAAAAGGCAGATTCCACGAATCCTGCAAATATGTTATAGATTTTTTTGAAGATCTATAACACATTGAGGTAATAAAAAATAGACAAGAAATAAATGCACTTGAAGCAAGAAATAATAATCCGAATTGAAAAAAAATCCATCCTTTAATATTAGTTTTTGAAGGATTGCTCTCTTCTAAAAATGCAATTAGTTTCATGCAAAAACAACTGTTCGCCCTTCATAAACAATTACTTGTCTACACAAATGCAATCTCAAAGCCCTTGCCAATGCAATGCGCTCAGTATCACGGCCTTTGCGAATCAAATCATCTACATTATCACGATGACTAATTTGCTCAATTGTCTGTTCAATAATCGGTCCATTGTCAAGATCTTCACTGACATAATGAGCTGTTGCACCAATCAACTTAACTCCTCTTTCCCAAGCCTGATGATAAGGCTTTGCCCCTTTAAAAGCCGGTAAAAATGAATGATGAATATTAATGATGTCTGAAAATTTATCAAGAAAATTTGCACTAATAATTTGCATATATTTTGCTAAAACAATTATCTCTATATTATAATCAGACAAATGTTTCATAATTATTTTTTCTGAGATCTCTTTATTTACAACAGGCACATATTTAAACTCTACATTAAATTGATCAGCTATGCGCTTCAAATCTTGATGATTAGAAATAATTAATGGGACCTCCATTTGCAATTCACCACTTTCAACACGCCATAATAGATCTAACAAACAATGGCTCTGCTTACTGACGAATATAGCAACTTTAGGTAATTCATCAGAGAAATTTAACTTTGCTGTTCCAGCTAAAACCTTTGCTACTTTTTGAATAGAATAATTTATATCATCTCGCCTTAATTGAAATCCTTCTAAATCCCACTCGATCCTGCTAAGGAATAAACCAGCTCTTTCATCCGTATGATGATCTGCATGCCTAATATTGCCTTGATTGCTAGAAACCCAAGTAGAAAGCTTACTTACTAAGCCTGGTCGATCAGGACAAATGAATCTCAAAATTGCAGATGAAGTATTCAAAGAGTTCTCTTAAAAAAACAATGTATAAAAAAGCTAATGCCTATTCTTAGGAATACCAAGAAAGAAGCAGTGATTAAAGATATAACAGTAATTGGAGGTGGAGTAGTAGGTGCCAGCACAGCGTTGCACTTAGCTTCGTTAGGTTATCAAATCACTATCGTTGATCAAAATAACAGCAATATTGCTAAGAATTCTGAGCATCGTACAGGCAGCACAGCTTCATTAGGAGTATTAATGGGGAATATCTTTACGAGACATAAAGGGCGTAGTTGGGAATTAAGAAAGCGGAGCATGGAAATTTGGCCGGAATTGATCAAAAGTCTTAGCACAGAAGAATTACCAATAATTGTGAATACTCCATTAGTAAAAATTGCATCATCAAAAGAGGAAATGATAAAAATGGAAAATCTAATTAAACAGAAAAAATATTTAGGGATTGACTTTCTTCCCGACAATTATCAATCATTACCTATATGGATAAAAAACAAATATGGTGGATTAATTTCTTACAATGATGGTCAAATAAATTCACTAAAACTGATAGATTCTCTATTTTTAAAATTAAAATCATTAAATGTCAATATAATTACTAGTAAAGTCAAGTATATAAAAAGAATTAATGACAACACGAGGATTTGGTCAGTAATACTAGAGGATGGGAAAGCTATTAATAGTCATATCGTGATCATATGTGCTGCAGCAGAAAGCGAAAGACTTCTTCAACAATTAAATTACAAGTTACCACTGACAAAAATTCTAGGCCAAGCAATAAAATTAAAATTTAAAAATAGCCAAGTCAACTTTAGCGGATGGCCAGCAATTGTAAACATTAAAGGCATTAATTTAATTCCAGAGCAACCTGATTCTCTATTAATAGGAGCAACATTAGAAAATGAATTAAGTCCGGATAAAAAATACTTGCATCAAATGCTAGAAACCATAAGAGAGAAAGCTGAATGGATGCAAAATTATCTCATCAAAGAAAAATGGTATGGACATAGGGCAAAACCTATAAATGAACCAGCACCAATATTAAAAAGTATAGAAAAAGGATTAATTATTAACACAGCTCATTATAGAAACGGAGTATTATTATCTCCAGCTTGTGCTGAATGGGTAAGTTTAGAAATAAATAAATTTCATCAATAAAAATTTATTTAGTTTCCGTAAATTCAGCATCAATAACATCATCTCCATCCTCACTAGATTTAGTTTCAGGCTCAGATCCATTCTCTGGATTTTGTCCTGGAGCACCAGCTTGTTGATAAACAGAAGCACCCAATGTATATAATTCCTGCTGTAATTCTTCAACTAATTTTTTCATTGTTTCAAAATCATCGCGCTCAGTTGCTTCTTTTAAACTAGCTCTTTTTTCTTCGACTTTAGACTTTGCAACTGCATCAACCTTATCTCCAAGTTCATTCAATTGTTTTTCTGTTTGATAAACAAGCGTTTCAGCTTGATTTTTAATATCAATCCTCTCTCTTTTTTCTTTATCAGCAGATGCATTTACTTCTGCGTCTTTAACCATTTTTTCGACTTCGTTATCGGAAAGAGTAGAAGCTCCAGTAATAGAAATACTTTGCTCTTTCCCACTTCCTTTATCTTTCGCAGTAACACTTAAAATACCATTGGCATCGATATCAAATGTTACTTCGATCTGTGGAACTCCCCTTGGTGCTGGAGGAATTCCATCTAATCGAAAAGTACCAAGACTTTTATTATCTGACGCCATCTCTCGTTCGCCTTGTAATACATGAATTTCTACATTTGTTTGTCCATCAACAGCGGTTGAATATGTTTCGGCTTTTTTTGTTGGAACAGTTGTATTTCGATTAATCATTTTTGTCATTACGCCGCCCAAAGTCTCTACGCCTAAAGAGAGAGGCGTAACATCTAAAAGCAAAATATCTTTTACTTCTCCTGCAAGAACACCTCCTTGTATAGCAGCACCAACAGCTACTACTTCGTCAGGATTAACAGTTTGATTAGGATCTTTTCCTGTAACTCTTTTAACCAATTCTTTTACCGAAGGCATTCTTGTAGAACCTCCAACCATCACGATTTCATCAATTTCACCAGTTGATAACTTTGCATCTTTTAAAGCCTGCTCAACTGGGACACGACAACGATCAATTAAGGTAGAGGCTAATTCCTCAAACTTAGCTCTTGTAAGCGTAAGGTCTAAATGCTTGGGACCTTCAGGTGTTGCAGTAATAAAAGGAAGATTGATTTCACTCTGAGTGGCATTTGATAATTCTATTTTTGCTTTCTCAGCTGCTTCTGTTAAACGTTGTAAAGCCTGTTTGTCCTGACGCAAATCAATACCTTCATTAGATTTAAAAGTTGACGCCAAATGATCAACAATAACTTTATCAAAATCATCTCCTCCTAAATGGGTATCTCCAGAAGTAGATAAAACTTCAAATACACCATCACCAACCTCAAGAACTGAAACATCAAAAGTTCCTCCACCTAAATCAAAAACTAAAATACGCTCATTACTTTTTTTATCGAGACCATAAGCCAAAGCTGCAGCCGTTGGCTCATTTATTATTCTTAAAACTTCTAAACCTGCTATCTTTCCAGCGTCTTTTGTAGCCTGTCTTTGAGAATCATTAAAATAAGCAGGCACAGTAATAACTGCTTGTGAAATATTCTCACCAAGATATTTTCCAGCATCCTCAGACAATTTTCTTAGGACTTGAGCACTTACTTCCTCCGGTGAAAATTGCTTATCTAAAACTGGACATTTTAATTTGACATTTGATCCAGATTTTTCGACTGAATAACTTACTTCCTTTGCTTCCTCGTTAACCTCATCTACTCTGCGACCAACAAAACGCTTCGAAGAATAGAAAGTATTTTCAGGATTCATAACTGCCTGTCTCTTTGCTATCTGACCAACCAGCTGATCTTGATTTTTTGTATACGCAACAACAGATGGCGTTGTACGAAATCCTTCTGCGTTTGCAATTACTGTAGGCTTACCACCTTCCATTACTGCAACACAACTATTAGTGGTTCCTAGATCAATTCCTACAACCTTCCCCATTGGAAATAGCTCCTAATGATTCCTTGTTTAATAGGCTCATCCTCGTTAAAAAACAGTCATAGAGGCGAGGTGTGGTTCCCGAACAGCTAAAACAAAAATGAACTCTGAACTACAAAACCTGTGGATAAATGGACAAACAAGTCTGATTGGATTATTAGGTGATCCTGTTAATCATTCGCTATCACCAGTCATACAAAATGTGGCTATAAGAGAGCTTGGGTTAAACTGGTGTTATTTAGCCTTACCGTGTAAATCTGAAAATTTAAAAAACACAATCAAAATGCTTAGACAAATAGATTGTAAAGGCTTAAACATCACTATTCCACATAAAACTTTAGCTCATACATATTGTTCTGATATTACCAAAGAAGCAAACGAAATAGGTGCAATTAACACTTTAATACCACATAAAAATATAGATTGGTTGGGTGCAAATACTGATATTGAAGGTTTTCTTGCTCCATTAAAGAAACTAGGAACTTTGAATAAAGAAAATGCTTTAATACTTGGATGTGGAGGAAGTGCAAAAGCAGTTTTAACTGGGCTAAGAAAGCTCAATTTCAATCAAATTACTATATCAAGTAGAAAGAAAAATAGTCTCAATACCTTTCTTAAGGATGTGAACACTAAATCAACAAAAAGTGATATAAAAGGAATAATAGTAAATGAATACAACATTAAAGAGCATATCAATAATGCTAATTTAATAATAAATACAACACCTGTAGGAATGAAAAATATGCTCTCAAAAAATAAAACATATAACGCAATACCCTATGGAGAAAATGTCTGGGCAAGTCTAAATCAAAAAACAATACTTTATGACTTGATATACACTCCAAGACCAACCAATTGGCTAAAACTAGGGCAAAGAGCTGGATGCTGTTGTATTGATGGATTAGAAATGCTAATCCATCAAGGCGCTGAATCCCTAAAACTATGGACACAAATTGAAGACATCCCTATTAATCAAATGAGGCAAGCTGCAGAAAAATTTATGTTATAAAGGACATATAATAAAGAAAAAAAATGACTATTCCTATTTGGCAAAGATTACTTAGTCTGGTTTTTTATATGCTACCTTGGTCTGATGCATTTCCTTTAGGAAGTGATTTAATTATACAATTTCCAATACTTGAAACATTAGTAATACCATCCTTGCCCATTATACTAATTCAAAGAGGTCTCCCTTTTGGTAGTATTTTACTTTTTATCTTGATCTTTTTTGGAATTATTAGAAATGATAAGATTGCATACTTTCTGAGATTCAATGCACTACAATCAATTTTAATAAATATTATTTTAATTATTTTAAGTTATTTAATAAAAATAATTATTCAACCACTTGGTATTCTGTTTTTATACACAACAATTTGTAATACAATATGGATTTTTGTCTTAACCATAATACTTTTTTTGCTCAATAAAAACTCTTCAAGGAGAAGAGGCTGATCTACCGTTAGTGACAGAAGCAGTAAAAATACAAATTTGATGAAAAAGCCATAAAAGTATATTGTAGAAGTTCCGCCGCTCAATCAATTGATTTGAGCCACAAGCCCTAGTCGGAAACAGAATGACCAATCCAAGCTATTACGAAACAATGTATATCCTCCGTCCGGACATCCCGGAAGAAGAGGTTGACAGTCATCTTAAAAAATACAACGAAATTCTTGAAAAAGAAGGAGTTGAAATCCTAGACAGTCAAATGAGAGGTAAAAGACGTCTGGCTTATCCAATCAAAAAGCATAAAGAAGGTATCTATGTTCAACTCAGCCATAGAGGCAATGGTCAGCACATATCTATCCTAGAAAAAGCCATGAGGCTCAGTGAAGATGTCATTAGATATCTAACCGTCATTCAAACTGGACCACTACCAACTAAACGTGCTCCAAAAGCAACTGAAAAAGACACAGAAAAAACTTCTGAAGCTAAAGAAGTAGAAGCTAAATCAGAAGTAAAAGACACAGAAAAAACTTCTGAAGCTAAAGAAGTAGAAGCTAAATCAGAAGTAAAAGACACAGAAAAAACTTCTGAAGCTAAAGAAGTA
>QCOP01000005.1 GCA_003212885.1 Prochlorococcus sp. AG-432-D11 | reverse complement strand
ACTGTGTTACCAAAAGCTTGGAGGCAAAGATTAAAGGAACAAGGAGTTACGATTGGAAGGCTGCAGGAAGTTCATCGCCTTACAGCCCATGATGGAACAAAAAAAATATTATTATCTACTGATGATAATGAAACTATTGAAGCTGTTGGAATTCCAACAGAAAAAAGGCTTACTATTTGTCTTTCAAGTCAGATAGGATGTTCCATGGGATGTATATTTTGTGCAACAGGTAAAGGTGGATATCAGCGTTCATTAGCTGTTCATGAAATTATGACTCAAATAATTAGCCTTAGAGAAGCTTTTGATAGACGACCTTCGCATGTTGTATTTATGGGTATGGGAGAACCTTTGCTAAATATTGAATCTGTTTTAGATGCTATACATTGCTTGAATCATGACTTAGGAATTAGTCAGCGAAGGATTACTCTGAGTACTGTAGGAGTAAAAAATACACTTCCTAAGCTTGTTGAGCTTGCTCAAAAAAGGCTTGGGAGTGTGCAATTTACTCTTGCTATTAGCTTGCATGCTCCAAATCAGACATTACGTGAAAAACTTGTTCCATCTGCAAGAGCTTATCCAATATCATTATTACTTAAGGATTGTAGGTCTTATTTTGAGTTAACTGGAAGAAGAGTTAGTTTCGAATATATTCTATTAGGAAACTTGAATGATCAAATTCATCATGCAGAGCAATTAGCTTCTTTGATAAATGGGCTGCATAGTCATGTCAATTTAATTCCTTATAACCCAATTGAAGGCGAGAATTTTCAGAGACCATCTCAATCACAAATTGTACTTTTTAAATCCATTCTTGAATCTCGTGGCATTTCTGCCACAGTTCGAGCAAGTCGAGGTCTTGATAAAGATGCTGCATGCGGACAATTAAGGCGCCAGTATCTGCAAACAAAATTTAAATAGGTTCTCTTTTGCTTTTGAACGCTCCTCTAGGAAGATGTTCTGTCCATGGAGTCAGAATGGCCATTAGCAAAAATGACGGAATAGCTGTAATTATGCTAAGGGCGAAGAAATTACTCCAACCAATTGATTCAGCTATGAAACCGCCAGGTGCGGATAATAATGATCGGCTAAGGGCATAAATACTCGAGAACAATGCATATTGAGTTGCAGAAAAAGAAGGGTTACATAAGCTCATTAAAAGAGCTATGAAAGCGCTGACCATCATGCCTCCGCAAAAATTTTCTACGGTTACGGCTATTAAAAGTTCTTCATTACCTCCTCCAAACTGAGCAAGCCACCAATATGCGAGATTACTTAAAGCTCCTATAAGTCCATAGATCCATAAAGCTTTATTTAGTCCAATTTTGGAGAAAGTAATACCGCCAAAAGCTGTTCCAATCATTGTTGCTGCGATCCCCCATCCCCCTTGGATGGCTCCAATAATTTCAGGTTTAAAGCCGGATTCGATTAAAAATGGAGTAGCCATTAAACTTAAAAGTCCGTCAGGCCACCTATATAGAAGTACCAGCAATAAGAGTTGAAAAGCTTTTTTGCGCTCTGTTCTATGAAGAAATTCTTTGCCAGGACCTATCACTGCTTCTTTGAAATTTAATAGCGGTTTTTTGAGTGCTCTTAATTTTGGTCCAACAATTGTGATTGGTGTCAAACAAAGCATCAATATAGATGAAAACAAAAATGCCTTTTGCCATCCATAAGTCCCTGCAATAAAGAAACCACCGCCTCCAATAGTTAGCATTGCAAATCTGTATCCAAGTGTTGCTGATGCTGCTCCAATACCTCTTTCTTGATCAGGGAGTAAATCCGTTCTATATGCATCAACAACTATGTCTAGCGAAGCACTTAAAACGGCTGTTACTAAAGCTGCGATTCCTATGAAAATTAGGTCCTTTCCTTTTGTTGATGGGTCTAGAAGAGTAAAAGAAATTAGTGAGCCAGCAATAAGAATTTGTAGAAGACATATCCATCCTCGTCTTCTGTCCGGCCATGGAATTGTCCAGAAATCAATTATTGGAGCCCATAGCACTTTTAATGTATAAGGGAGTTCTATTAGTCCAAGGAGTCCAATTAAGCTAATTGGGATCCCACTTGCCGCTAGCCATCCTTGCAGAAGTCTTGTGATTGCCATTAAGGGAAGGCCGCTTGCAAATCCTTCAACTGCAACAATTGTTGTTCTTTCTAAAGATCGCCTTTTCATAAATTGCCCCAAAATTAATTGTGTGAGCCACTCGTTGAGCACTCCAGATGATTTCCGTGCAGAATAGTTGCAAAATCCATTTTGTTTTGTCATTCTTTCGTTCAACTATTCTCCCTGCAATCATCCTTTTGATTTTTGGGGTGGCATTTTTTGCTGTTACAGCACGTCTATGGCTGCCAGGTGACATGCTTGCACCTGCTCCACTTGGTTATCTTCACTAACCCTATTAATATTTGGATATGAATAAAGAAGTAAGTTCAAACTCAGTAAATAAAGATTTTGCCAGTCTTGCAATTGACCCTCAAGTACTTGCTCAAGAACTTGCTGCTGAAATTCAAGGGGACCCTCTTGATGAAATTGAGCTTGAGTCTGTTCGCGCAAATAAAAACAATGCTTCTAATGAGTGTGATTTAGGTTTGAAATGGCTTCAACAGGGGCACGAAGAGAGATTGCAAGGGTTAAGAGTGTTTTGTGAACATAGAGATCCTCGCGCGCTTCCTTTCCTTTTGCCTTTGTTGTCTGAGCCTTGTCCTGTTGAGAGAATGAGTGCTGTGTATGCCCTTGGTAGGAATCCTTCTTCAAAGGCAGTTAATATTCTTCTTTCCCTCTTAAAAAATGACAGTAATGCATATGTCCGAAAAGCAGCTGCATGGAGCCTTGGGAATTACTCCAATGCCCCTGTCATGAAACCACTAGTTGAAGCATTGGAAACTGACGTAGCGGCAGTTAGGCTTTGGGCAGCAAGTTCTCTTTCAGAAGTAGGTTCAAGTTCCTTTGAGAGTGCTGAAGAGGCGACTAAAATTTTGTTACTAAGTCTTCAAATTGATGATGAGCCTGTAGTTAGGAGTAATTGTATTTGGTCTCTTGGTCGTTTATATGAAAAACTTTCAGTGTCCACAAAGGATTCTTTAGTCGGTCAATTAATTGAAGCTCTTCTTCATGATGGAGAACATTCTGTTCGTTACGAAGCACAAATAGTTTTGGAGCAAATGGATGACCAAAGTGTGCATTTTCGCTTGAAAACACTAAAAGAAGAAGGTTCTTTAAGTTGATTTGTGATTCTTAATGTTTACATGTAGCAAATAATCCACCAAAATTGTTTGTTTTCTATAGTATTTAGTTTTTAAATTTCATTCCTCAAGAATGCCTCAACGGACACTGCGATTTCGAATTCGTCAAGATGGAGTTGTCGAAGAAACTGTTGAGGGAATGATAGGGAGTTCTTGCCATCAGCTTACTGAGAGGCTTGAAGATGCTTTAGGTGTTGTTGAGACTTCTCAGAAGACACCTGAGGCATATCTTTCCCAAGAGGTACAAAATGAAACTATTTCTGCTGAGATTCTTTGATGTCACACTTCACTACTGTAAAAACTGAATTACGTAAAATTGAGCCTTTAATTCAAGCTCTTCATAATCTTGGTTACATTCCAGAAAAAGATGAGCAAATGATTCGAGGTTATCGAGGACAAACTGTAAAAGCTGATTTAGCAGTAAAGGTTAAAGACAGCGCAGACATTGGTTTTTGTTGGAATAAATCCACTCAGACTTATGAATTAGTAGCAGATTTGGACCTTTGGAAGCAAAACATCCCTGTTGAGCGGTTTGTAGCAAAGCTCACTCAGCAATATGCATTAAATACTGTTTTATCAGCTACTAGAGACGAAGGTTTCCAGGTCTCTGAGCAAAAGAATCATATTGACGGCTCAATTGAGTTAGTAGTTTCGCGTTGGGATTAATCGATTTTTTCACGTGAACTCTTTCCCAGAGAAAGCTTTTCAAGCTAGTTCTCAGGAAGCTATAACCCCTTTAGAAAAAGAACCTGTTCTAGGTGGTCAGCTTCGCGCAAAAGCAGTATGGGTTGATGAGGTGGCATGTATTGGATGTAGATATTGCGCACATGTTGCTACAAATACTTTTCTTGTTGAGGATACTTTAGGTCGTTCCCGAGCAATTAGGCAGGATGGAGATAGTACAGATCTTATACAAGAGGCTATAGATACTTGTCCTGTTGATTGTATACATTGGGTTGAATTTGAAGAGTTAGAGAAACTAAAAAAAGAATTAGAAATGCAAGATATAACTCCATTAGGAATTCTTCCCAAGGTTTCTAGGCTTAAGAATCGCAGTGAAAAATAATTTAGGTAAAAATTATGTTGTTCCTTATAGACGTTTTGGTCGGACAGAAATTAATATGCCAATTTTATCATTAGGAGGTATGCGTTTTCAACAAAGTTGGAGTGATATTCCTGGGAAAGATATTCACAAAACAAATCAAGAGAAATTGGAAAATATACTGAAATTGTCAATGCAATTAGGCTTGCACCATATTGAAACAGCTAGGCATTATGGGACTTCTGAAATGCAATTAGGTTGGGCATTTCAAAGTATTCCAGATTCAAAGAGAATTATACAGACCAAGGTCCCGCCTATGGAAGATCCCAAGAAGTTTGAAGCAGAGCTTGAAATTAGCTTTGAAAGATTGAAGTCTAAAAAGATTAATTTGTTATCAATTCATGGTCTTAATCTTCCTGAACATTTTGAACAAACAATTAGACCTAATGGGTGTTTAGATGTCCTTAAAAGATGGAGGAAGAAAGGACTAATTGAGCATATTGGGTTTTCTACTCATGGACCAACAGATTTAATTATTGATGTAATAAATACCAATCAATTTGATTATGTTAATTTGCATTGGTATTTTATATATCAAGATAATATTCGCGCAATAAATGCAGCAAATAAACTAGATTTAGGCGTTTTCATTATAAGTCCCACAGACAAAGGTGGACATTTACATTCTCCTTCATCAAAGTTAATTAGTTTATGTAACCCTATACATCCAATAGTCTTTAATGATCTTTTTTGCTTGAATAACAATATGGTTCATACGATCAGTATTGGCACTTCTAATCTGATAGATTTTGATTTTCATATTCAGGCAGTAAAAAACCTTCATCAGTCAAAAAGCTATATTCCTTCTATCACTAAAAAATTAAATAATGAAGCAATTAAAATTCTTGGTAAATCATGGATGACTACTTGGCATCAAGGGTTACCAGCTTGGCACAACACTCCTGGTAACATAAATATTCCACTTTTACTTTGGCTATACAACCTTTCTGAAGCATGGGATATGACTAATTATGCAAGAGCACGTTATAGCCTTCTTGGTAATGGAGGCCATTGGTTCCCTGGTGAAAATGCTGATTGTCTCGATTTGTCTATTAGTGAAGTTGATTTAAGACAATGTCTTGTTAATAGTCCTTGGATTGATTCCATTCCTGGAATTTTACGCAAATTAAAAGAGCGTTGTGGAGGCAGCAGTGCTCAACGGTTGTCTTCAAAATAATTTTTTAGTACCTAATGGTTTTTTAGTTGGAGTTCCAATTCTTCTTGGATATTTTTGAGGACATGATTTTATTTTCACTAGCCTAATGATACTTCTAGTGCCTCTAGCATCTGGAAGTTCTAGAGTTTCAAAGTTTTTAATTGTGGCGTTTAGTGGCACAATTGCTTCTTGAAGCAAATCATTTGATTCTTGAGACCACTTTCCTTTATATAAAAGTGCTTCTCCAGATAACTTTACCAAAGGGACCAAATATTCAGCTACAACTGGAGCACTAGAGACTGCTCGAGCTAGGGCAATGTCGAAACTCTCTCTAAAATTTGGTTCTTGGCCAACGATTTCTATTCGTTTAGTAATTATTTGCACTCTTTTATTCAGATTTAAAGCATGAGTTATTTTTTGAATTGCGCAAGTTTTTCTAATTATTGAGTCAATTAACCAAACTTCTGCTTTTGGCATTGCTATTGCAATAGCTAGTCCTGGCAAGCCACAGCCTGTTCCTACGTCTATAACTTTCTTGCTAAAATTGTCATCCTTTAGTTCGTTTTGAATAGGCCAAAGGCTATCCAAAATTTGATTGATCCAAAAGTCATTACCATTAACTAGTCTGGTGAGATTGACTTTTTGATTCTCTTCTTTTAAAAGGGATTGTAGAAGACAAAACTTTTCGACTTGACTTTCTGAAGGTTGCCAGCCTAGATAGTTCCAAACTTCATTAATATTTTGAAGTTTTAATCCATTTATTAAGTTGAGTTTGGCCATATAATTTATGTGAGGTTAATTATTAAAATTTTCAATAGACTGTTGCCATTAAAGAGGACCTATTACGAAATACTGGAAGTATCTCGGCTTGCCACCAGCCAAGAACTTAAGACCTCTTTTCATCGTTTGAGTAAAGCTTTGCATCCTGACACATCTCTTTTACCATCTGATCAGGCAGCGCAGCAGTTTCTTGAATTATATGAGGCATATGAATGTTTGTCTGATCCATTTAAGAGGCATGAGTATGACGAAGAAATAAAAAATAATTCTAAACGTTCAGAATTGAGTGATGCTAACAAACTTACTTCTTATGAGTTTGTTTATGAAAGTGAAAATAGAAGACCTTTCTCAGGTGGTGAATTGTTTTCTCTTTTTTTATTAGTAGTTGTTTTTGTTACAAGTTTGCTTCTTGGAGTTGGCCTTGGAATATTTAATGGCAGACCATTACAAGTTGCTCCGAGTTGGTTAAGTACTCTTCAAAGCCTGCTTAATTTAATGAAATTCCAGTAAAGGCTGTTGAAACTTCCGTCTGAGTCGACACCATTAAATCAGCATTCATTAGAGGCTATAGAGTTTTGGTTGAAAACTATTGGAGCCTCTCAAAGTAGTAATAATCCCTGCCAATGGATTTTGTCTTTATCAGAAGCATCTGGACATATAGAGATCTGTCCAGATGAGCTAATGATAATTTGGCATAATGAGAGAAAAGAAACTAAATTTTCATTCCCTTACGGCTTATCTAGGCAAGATATTGAGGATGCTTTATTGCAGGGACCTTGATTAAAGAGTGTCTAAGCCATTTTCAATAGCTGTATAACACTGCTCGAGTTGACTATCAGTTATGCATAGAGGGGGGAGAAGGTACACAACATTACCGAGAGGTCTTATAAATACATTCTTTTGTAGGCAATAAGCTTTTAATTTTTTTCCACAAGAACTTAAGTAGCCTTTGTTGTCTCTAACAGCAATTTCAAATGCAGCGATAGATCCATATACTCTAGGTTTGATCACTTTTGGATGTTTAAAAAGTTTTTCTAAGTAAAATTTGTGCTTTACTTCAAAGCTCTCAAAGAGAATTGGATTCTGTTCAAGGAGATCTAAACTCGCATTAGCTGCTGCACAACCGAGTGGATTAGCTGTAAAGCTATGCCCATGCCAAAAGGTTTTGCTTGGGTCGCTTCCTAAAAATCCTTCGAATAACGCTTCTGTTGCCATAGTTATTCCCATTGGCAAGAAGCCCCCTGTTAGGCCCTTAGAAAGTGCAATAAGATCTGGCTGCACTTTTGCGCGTTGATGAGCAAACATAGATCCAGATCGACCAAATCCTGTCATAACTTCATCCGCTATGATTAATGAATTGGCTTGATGAACAATTAAAGTTAGTTTTTTTAGAAATTCTTCTCTTACCATTCTCATGCCACCTGCGCCTTGAATTAGTGGTTCAAAAATGACAGCTGCAGTTGGTGTTTCTAATAACCTTTTTAAATCATTTAAGGTCTTTTCTTCTCTCTCTTCGATATCTTCGTTCCCCCACCATGTATCTGGCCATGACAGCCTTTGAACTGGGAAAAGCATTTTTTCAAAGGGTGCATTAAATAAATTACGTTCACCAACTGCCATAGCTCCAAAAGTATCGCCATGATACGCACCATCGAAAGCAATTATTTGATATCTTGGCTCTCCTTTGTTAAACCACCATTGGCAGGCAATTTTGAGAGCTACTTCTACAGCTGTTGATCCATTGTCAGAGAAAAAAGATCGTTGAAGACCAGTTTTATCGGATAGTCTTTTAACTAATTTTTGTGCTTGAGGGTGAGAGAAGTCAGCAAAGATTACTTGCTCTAGTGTTAATGCTTGATTATAGATCGCATTAGCAATATATTCATTTGAGTGGCCATGTAGAGTAACCCACCAACTGCTAATTCCATCTATGATAGGAGTAGAGTCTTTTGTATACAAAAGGGCTCCTTTGGCCTTGACAACTTCTTTGAGAGGAGAAGCTAGCGAAATCTGTGTAAAGGGAGGCCAGAAATGTTGATTTTCTGCTTGGAAGTTTTTGTTAGCAAGATTTTCAGGATAATTCATTTGTCAAATCGGTTTTTTGAAATCTCGGATAACCAACTAATTTTATTAGAAATTTCTCTCGATTAAATCGTTGAATTTACTTTTCATATTTTGTTTTTCCCATTCATTCGCAAGACTTCTTGGAGAAATCTTTTCTAATCGAGGAATTTGAGCAATGACAGGAATTCCGCCAAATTGCTCCAAAGTCTTTGGATTATCTTGATGAACAGGCCCATTAAGGATTAGTCCAATTAATGGAATGTTTCTTTTTTTTGCTGCTTCAATACTTAGCAACGTGTGGTTAAGAGTCCCTAATCCACTTCGTGCCACAAGGATAATAGGTTGTCCCCATTCTTTGATTTGGTCAATTTGCAGCCATTTTCTGTTAAGAGGAACCATTAGTCCTCCGGCCGTTTCAATGACAAGTGTATTTTTAACACATGGTATAGCTAGGCATTTTGGGTCAATCCATTGCGAATCTTGCTCAGCAGCCCAATGAGGAGATACGGGTGCTTGAAGTCTATATGCTTCTGAAAGAAATCTTTCTTGTGGAAGTTTTAAGGTTTGACAGACAAAACTTGTATCCCCACCATCTTGTATACCACTTTGTATTGGTTTCCAATAGGTTGCATTTAATCCTTGCACTAAGAGTGTACTAATAAGAGTTTTCCCTACATCTGTATCAGTACCACAAACGACAATCTTGGGAAAATTTAACATCACTTTTTTG
Source organism: Prochlorococcus sp. AG-432-D11 (assembly GCA_003212885.1). Taxonomy (GTDB): domain Bacteria; phylum Cyanobacteriota; class Cyanobacteriia; order PCC-6307; family Cyanobiaceae; genus AG-432-D11. The sequence continues at coordinate 40,206 of QCOP01000005.1, read as the reverse complement.
CCAGTAGTATTTGAATGAACCATGTAAGTTCGAAATATCTATGTTTTGTTGGCAATGCCCATGAATTAATCAATCTTCTTAACTCGCCAACGGTTAAAGATGGTTGATTAGTCGCATGAGCACCAGCCTTAACAATAGGTTTAAGAAGCTTAGAAGCATGTAATTCATATTGGGTTATTTTTTTAATTTTTTCAATCTTAATATTTTTACTGGGAAGACAAGCTATTAGTTCTTCGGAGGATGGAAGACTCATTGCAGTGAAATTTACATTTGAATTCAGAGCAGCTCTTTCCCATTCTGGGAAGCTACAACTAATAGGGACAGCAAGTGCTAGATATCCTCCGTTGGCCAGAGCTGAATACCATTCTCTAACTCTTTCTTTAGGATTTTCTAACCAATGCAATGCGAAACTAGATGCGAGTAGAGTGACTGGATTAGTTAAAGTGGGAAGTCCTTTATTTAGATCCCATACCTGTTTAAACTTCACTTGCTTTTGTTGGTCTAGCATATTCATAGAGCCATCAATTCTTATGACATTTTTTGAGGGATTTAAGTTTTCTATATAATCAGCAAGGAAACCTGTTCCTGACCCTAAATCAACCCAAGTTCCTTCTGGAAGAAATTGTTGAGAACATTGGTCAGCAAGTTCTTTGGCGATACCTTTTTGCAATGACGCGAATTGATTATATTGATTTGAGGCGTAATCAAAATTACTTAGAATGTTTTTTGGCCAATTCTTTCCTATCATTTAATCCAACCAGATCTTTATTTTATTAATTAGAGTAGGTGAAAAGTTTGAGTGACCTAAATCTTCAATTTCCCATCTTACAGGCGCTACGTTTAGACGCTCTTTGAGGTCTTCCGAAAGTTTTTGGGATGCATCCAAGCAAACCACCTTGTCTTTTAAACCATAAATGTTTAAAACTTTATGCTTGGGATTTATACCAACTGGTAATTTCTTGGAATTCATAAGTATGTTTAAATCTTCTCTTAGTTTTTGTCGAGAGGATTGAGAGATTTCTTTATGCCCATAAGTCGTAAAAACTGTATCTAAATTTTTTGGTATGCCTGCTTTTTGTTTAAATGATTTTAGCATTGATTTCTCATTTTTAGTTCCAAATTGGTTTAACATTCCATTGAGACCTACTTTGAGAGATCTACTAACTTTTGATTTAGGGACAAAGCTGCTAAAACAATTTAATAAAATAACATGAGTAGCATTGTGGAGGATTTCGTCATCTATTAATTGAAGACCAAGAGAATGACATATGACTACTTTTTTATTATCAGCATTGCCCTTATCTATCTCATACCAGTTTGGAATTGTTGATTGATGATAACTATAGCCTCGTTCATTATTCCCCCAGAGCCAATTGTCTTTTGGAAAGTGACTATACCAATTCCCCCAAAAATCACTATTGCTACACCATCCATGCATCGTAATGATCTGTTTCATGCTTTACCTATGCAAGACATTAACTTTTCAAGAGTGAGTGCTGGTAAGTTTCTTCTTAATATAATTCTTAATCGTGATGTTCCCTCAGGGACAGTAGGGGGCCGAATAGCAGATGCAAGAATACCGTTTTTGAAAAGCTTGTCTCGTAAATCAAGTGCTGATTGGTCTGAACCAAGTAAAAGTGACAAGATTTGACTATTACTTTGAGGAAGATACCATCCTTGTGCTTTTAATTTAGAGCGCCAATTTTTTGACGATTCTTGTAGCGCGATTCCCCAACCCGGATTCTTTTCTATTAATCTAAGTGCTTGAAGTGATGCGGCTGCAAGAGGAGGAGCTAAAGCTGTCGTATATCGAAAGGCTCCACTAGTTTGAATTAGATGCTCTCCTATTTGTTGGTTAGTTGCTAAAAAAGCCCCTCCACTTCCGAAAGCTTTACCAAAGGTACCACTAATTATTCCTATTGATTCATCTATTCCATAGCAAAGTCCTTTGCCTTCAACCCCTAATACTCCAAGAGCATGCGCTTCGTCGATAATAAGTTGTGCTTTATACTTTATACATACTTTAGACATGTCAAGTATTGAGGGGCTTGTTCCTTCCATACTGAAAAGGCTTTCTGTAATTACTAGAGGTCTTTCAATAGTTTCTTGTGCGGCATTCTTTAATAATCTTTCTAAGTCTTCAAGGTTGTTATGGGAGAAGCGTTTCAATTTTGCTCCACTAGATTTTATTCCAACTAAAAGAGAATGATGAATGAGTCTGTCAGCAATAATTGGTGTATTTCTTTTTGCTAATGCATTAATAGCTGCTATGTTTGCTTGAAAACCACTAGGGAACAATAAAACCTTCTCACGCCCTAACCATTTACTTAGTGCAGTTTCTAGATCTTGGTGAATGGGTCTAGTGCCTGTAATAAATCTGGAGCCTCCAGCACCGACTCCTTGAGTTGTCATTATATTCTTTGCAGCCTTTATAAGTTCTGGGTGGGAACTGAGACTAAGATAATCATTACTAGCCAGATCAATGAGGGGATTATTAGAATTTGATGTATCCTTGATTTCATTTAAATAGCATTCTTCTTCTCCTGGCTCCCAGGCTTGTAATGTGCGTATTCTTGAAGGTGGAATGTTTTGCATTTTTAACTCTATTATTTTGATTATCTTAGATTTTTGTATTTGTTTTATTTTTTCTATTTAAATATCAAAGATAAAATGGAACACATATGCAAATTTTTCATCTTCAGTAAACTAGTATGGTTTGATGAGTAAAGCAGAAAGCCATAAAACTGAAGGTAATTTTGTCACAAATGACCTTGATTTAGCTGAGATTTTTCCTTTCTCTTTAGATGATTTCCAATTAGAAGCAATTGACTCATTAAATCTGGGACATTCTGTTGTTGTTAGTGCTCCAACAGGATCAGGCAAAACATTAATTGGAGAGTATGCCATATATCGAGCAATTTCTCATGGTCAAAAAGTGTTTTATACGACACCATTAAAGGCTCTTTCTAATCAAAAACTTAGAGATTTTCGAAAGCAATTTGGTGCAGAACATGTTGGATTAATGACTGGTGATTTAAGCGTTAATAGAGATGCATCAGTCGTTGTTATGACTACTGAGATTTTTAGAAATATGCTCTATGCAGAGTCTGATCAGAAAGATGATCCTCTTTGTGATGTTGAAGCAGTTGTTCTGGATGAATGTCACTATATGAATGATTCTCAACGTGGGACAGTTTGGGAAGAATCCATTATCCATTGTCCTTCTTCAGTTCAGTTAGTTGCGTTGTCTGCAACTGTTGCAAATGCAGGGCAGTTAACTGATTGGATTCAACAAGTGCATGGCCCCACAGATTTGATATCTAGTGATTTTCGTCCTGTCCCTTTAGACTTTAAGTTCTGTAGTGCGAAGGGCATTCATCCTTTACTTAATGAGAAGAGGACAGGGCTGCATTCCAGTTGTAAGGTGTGGCGCCCCCCTAAAGGAATTAAACGAAGAGGCAAAATAAATAAACCACTTCAGCCTGAAGCTCCAAGCATAGACTTTGTTGTTCGAGGCTTGGCAGAGAGAAAGATGTTACCAGCTATTTACTTTATTTTTAGTCGCCGAGGTTGTGATAGAGCTCTTAAAGATATCTCAAAAATGAATTTAGTTACATCTGAGGAAAAGAAGCAAATTCAGAATCGTTTAAGATTATATATAGCAGCTAATCCAGATGGAGTTCGTGATGGGATTCATTCAGTTGCTTTACTGAGAGGAATGGCATCTCATCATGCGGGTGTATTACCTGCTTGGAAAGAATTAATTGAGGAATTGTTCCAAAGTGGACTGGTCAAGGTCGTTTTTGCTACTGAAACATTGGCCGCTGGTATTAATATGCCTGCTAGAACTACTGTAATTTCGACATTATCGAAAAGAGCAGAGAGTGGACACCGATTATTAAAAGGCAGTGAATTCCTTCAGATGGCTGGGAGGGCTGGTAGAAGAGGGCTAGATAAAAAGGGCTTTGTTGTTTCGGTTCAAAGTCGATTCGAGGGAGTGCGTGAAGCTGGGGCAATTGCTACTAGTGAGCCTGATCCGCTGGCAAGTCAATTTACTCCTAGTTACGGAATGGTTCTAAATTTATTACAGAGGTATGATCTTTCAAAATCAAGAGAGTTAGTCCAAAGAAGCTTTGGTTGTTATTTGGCTACTCTGGATTTAGTAGACGATGAGGATTCCCTTGAGAAATTAAAAGATCAATTAATTGTTTTAGAAGAGATGGTTGGTGATATATCCTGGAATGATTTTGAAGACTATGAAAAGAGGAGATGTCGTCTTAGAGAAGAAAGACGTTTATTAAAAATTTTGCAGAAGCAAGCCTCAGAAACACTTGCAAATGAGCTTACTTTAGCTTTGCAATTTGCAAGCATAGGTACCTTGGTCAGTATTAAAACACCGCAGTTCCAAAATCGAATTACCCCTGCAGTTATTGTTCAAAAGAGATCTGGGCCTGGGAAATTCCCAATCCTGTTGTGCCTGACTGCTGAAAATGTTTGGATTTTATTGGCATGTCCGTCTGTGGTCAGCCTTTATGCTGAAATAACTTGCTTGGATATGACTACTATTGCTGATCCAGGTGTAATTAGACTTGGGGATATATCTCATGGTGATAGTAAGACTAATATTATTGCTAAAAAGATTTCTGAATTAGCCAATATACATGATATGACTACTCCCCAATATGATTTAGCGAGCGAAGTACTTCTTCAGTCTAAGCTTGTGAGTAATTTAGAACTAGAGCTACAACAACTTCCGGTACATAAATGGGGGGACAGAAAAAAAATTAAGAAGCATCAAAGAAAAGTTGAAGAGTTAAAAAAGGAAATTAATGATAGACAGAATTTCATTTATCATCGATCAAATAGTCATTGGGATAGATTTCTCTCTTTATTGGAGATATTAAAGTATTTTGGCTGTTTAGTTGATTCTAAGCTTACCGATATTGGTAGAACAGTAGCAGTTTTGCGAGGTGATAATGAACTATGGATTGGTCTGGCTTTAATGAGTGGACATTTTGATGATTTGGATCCTTCTGAATTGTCTGGAGTTATAGAGGCAATAGGTACAGATGTTAGTCGAAGAAATTTATGGAGTGGATTTTTGGCTTCTCACAATGCTTCTCAGGCATTGAGTGATCTTTCGGCTATTAGAAGGGAACTTCTAAGAACTCAAGATACTAATCAGGTAGATATACCCATTTGGTATGACTCAGAGCTGATTGGACTTGTAGAGGCTTGGGCTCGTGGGGCTACCTGGACTGATCTGATGGCTAATACTTCTCTTGATGAAGGAGACGTTGTAAGGATACTTCGTCGAACTGTGGATTTGCTTTCACAGATTCCTCATTGTGAAGCAATTAGTCAACAACTAAGAACAAATGCTAGATCTGCTTTGAAAGCAATTAACCGTTTTCCAGTGCGAGAGGCAGAAGATTTATTTACTGAGTATCTCAAGCAAGACCCAACACTTAATCCTGCAACACAACGGTCCATATGAAATTAATCTGGATCATCAATTGTTATCTATCATTTTTGAAGGGTCTATGACTTTGTCGAATTCATCTGATGAAATATATTTTAAATGAATAGCGGCTTGTTTCAGACTAGTATTGTTTTTATGTGCAAATTGAGCTATCTCACTGGCTTTTTTATAACCAATTTTGGGAGTTAGAGCTGTAACTAACATCAATGAGTTCTCAAGATGTGTTTTGATTTTTTTATGATTTGGTTTTATGCCATCAAGCATCAATACTCTGAAACTTTTACATGCATCATATAAAAGTTCTATGGACTTAAGTAAGTTAAAAGCAATCAATGGTTTATATGCATTCATTTGTAGATGTCCACTACTTCCAGCAATGCTGACAGCGGAATCAAAGGCCATGATTTGTATGCATACCATTGACATTGCCTCACATTGAGTTGGGTTTATTTTCCCAGGCATGATTGAGCTCCCTGGTTCATTTTCAGGTAGAGATAATTCTCCTAAGCCAGTTCTTGGGCCACATGATAGGAGACGAATGTCGTTTGATATTTTGAAGAGAGATACAGATAGTATTTTTAGTTGTGCCATCAAATTGACTAATCCATCATGGCTAGCCATAAGCGCAAATTTATTCCTTGTTGACCTGAAAGGAAGTTTAGTTATATCAGCAATCTCTAGAGCAATTTCTTGAGAAAATTTATTTGGAGAGTTTAAGCCAGTACCTATTGCTGTTCCACCAAGAGGCAAGTCATAAATCTCATTTAGACTGCTTTCAATCCTCGAGTAGCTAAGTTCAATTTGTTTCTCCCAAGCGGATACTTCTTGCCCAAGAGTCATTGGCACTGCATCTTGCAAATGGGTACGTCCAACTTTGATGATATTGGCCCATTCTTTGCTTTTGTCAGCAAATGATTTTCTTAATAAGTTTATTTCAGGGAGCAGTTTTGTTGTAATTTCTTCAATGGTTGCAATTTGAATGGCTCCTGGGAAAACATCATTAGTTGATTGAGATTGATTAACATCGTCATTAGGGTGTAAGGAGTGATAAGTTCCCAATGGATGATTTAGACTTTTTGCTGCGATATTACTAATCACTTCGTTGACATTCATATTGGAGTGAGTTCCACTACCTGTTTGCCAAATTCGTAAAGGGAACTGTGCATCATGATCACCATTGATTATCTGAGATGTTGCTATCTCGATTAATTTTTGTTTGTTTACGTCAAGAACTCCAAGACGGCAATTAACTCTTGATGCAGCTTGTTTGATTTTTGCTATGGCATAAATGAGTTTTAATGGAATTTTTTCCGAACCAATATCAAAGTTTTTTAGAGATCGTTGTGTTTGAGCTCCCCAGAGAGCTTTGTAAGGGACTTTAACTTTACCTAGACTATCTGTTTCTAAGCGGAATGCAGTTGACATGGATATTTATCGCAGAGATATTTAGGACAAATAATTTTGATTAGATTTCTAGTCTATTCCAAATTGTTTTTAAATTGGCTTGATGAATGTCAGCACTAAAACAGAGATCGAGCTCATCTGCTTTTATCAGATTTTTAATTTCCTCATCTTCTCTAAGAGAGGATTTAAAGTTTCCTGATTCATTATTCCAGGCATTGTGAGCATGTTTTTGTACTAATTCATAAGCCTTTTCTCTAGTTAAACCTTTCTCTACAAGTGCCAAGAGAACTCTTTGGCTAAAAATCACCCCTCCATATATATTTACATTTTTCAGCATATTTTTTGAATATACGCCTAATTCTTGGATGATATTCGTCATTTCTCTAAGCATAAAGTGAAGAGTTATTGAGGTATCTGGAAGCATCATTCTTTCAATAGAACTGTGACTGATATCTCTCTCATGCCAAAGTGCAACGTTCTCTAATGCTGCAACAACATAGCTTCTAAGTACCCTTGAAAGGCCACTTACTCTTTCACTGCGGATAGGATTCCTTTTATGAGGCATTGCGGAACTACCTTTTTGACCTTTTGTGAAACTTTCTTCAACTTCTAGAACATCAGTTCTTTGAAGATTCCTGATTTCAGTTGCAAATCGATCTAATGAAGATCCTACTAATGCAAGAATTTGTACATAACTTGCGTGACGATCTCTAGAGATGATTTGAGTGCTTGCCGTGTCGGGGATGAGATTTAAATGGTTGCATGCAATTCTTTCTATCTCAGGATCAGTATTGGCATAAGTACCCATAGCCCCACTTATTTGTCCAATAGCAATTTCTTTTAATAAGTTCTCTAATCGTTTACGATTTCTAATGGTTTCGGCAAGCCAACCTGCCAATTTAAATCCAAATGTTATTGGTTCTCCATGAATTGCATGGGAGCGTCCAATCATTACTGTGGATTTATGCTCTTTTGCTTTTGATCTAATAGCTTTTTCTAATTTATCTATTTCTTCAATTAGTAATTTTGTTGATTCTTTTAATTGCAGTGCTAGACCAGTATCAAGTACATCACTACTAGTCATGCCCACATGAATATATCTGCCTGCATCTCCTACATGCTCATTAACACTAGTAAGAAAGGCAATTACATCATGTTTTACTTCTGCTTCAATTTCATAAATTCTTTTTTTATTAAAGCTTGCTTTTTGACGAATTTGTTGAATAGCATCTTGAGGGATGTTTCCAAGCTCAAAATTAGCCTCGCAGGCGGCTAATTCAACCTCAAGCCATGTTTGATATTTGGCAGACTCTGTCCAGATTTTGCCCATTTCAGGCAGTGTGTAGCGTTCAATCAAAGGTTTTGAATTTTCTTATTTTAATTTAATACTTTAGTTCAAGCTGATCTCAGCCGATGTTGTTCTACTTCCCAGTGAACATAATTTCCCCAAGATTGCTGACGAACTAAGCATCTGCCACCTTTGCAATTGATTACCTCAAATGGAGGTAAGTCATGCGGTTGATTGTCTAAGGTGGCAAAACTTCCAGGATGCAAGAGTTCAAGTACTTTTGCATTTGCAAAGCCTCCTACAATTCTAAGACGAGTTCGCTTAGCAATCATCTTTTGATGGGATTTGGATACTTTTCTAGCCACGTCCTAAACCTGCTACATCACATTGATCTTCTAAGCAAAATTGAAGAATTCGTGAGTTCTCCGGTTTTTATTCGGTTTCATGCATGCTTTTATTAAGAAATGTCCAGAAAAATCCGACTTGATCTGCACTTGCTGACGAAAGGTCTTGTTACTTCTCGTCAACAGGCACAAAAATTAATTAGAGCTGGCAAGGTAAAAACTTTAGTTGGAGAAATATTAGATAAACCTGGCCTTTTAGTTGATCATTCATTGGCAATAGATGTAACTTTCCCTTCTCGTTTTGTTTCAAGAGGTGGTGAGAAATTATTTGCAGCATTAGAGCAGTTTGACGTAAGAATTCAAAAACGTGTTTGCTTGGATTGTGGAATATCAACTGGAGGTTTTACAGATTGCTTATTGAAGAATGACGCGTCATTTGTTTATGGTGTTGATGTAGGGTATGGCCAGACATCTTGGTCATTAAGGACTGATCCACGAGTATCGCTTAGAGAGAGAACTAATATTAGATACTTAACTCCAGATCAGTTATATGGAGATTCTGAGAAAAAAGCCACACTTGCAGTGGCTGATCTTTCATTTATTTCTTTAAAACTTGTTTTGTCTTCTATTAACCAACTCCTTCTAAATGAAAATAAAGAGATGATTTTGCTAATTAAGCCTCAATTTGAGGTTGGCAAAGAGAGAGTTGGCAAAGGAGGAGTTGTTAGAGACGTTGATTCACATATTGATGCGATTACTGGAGTAATTGATTCTGCTCAAGCACTTGGGTTTTATTTGCATGGAATTATTGCATCACCTCTGAAAGGTCCAGCAGGTAATCATGAGTATCTCGGTTGGTTGAGATTAAACTCTAATATGCCAAAATTGCCTTTAATCAGCGATGTTGTTAAAAAAACTTTGGCTTAAAGTGCAGAGTCGTCTGTTTCATTTGTACGAATTCTTACTACTGATTCAATTGAAGAAACGAAGATCTTTCCATCACCAATTTCGCCAGTTTTGGCTGCTTCTCCAATAGCTTTAATTACATCATTCACATTTTGATCAGCGACCACTACTTCGATTTTTAGTTTTTGGAGGAATTCTACCGTGAATTCAGAGCCTCTATAGCGCTCTACTTGGCCTTTTTGCCTTCCAAATCCTCTAACTTCGCTTACAGTCATGCCTACTATGCCGGCATTGACCAGTGCGATTTTGACGTCTTCAAGCTTGAAGGGACGAATAATAGCTTCTACCTTCTTCATAGTGACTAACTAGAAATAACCATATTTAAATATTAGTGAGTTTTTGCCTTTTGGTTAGAGGATTGTATTTACTGAAACGGCTGGGACGGTATTTATACTCAATCCGGCTTCTTGAGCGTCACTCATAAGCTCATTAGCATTTTGAATTGATAATTTTGCTTGTGCTTTTGAAATGGATTCCCACTCACCAGTCTCAAAATGAGTTTGGAGCCAAAGCATTCCATGAATACTTGTTGGTCTAATTAGAAACCAGTCTTCAGTTTTAACCAGACAGATGTCCATAACGAAAAGTTGTGTTGAACTATTAATGCGTGTTTTGCGTCTACTGTATGTACCCTTTGATACAAAACTGAGAAATCCTATGATTCACTTGATTTTTTAGTTTCACGAGAACCAAAGATCTTTATTTAAGATTTTTTTTAAAAAAGTTTTAGTGTTTTCAACTCTAAAATATACTTAAATTAATTAACTAATTTAAGTATGAGTATTGATAAGAGCTTTCACAAAGACTTTTCACCTTTATATGGTGAAAGATCTATTTCGGAAGGCAAACTGGTAACGTTCAAGAATCCTGCACCATATCGTCATTATGAAATAGATATTAAATTGCCTGAATTTACATGTAAGTGCCCATTTTCAGGTTATCCAGATTTTGCGATATTAAAATTGATATATCAGCCACATGAGTTTACTTTAGAGCTTAAGTCTTTAAAGTTGTATATAAATAGTTTTAGAGAATGTAAAATATCACATGAGGAAGTAACTAATAAAATTTTAGATGATCTTGTTGATTCTTGTAAACCTTATTGGATGGAATTAGAGGCTGATTTTAATCCGAGAGGTAATGTTCATACTATTATTAGAGTAAGCTATGGAAAGAAAAAGGAGGATTAATAATTCAGTTATTTTTAGATAATTTTTCGTAGAGGGTGGGTAACTCTAGTGCTAATCCTTCTGGATTACGATTAGATAATCCACCGAAATGTATCAATTTTTTGTCTGGCTCTGAAATTATCCAAAGTTTCTTAGTTGAAAGAATGCTTAAGAATCCCCCTAAAAGTGTTATTGCAAAACCTGAATATACAATTGGTACCCCTGGATCATATTTAAATAAAATGCCACTGCTTGGAATTATATTTAATACTTCTATATTAACTCCTTTAATGTTTTTTGGCCCGCTACCTGGTCTAAGATTTTTGATTAGATTTCCTTTGTCATCATAGATTCTAACTGGCCCTTGCTCACTTGTTAAAGTTAACAACAGTGGTTCTTTGATAAGTTTTATATTGGGGATTTTTATTCCCCAGACCTGCTCACCAAGTTCTGGTATTTGAGTTAATGGCAATTGCAGCTTTGGACTATCGCCAAATTTCATAGTAATTGCAGAAAGCTTCCAATCAGCTTGATAAATTGTTATACCTCTGTATCTAAGAGGATGATTTACGCTGATCTCCTTTGTAAAGTCATTCGAACTGTCCTTTAGCTCTATAAGTGACCTAAATTGCTCTGTAAATCCATTTGGCTGTCTTTCAATATCAAATTTATTTAAACTTATATTTAATTCATTTTTTTGGTCAGGGCTCAAAAGATTGATTGATGAACCTTGTGCAAGAAATTTTTCTAATTTACTTCCATTTAAAGCACCAAAAGTAGAGCCAATCATTAGTAATATTAATCCTAGATGTACTAGTGGAGGACCTAATCTTCCAATTAAACCTTTTCTTGCAGAAATATTATTATTAGCTTCTCTAACTTCCCAACCTTCTTGCTTGAGCTTTATTGAAAATGCTTTTAAGTCTATTGGTGAGGAATTAATTTGGAAAGTCTTTGAAATAGCTAATGTTTTAATTTGACTTACATTTTTATAATAAGTCCATTTTATTGCTGATTGCAAGGATGGCAGTTGTCTCCGAAATGTGCATAAAATTAGAGAGACACCAAGAGTACTTAGTAGGCTTATAAACCATAAGCTAGAATAAATATGGTCTAGGCTTAATTTAATTATAAATTCCCCTGAAAATAAGCCTAAGTAATGTTTTGTAGAGTATTGATCTATGTATGTTTCTGGAAATTCACCTTGTGGCAAGGATGTGCCAATTCCACTTGCAAAAGCAATGATAAATAGCAATCCAATGGCAAATTTTAGATTTGATAAAATGTTAAATAGTCTTTTTATATAGGCCATTATTTATATCCACGTAGATAGGATAGATAGAAAGCCTGTTATTAATAAAATGAATCCACATATTGTTGGTATCCACTGAGTAATTGATCTTAAAGCTAGTAGGCTTTGAAGAGAAGCTGCTGCTGTACCAGCAATTAGCAAAGGTATAATTTGACCTGTGCCAAAGCAAAATAAAAGTAATATTCCTGTAATTGGATTTCCACTTTTAGCTATCCAAGCTAGTAATACTGCTAATACTGGTGTTGTGCATGGTGACGATGCCAAGCCAAAGGTATACCCTGCTGCAATTGGTGCGAGAGGTTTAGGAAATGTTTTTATCCATGAATCTAAATTAGGAAGGTTAGGAAAATTAATTTTTAATACTCCTAATAAATTTAGTCCCATCAAGATGGCTATTAATGCAACTATTTTTGAAAAGTTACCAGGCAATTGACCATAAATTTTCCCAAATAAACCACTGATAATTCCTAGAGTTACAAGAGAAAGCACAATTCCGCTGCAAAATCTCATGCTTCTCGCAATTGGAGATTCTTCGTCGTTAAAACCTCCTAAATAAGCTAATGTAATTGGAAGAAGAGAAATGGCGCACGGCCCAAGACTAGTTAGTAATCCGCCAAAAAAAACTAATATGACAGTTGTTGGCCCAGGATTAGATAAACCAGTGCTTATTAATCGCTCACTGTTTTGAGCAAGGTCTGATAATAGAATTGAAATAGAGGTAATTTGATGCTCCAGATAGATTTAAACAGGTTAAGCACTTTTTTTATGAACTAGCTTCTTTTTAGTTTGTATATTTTCGAAGTTGTCTGATGATTCAATAGCACATCTAATTAATAAGCCTGAAATAATTAGGCTTGCAAGCAGAGAGTTTCCTCCATAACTAATCATTGGTAAGGGTAGTCCAGTTGTTGGAATAGAGCCAGAAGTGACAGCTAAATGCAGAATGGATTGACCAATGAGTAGAATAGTACAACCAACAGCTATCAATTTAGAATAATTATTTTTGCACATTAAAGATACTCTTAATCCAAGAAAAGCAAAAAGGATATAGAAGCTAATTAGCATTAGGCATCCTACGAACCCAAATTCTTCGGCGAAAACTGCAAAAATAAAATCTGTACTAATAAATGGAAGATAAAGTAGTTTTTGAGTAGAGAGGCCAAATCCTTCACCAAAAAGGCCACCAGAACCTATTGCTAATAGACTTTGTATTAGCTGATATCCACTATGCTCAGGGTCATTCCAGGGATTAAGAAATGAACTGACTCGAAGTTTTTGATATTCATTGCTCAAGATACTTAGCATGCCAAAAAATAGACCTGAACATGCAATTGAAAATAAATACTTGTACTCAATTCCTGCGGCCAAGGCAATCATCCAAAGAAGTATTCCTGTCAGAGCAGCAGTACTTAAGTTTGGTTGGCCTAAGATAGATATTATTAATAGAGCAAAGATTCCAAGCCAAAAAAACTTTTGACTTGCCTCTAGTCTTTTCCATTGACCAAATAGATTTGCACCTTGGAGAATAACAAAAGGTTTAATAAGTTCAGAAGGTTGAAAGCTTATTGGGCCAAGAATAAGCCATCTAGAAGATCCATTTATTGTACTCCCGAAAAATAAAGTTGAGATGACTAAGGCTAAGCCAATTAAAAGAAATAGCTTGGAGATTTTTAACCAAGTTTTTAATTTAATAGATATTGTGAGCCAACAAATACTCCAACTTGCTATAAGCCATAAAAGTTGTCTTTTTACAAGATAACTTCCATCTCCCATTTCTTTACTTGATACCCACCAACTGGCAGAACCAAGAATAAACACTCCAGCAATACTCCAAAACACAACTAAAGCTAGTATTAAGCGGCCTTCTGGGGGCCAAAGAAACCAAGGGAGAGGAAGAAACTTATTAAATAAATTCAACTCGGGTTGTTTTTTGCGTGCGATTCCAGTTGGAGTCTTTGCTAAAGAGTTTCCTTGATTAATATGTTTCCTTTCTAGACTTCTCAAGATTAGAAATTTAAAAAATCTCTTCTATTGAGCCGTTTAAAATCGGTTTTGCCAAGTCTTTTCTATGAGAAACAGTTTTTTTGTTAGGAAGTTTTCAAATATGTTCCTATAGTTAAGTTTTTTAAGATTTAATATAAGCTGTTTCTCCCAAAAGCCTTTTAAAAATTACTATTTAAGCATCTATTAATGTTGTTTATGCTTGAGGTAAACGATACAGGTTGTTATTGAGATTTTATTTTTCATTAAAGATTAGTTATACAAATATAAATCCCATGATCGGCCAGCATTTTTGATTGAGGATGATATCTGTCACTCCTTGGTACTGTTTTGAGACCTGCTGCATGGTAGATTCCGCGGGCCTTAACGGCGTTGGAGCCTTTGCAGGTATCCTTAAATGTTGAAAACTGCTAATCATCCTCCTGGCGAGGAAGAAGCTGTAAATCAAACATCTTTGGATTTCCCTGTAAAAGCAGCAAGGATCATGACATTGGACTCCTTAGATCCCAAAAACAAGGATCCAAATGAAGAATATGTACAGCTTCAGCTGCGCATATTCAGAACAACATTAATTGTGACTGCCTTTGCTGGTATCACAACTATTGTTTTTTTTGACGTTCAGGATCTTCTCAGTCTCTTGTTTGGAGCATTGTTGGGGATCGTCTATTTGAGACTGCTCTCTAGGAGCATCGGTCAATTAGGGAAAACGTCTTCTTCTGTCAGTAAGATTCAGTTGCTTTTACCGGTATTAATGGTTTTGGCTGTCTCAAAATTGCCAGAGCTTCATTTTTTACCAAGTTTTATAGGCTTCATGCTCTATAAGCCATCCTTGGTCCTTCAGTTTCTGCTTGAGCCATGAGCAAAAGTACTTATTGAAGAAGCACGTTATGGTTTAAGGTTCACTAATTCGCTTAGCGATTCTAATTTTTTCAAAATGGGTTTTCCTCCATTTTTAATTCCATTTGCTGAACTAGAGGTTGGCCAACACCTTTATTGGCAGATTGGCAGCCTCAAAATTCATGGTCAGGTTTTTATTACTTCCTGGATTCTCTTAGGGGCCTTAATTGCTTTTGTTGTAGTTGGCACCAAAAAAATGGAGCGTGATCCAAAAGGCATTCAGAATCTTTTGGAATTCCTTTGGGATTACATACGAGACTTGGCTCGTACACAGATTGGTGAAAAGGTCTATAGGGATTGGATGCCATTTATTGGCACTCTTTTCTTATTTATTTTTGTTAGCAATTGGGGAGGCTCTTTAGTCCCTTGGAGGTTGATCCGATTGCCTAGTGGGGAGCTTGGTGCTCCTACAGCAGATATAAATACAACCATTGCATTAGCTTTGCTTGTCTCGCTTTCATATTTCTATGCGGGCTTAAGTAATAAGGGCTTGAGGTATTTCGAATATTACGTTCACCCAACCCCAATAATGCTTCCTTTCAAGATTCTTGAAGATTTCACCAAGCCATTGTCACTTTCCTTTCGTTTGTTTGGAAACATTTTGGCTGATGAATTGGTAGTTGCAGTTCTGGTTTTTCTGGTTCCTCTAGTTCTACCTATACCAGTCATGTTTTTGGGGCTCTTTACAAGTGCTATTCAGGCTTTAATTTTTGCTACTTTAGCTGCTTACTACATTGGTGAAGCAGTAGAGGAGCATCACTAGAGTTCGTCTTTATTTAATGCCAGATTTGACCTTGATCTGGCGCAATTCATCCCTAGCGTAGGTTCTTTTTTTTATCGAACCCATCTTAAAAAATTTACGAGATGTCCCCGCGCAGGTCTAAACTCTCTCGGTCAACACTCTCTACGCGTTTTACGCAATTCTTTTCCTTAGTTCAATCATGGATTCCATTACATCCGCCGCTTCAGTTGTTGCTGCTGGTCTTGCAGTAGGCCTAGGGGCTATAGGACCTGGTCTAGGTCAAGGTAATGCTGCTCAAGGAGCAGTTGAAGGAATAGCTCGTCAGCCTGAAGCTGAAGGAAAGATCAGAGGTACTTTGCTTCTTTCATTCGCTTTCATGGAATCACTTACCATTTATGGATTGGTGGTTGCTTTGGTTCTTCTTTTCGCTAATCCCTTTGCAGGCTAAGCCTTACAAGGTGTATCTCAAGCGAGAGTAGGTTCTGTCCAAATTCTTAGTTTGTGACTTTTTATTACCTCACTTTTGCTGAAGAATAAAGCTTTTTGTTCTATCAGCTTGCTTAATTTTTATTTTCTCCTTCCCAATGACCAGTTTGTTTCTGTTGGGTGCTTCTGAGGGAGGTCTTTTTGACATAGACGCAACACTGCCTTTAATGGCAGTTCAAGTTGTTCTCCTGACGTATGTACTAAATAAAATTTTCTTCCAACCCGTTGGACGGGTAGTTGAAGAAAGAGAAGACTTTGTTTTTACTAGTCGAGCAGAGGCAAAAAAGAAAATTGCTGAAGTAGAAAAATTGGAAGTGGATTTAAAAAATCAACTTCTGGAAGCTCGTCAGTCTGCCCAAGCCGTCATAGCTGAGGCTGAAAAGGATTCAGAGAACCTTTATAAAGAGGCAATAGCTTTAGCTAATGCTGAGTCAAACGCTTCTAGAGAAAAAGCAAGGCTTGAGATTGACTCTCAAAAAGAATCAGCTCTGCGTCAGTTAAAAGCTGATTCAGAATTGATTGGGGATTTAATTGTAGAAAGACTAATGGCTGCCAAATGACATTATTTATTCCTTTCGCTAGTTCAGGGTTTGGCCTCAATTTGAATTTGTTTGAAACAAACATTCTTAATTGGGCTGTAGTTATCTTTGGTCTTTATAAGTTTCTACCAAATTTTCTTGGAAGTATGCTTGAGAGACGAAGAAAAACTATTTTGGTTGATCTTGAAGATGCAGAATCTCGTCTTAAAGATGCAACTTCGGATCTTGAGAAAGCCAAGTTTGAGCTTTCTTCAGCAGAACAAAAAGCTCTAAAAATTAGGGCTGATGCTCAGGCTAGAGCAGAAGCAATTCGTTTAGAGAGTGAGAAGCGTACTGTTGAGGAGATGGCTCGCATTAAACAAGGAGCAGCTTCTGATTTAAATTCAGAAGCATCTAGAGTTAGTTCTCAATTGAGAAGGGAAGCTGCTCGTCTTGCTATAGCAAAAGCCTTAAATGCTCTTCCTGAAAAACTTAATGCTCAATCTCAATCAGATATTCTCACAAAGTCAATAAATAATATGGGGATTAACTAATGCCACTTTTAAATACTATTACTACCCCATACGCAGAGGCTTTTTTACAAATTGCTAATAGCGACGGTGAAGCTGAAGTAGTTATTGACCAGGCAAAGTCAATACTTGCTTTATGGAACGAGTCTCCTGAATTAAAAGAAGCAATGGCTTCTCCTGTTCTAGAAGCAGATGCGAAGAAAGCGGCCTTGATTAAGATTTTTTCAAAGAAAATCACTCCTTCATTTCTTAATTTCTTAAAGCTTTTAGCTGATCGTCAGCGTATAGCTTTTTTAGATGCTGTCTTAGAAAGATTGTTGGAATTATATCGAGAGCAGCGAAACATTGCTTTAGCAACTGTGACTTCAGCTACAGAACTCAACGAAGATCAGCAAAATGAACTTTTAAAGAAGGTTCAAGCAATAGCTGGTACAGACAATCTGGAGATGAATCTTAAATTAGACCCTGGTCTAATTGGAGGTTTCGTTGTCAAAGTTGGCTCTAAAGTTATTGACGCTAGCCTTTCAGGTCAAGTCCGTAGATTAGGCTTTGCTCTGTCTAAGGCAACTTAGTCACTTTCGTCTCTATCCTTCACTTTCTTCTTAGTCCCCTTAATTATTCCCTTTTACCATGGTTTCCATTCGCCCCGACGAGATCAGCTCTATCCTTAAGCAACAAATAGCTGATTATGATAAGTCTGTATCTGTAAGTAATGTAGGTACTGTTCTACAGATTGGAGACGGTATTGCAAGAATTTATGGTCTTGAACAGGTAATGGCAGGAGAATTGGTTGAATTTGAGGATGGGACTGAAGGTATTGCATTGAATCTAGAAGATGACAATGTAGGTGCTGTTTTAATGGGAGAAGGAGTAGGAATTCAAGAAGGAAGTACTGTTAAATCTACTGGAAAGATTGCTTCAGTCCCGGTAGGGGAAGCGATGTTGGGCCGAGTAGTGAATCCTTTGGGTCAGCCAGTAGATGGCAATGGTGATATTGCAACCAGTGATTCTCGTCTGATTGAGTCCTTGGCTCCAGGAATTATTAAAAGAAAGTCTGTGCATGAACCAATGCAGACTGGAATAACTTCTATTGATGCAATGATTCCTATAGGCAGAGGACAAAGGGAGTTAATTATTGGTGATAGACAAACTGGAAAGACCGCAATTGCCATTGATACAATAATCAATCAGAAAGGACAAGATGTAGTTTGTGTTTATGTTGCAGTTGGTCAAAAATCTGCCTCAGTGGCAAATGTTGTAGAAGTACTTCGCGAAAAGGGTGCTCTTGATTACACAATTGTAGTGAATGCCAGTGCTTCCGAAGCTGCCGCCTTGCAATATTTAGCACCTTATACAGGTGCAGCTATTGCTGAGCATTTTATGTATCAAGGCAAGGCAACCTTAGTTATTTATGATGATTTAACCAAACAGGCTCAGGCCTACCGTCAAATGTCTTTGCTCTTAAGAAGACCACCAGGTCGTGAGGCTTATCCAGGTGATGTTTTCTACTGTCATAGTCGCTTGCTGGAGAGGGCAGCTAAGCTTTCTGATTCAATGGGAAGTGGCTCAATGACAGCTTTACCAATTATTGAGACACAAGCAGGAGACGTATCTGCTTATATCCCTACCAATGTTATTTCTATTACTGATGGTCAAATATTTTTGAGCTCAGATTTATTTAACTCAGGATTGAGACCTGCTATTAATGTTGGTATCTCTGTTAGTAGGGTTGGTGGAGCGGCCCAAACAAAGGCGATAAAAAAGATAGCTGGTACTTTAAAGCTAGAACTTGCTCAATTTGATGAGTTGGCAGCTTTCTCTCAGTTTGCATCTGATCTTGATGAGGCTACTCAAAATCAATTAGAACGAGGCAAGAGGTTAAGGGAATTACTCAAGCAAGCCCAGTTTGCGCCTCTAAATTTGGCTGAGCAGGTTGCAGTTGTTTATGCAGGTGTAAAGGGTTTGATTGATGAAGTACCAGTAGAGCTTGTTACTCAGTTTGCACGTGAGTTAAGGGAGTATCTTAAAACAAGCAAACCTGAATATATAGAGAAAGTTTTAAATGAGAAGAAGCTTTCAGATGATATTGAAACCATGCTTAAGGATTCAATTAGTGAGGTTAAATCCTCCATGTTGGCAACCTCTTAAATCAAGATATTTACTGGAGCAATAAATTCCAATGGCAAATCTAAAGGAGATTAGAGACAGAATTGTCTCAGTCAAAAACACAAGAAAAATTACTGAGGCAATGAGACTTGTCGCGGCTGCAAAGGTGCGTAGAGCTCAAGAACAAGTTCTCAGAAGTCGTCCTTTTGCTGATCGACTAGCAAGAGTACTTGAAAATATTCAATCTCGTATGGGATTTGAAACATCAGAAGCTCTTTTACTAGAGTCAAGGGATGTCAAGTCAATCACACTACTTTCAGTAACAGGAGATAGGGGATTGTGCGGAGGGTACAATACCAACATTATTAAACGAACAGAACAACGTTATTTAGAATTGACTCGTCAAGGTTTCTCTGTCGATTTAGTCCTCATAGGAAGGAAAGCTATAACCTATTTCCAGAATAGGTCTAGTCAATATAAGATTAAGGCTTCTTTTAAGGACCTTGACCAAGTACCTACTTCTAAAGATGCTGAGTCAATAACCAGTGAGGTTCTGGCTGAATTCTTATCAGAAAGTACTGATAGAATAGAAGTTATTTACACTAAATTTGTAAGTCTAGTAAGTTGTAATCCTGTTGTTCAAACTTTGCTCCCGCTTGACCCTCAAGGAATTGCTGAAGATGATGATGAGATCTTTAGGCTAACTACTAAAAATAGTCAATTGGTTGTGGAGAAAGATGCAGCTCCATCTAATGAACAACCTCAGCTTTCATCCGATGTTGTTTTTGAACAAAGTCCTGATCAACTACTGAATTCATTATTGCCTTTATATCTTCAAAATCAGCTTTTACGAGCATTGCAAGAGTCTGCAGCTTCAGAATTGGCTTGTAGAATGACTGCTATGAATAATGCAAGTGATAATGCTAAAGAGCTAGGTAAAACACTTAACTTGACTTATAACAAAGCAAGACAGGCGGCAATTACTCAAGAGATTTTAGAAGTGGTTGGTGGTGCCAGTGCCTAAGTTGATTAAAAGGCTTGCTTGAAGTGATTTTAAAGACAATAGAAGTTACCTTAAAGCCTCCTAAAAATTTATCTATTTTTGATTTACGTCAATTTATATTAGACAATTTAAATTTGTATGGAGATCCTTTGCGGTGGTTTATAGCTTCTTCAAATGCTTCAAAAAATTCAGATATTGATAGTGTCTTAATTGTAGAGGCTGTAATTATATTGAATAACAACATTAAAATCACAAAATAAGTCTTTTATATAATTTGTCTATTTCTTCTGGCTCTTTCCCTACAATTTTAATCATTCCAACAGGCATTGGTTGTGAAGTTGGTGGATATGGAGGAGATGCGATCCCAGTATCGAGGTTAATAGCTAGTGCCAGTGGTTGTTTGATCACTCATCCAAATGTAATGAACGCTGCCTCTTTGTATTGGAGGGATGAGCATATTCATTATGTAGAAGGCTTCGCAATGAATAGCTTTGCAAAAGGTGAAATTTACTTGAAGTGTGTCAGAAAGCAAAAAGTTGGATTGCTCATAGACAAGGGTTTAACTGATACTTTAAAGCAGCACCATTTAAACGTAGCCAATGCTTGTAGGGCTTCTCTGGGTTTAGATATAGGTCCAATAATTGTTACTGACACCGTCTTGAATATATCTTTGGAGAAGAGGTCTAGTGGTGCAAGTTGGGGTGGATTAGCTAATCCTGATTCTCTTTTGAGAGCAGGGGAAGCACTAAAACGAGCTGGAGTTGGAGCAATAGCTATTGTAACTAGATTCCCTGATGAGGTCAGCAATCAAGATGTGGATGAATATAGACAAGGTTCTGGTGTAGATATTTTATCGGGAGGTGAAGCTGTTATAAGTCATTTGCTTGTTAAGCATCTTGGAATTCCATGCGCACATTCTCCCGCAATGTTGCCATTACCTCTTGATTCAAGTATTGATCCCAGAGCAGCTTCAGAAGAAATAGGCTTTACATTCTTGCCATCTGTTTTAGTGGGTTTAAGTCAAGCCCCAGAATTGTTGCCTTCAAATATTTCTAGTCAATCAAGTAGATCATGTGGAAATATTTTGAAGATTGATGACGTTGGTGCAGTTATTGCACCTCAGACCTCTATAGGCGGTGAATGTATATTAGCCTGCATTGAAAGAAAAATCCCTATTATTTTAGTAGGTAATTCAACAGTATTAAATGTTGAATTGGACTCGTTAGGACTTGATGGTATTCCTAAAAGTGAAGTAGAAGTGTATAAAGTTTCTAATTATATTGAAGCTGCCGGTGTTGTAATGGCTCTGAAAGAAGGAATTCTTGTTGACTCTTTATTGAGGCCAATTTCTCGATTGGAATAAATAAAATATAAGAAATAATTTTTTTCTATTGGCTTTTATGACTTGACTTATTTTATGATTTAAATCATATCTGGCCTAGATACTTGTCATTTTTAATATGTTATTTTTTCATATTTTTCTTCTTGCTGTTTATTTTTTTGTCATTTCAAGTAAGAAAAATAAATTCAAAAAATATATAAGAGAATGAAGATACTTATAATGAAATTATTGGAGGAGTATTTAATGGTTATATATTGTAGCGCGAAGCTATGGGCATTCTCCATCCGTTCCCAAATGCATGGTTGCTGACTTTCAAGATTGGTGGTGCTTGATATCTTTTAAACTCTGATTGTTTAATCAGTTTTTGGATATGCTTGATTTGTTCTAAGGTATATCCGTTCTTCATTAGTTCTAATGAACTTAGTCTATGCTCAATAAGATCTTTTAGAAGGGGATCAAGTATTTCATATGGTGGGAGTACATCAGTATCTTGTTGACCAGGCTTTAGTTCAGCGCTGGGTGGTTTTTCCCGAATTGAAGTACCAATAATTTCTATTTCTAGGGGGAGAGAGAATGATTGACGAAACTGGCTTGATTCGTTTGAATCAAGCCAGTTTGACAATTCATATATTTTTGATTTATATAAATCACCAATAACGGCAAGAGCGCCATTCATATCTCCATATAATGTGCAATAACCTACAGCTATTTCAGATTTATTTCCAGTTGCAAGTAGTAATTTATTGGATTGATTAGCTATTGCCATTAAAAGGGTTCCTCGAATTCTTGGTTGAAGATTTTCTAAAGTTATATTTTTAAGAGTTTCCTGAAGGTTGTCACTTAAAGTTTTTTCAAAGCTTTCCATCATAGAAGTGATTGGCATAGTCTTTGTTCTTATCGAAAGACGTTTTGATAGTTCCAATGCATCGGTCAATGAGTTTTTAGAATTCCATGGAGAAGGCATTAGGATTGCTTGAACGTTTTCAGGACCCATTGCTGCGGTAGCAATAATAGTAACTAGTGCTGAGTCGATGCCGCCACTCAGGCCAATGAGGACTTTTTTGAAACCGCATTTATTTGCATAATCTTTGAGGCCAAGTGTGAGTGCTCTTAGTAAAACTTCTTCAATATGTGATGCTTTCTGAAGGTATGTTTTTGTAGTTTGTTTGCTATCCCATATCACTACTTCTTCTTTACAGGAAGGTAATTTTGATAAGATATTTCCTTTATGGTCTGTGACAAAACTGGCCCCATCAAAAATCAACTCATCATTGGCACCTACTTGATTGAGGTATATAACCGGACATGACAGTCTTTTAGCTGCTTTTTGAGCTAATTGCTTTCGTAAAGATTGTTTGTTTAGAGCAAAGGGAGAGGCAGAGAGGTTCAATAATAAATCAAGCTTTTTATTTTCTAGAGTCTTGAGAGGATCTACACCTATTACTCTATTCCCTATGATGTCTTCTTCAACCCAGAGGTCTTCGCATATGCAAATACCTATTTTAAATAGATGATTGTCTTTAGTTAGCTCAAAAATACTAGTACTTTTACCTTTTCGGAAATATCTGTTTTCATCGAACACATCATAAGAAGGTAATAATTGTTTCCGTGCAATCACCAACCAAGAATTTTTATTTGCAAGTACAATTGAATTAAATAAGTTAGGTAATTGCTTGTCTGGAGTTTGCTCAGCGATTCCAATTAATAAGTTTATTCTAGGCATTTTGTTTGCAATTATTTTAACAATATTATTTAGTATCGTTGTCTGTTGATTAAGCATATAGGGATTTAATAGTAAATCTTTTGGTGGGTAACCCCATAGTGACAACTCAGAAGTAATAACAAGATCAGAATCATGATTATTGGCTTCATAACAGGCATCTACTATTTTTTTTGAGTTATTCTCAAGATCTCCAATTACAGGATTTAATTGTGCAAGTGCTATTTTCATGATTTTAAGTTTGTTATTCCATAGAGATTTTGTTCGAGAATTAATGGCAAGAGAACTTGAGGAATTTTGGCTACAATAGGTTTGTCTCGAAGTATTGAACTGGAACTTTGGGGAATTTTTAGCGGTAATATTTGAATTTTTGCGCCCATGCTCGTAAGTTGATTTATGGTTTCTGGTTCTATCGACCATCCTTCACGTGGTGCAACTCCAAACTTTATCTGGCCAAAGAGATTGTTGATATTTTCCCAACTTAGCATTTGTTGAATTAAATCACTTCCAATGATGAAAATTAAATCTGCTTCTGGCCAATTTTCTCTTGCTTTTTGGACAGTCAAAATCGTTCTTGGGGAGCTAATAGTTTGATCTATTTGTATTGTTGATATTCCAATATCTTTGATTAAAGCATCCAGAAGCTTATATCGAATTTCGAGAGAGGCGACATGTTTTTTGAGGGGATTATCACTTGCCCAGGTGATAACTAGAGGAAATATTTTACTGAGCTCTTCCAATAGAGCTTTATGACCAAAGGTAGGTGGATCGGCACTTGTACCAAAAAGTGCAATGCAATTATTTTTTATATTCATGGCAAGAATGTGTGGGTTGAGTCTGTTCGATGGATTTGGGTGGAATAGTTGTCAATCCATTTTCTCAATTGAGGATCTTTTTTTAAAAGATATTCGAGAAATAACTTAGGTTGAGTTCCTCTAATTGAACTGCCATTTAGAAAAGTTTGAGCAGCAAGACGTCCAGTGATTTGGGTAGTATGAACTGCTAGAACTGCTTGTACTAAGGCTACAGGTCCTGCTGGAGCAAGAGTGACACCTCCTGTAAAAGGACTTGCAATGAGGAGAAGATGTTGTAGAGCACCTAGAAAAAAATTTATTCCAATTTGTGCACCTCCAAGCCACGAATTGTGTAAAGATATAGTTTTGAGAATTTCTCTAGCTGAATGCCCTCTTAGTTCCAAACCATATAATTTTGCTAGCTGTATGATCAAAGCAGTATCAAGAGTAAGTCCTGCAGCAAAATCAAAAACTAATAGTGGATTAATTGCCACACCAGAGGCTTTTATAGTTGCAAATTTGCCAATCAAGGCTTGTGCAACTTTTTTTTTGTGAGTTAATCGCTTTTTTGATAATGACTGGAATAAATAATCAGCTTGGTTAAGAGAATTTAGTGCTAATAAAGTTCTACCTTGGTTGTCAATGATGTCAGAAAGTGTTGCTAATAATTGATTGATTTCAGGGGGACGTATTTCACTACGGATCCTTCCATCAGGTAATAGGTGAGGTTCCCTTGGCGCAGAAGCTGCAACTTCGATGATAATATTTTGGTTTTTTTTAGGCAGGCGATTTTTAATTTTGGCGATTAGTTCCATCCGTTGCTTGAAGGACCACTGATCACTTCGATTAAGAACTAAGATAATAGGTTTATTTTTGCGAAGAAGATTTTCTAAAGCTTCGAGTTCTAGTCTTGAAATATCAGAATCTAGAACCAAGAGAATTAAGTCTGAAAGAAAGGCTACATTCGATGCCAACTGCTTTTTCCCTTTTCCAGCTATTTCGTCAATTCCTGGAGTGTCAATAAGTTGTATTGAATTTATTGTTTTTAATGGCTTTTCCCATAAGACTTTTTGAGTATTTTTCGTAGATCCATGGGCTATATCAGTATGAAACACTTTTTGACCGATTAATGCATTGAGTAAACTTGATTTCCCAACTCCTACACGACCAAAAACGGCGATGTTAAATTCTCTATTCGATAGCCTTTCTAGTTGATTGTCAAAAGTTGTGATTTCTTCAGCTAATAATCCTCTTTCTTTGTTAGTTAAATTAAGCTTTCCCCTCCATTTTGAAAGAAGGTATTCACAAGAATCTAAACATGCTTGACTTTGACTCATTTATTTGAATCTCTCCACCAACCAGCCAGAACAGCTAAAACAGCTTCTGCACGAATGACTCCTACAAAACCTCCAAACTCATCAACTACAACTCGGACCCCTTTTTTGTCTTTGTTAAATGTATTAAGTAAACGATCAACTCGAATCATTTCAGGGACAAATTCAACAGGTTCACTAAGATCAGTGGGAGTTAATTGATTATTTCCTTG
The DNA here is from genome assembly GCA_003212885.1 of Prochlorococcus sp. AG-432-D11. Classification (GTDB taxonomy): domain Bacteria; phylum Cyanobacteriota; class Cyanobacteriia; order PCC-6307; family Cyanobiaceae; genus AG-432-D11. The sequence continues at coordinate 14,556 of QCOP01000005.1, read as the reverse complement.
TAGTAATGCTGTAAGTATTCTTTCTCTATTGGCTATGCCAATGACCTTGTCTACTTCTTTCCCTAAAATCACCCATGTTGGCGAGTTGTTATTGATCAAAGTACTCTGTAAAGCTTGTATTGAAATATTACCTGGTAGCGTAGGAGAGGAGACTCTTGGGGTCATTAAGTCTCTAGCAGTCAAATCATTTAATTGAAACACTTTAGAAATCATTTCTGCTTCATCAGCTTCGATTTGACCTTTTTGTAAACCTAATTTCGTCATTTGCCTAATTTCCTCTTCGTCTGTAGTTATTTCATTTTCACTAGTAATTACTGGTAGAACTCTCTCTAATGGTAAGAGTAAAGGTCTCATGGTGAGAGTTAACAAATGGAGAATAGGAGCACTGGCTAGAGATACCTTTAGAGCAAGTTTTGTCCCAAGAGATTTGGGGAGTATTTCTCCAAGTAGTAGGACTAATATTGTTAATACGCATGAGAAGATTGGAATAGCTAAATTGTCTTTAAAAACGAATGTCGCATAACTACCTAGCATTAAACTTCCAAAAATATTAAAGCTATTATTGGTAATTGTTATTACTGTCAAGGTTCTACCTAGTTGGCGTCTTAACTTTGCAAGTCGTCTTGCTCCTTTGACAGGGTTTTCTCTTGCTGCTAATTCATGAACTCTTAGTGGGTTGACTGCTAAAAGAGCTGCTTCAACACCTGAGCACAATGCTGATCCAACAATTACAATTAAAACAAGAATAGTTAGTAATAGGAGGTCTGAACTCATGTTCAAAGTAAGAAAAGCAAAAAATGAGAAATAGGAGTCTTTTAAATATATTTTCCACAAAGTTTGCTTTCCTGCCATCCTGAAAACAAATGTTGGTGACTTTTCTGTGAAAAATCTGAATATTTTCCAAAAGCGTCGTGAACGCTTTTTCGAACTCTTATCTGGCAATGCTGCAATAATTCCTGCAGCTTCATTGGTTGTTCATCATGCTGATTGTGAGTATCCATTTAGGCAGAATAGTGATTTTTGGTATTTGACTGGCTTTGATGAGCCAAATGCAGTCGCTTTATTTTTGCCACATTTTCCTATTGGAGAAAGATTTATTTTGTTTGTGATGCCCAAGCAAATTAGTGCTGAAATATGGACTGGTTTTAGATGGGGTGTAGAAGGAGCTCAGACAAACTTTGGAGCAGATATTGCCCATTCCATAGAAGAGCTTGAGGATTTTTTGCCTAGATATTTAGAGAAAGCTGACGGAATTTCTTTTCGTGTAGGCAAAAATCCAAAATTAGAAGCAATTGTTTTGAAGACATGGTCTTCTTTATTAAATGATTCTTCTAGGAAAGGATATGCACCAGCACAATTGCTCCCTCCCTGTCCGCTGCTGCATCAATTGAGACTTAAAAAAGATAAATGGGAAATAGCTTCTTTGAGAAAAGCAGCTGAAATTACTTCAAAAGCACATGAGTTGGCACGAGCAACAGCAAAGCCAGGAATGTTTGAAAAACAAATACAAGCTTTGATCGAACATTACTTTCTTGATCAAGGTGCCCGAGGTCCTGCTTATGGGTCGATTGTGGCAAGTGGAGAGAATGCTTGCATACTCCATTATGTTTCTAATCAATCTCAATTAAGAGGGGGGGACTTGTTATTAATCGATGCGGGTTGTTCAACAAATGATTATTACAATGCTGATATAACAAGAACTTTTCCTATTAGTGGATCTTTTTCATCCGAGCAAAGGAATTTGTATCAAATAGTTCTTGCAGCTCAACAAGCTGCTATTAAATCAGTTGTTACAGGGAGTACTACTGATACAGTTCACATGTCTGCATTAAGAGTTCTTGTAGAAGGTTTATTGGACCTAGGCCTTTTAAAAGGAAATATTGATTCGATTATTGAACAAGGCGCATATAGACACTTCTATATGCATCGAACAGGTCATTGGTTGGGTCTAGATGTGCATGATGCAGGGGCTTATAGGCTTGGCGATTATGAAGTTGAATTGGAGAAGGGTATGGTTTTAACAGTTGAACCAGGCTTATACATCAGTGATTTTGTAGAAGTTCCTGAAGATCAGCCAGAGGTTCCTGAAAGATGGAAAGGAATTGGAATAAGAATAGAAGATGATGTTTTGGTAGATGAGTCTTTCCCTGAGGTTCTAACCTCAGGTGCGCTTAAAGAAATAAAAGATATGGAGAATTAATTACTCCAATCAATTAAATGATTTAAAACTTCCTCGGTGCAATTCAAGATATGATCTGCACCTGCATGAAGTAATTTTTGTTCGTAACTAAACCTTTGGTTTTTATTGTTATAAGAGTGAAGATGTGGTGGCGCTACTGCAAAACTGATAAATGTTGAAGATTTTTTTTCTTTTCTTGCATTTATTATTGTTAAAACGTCTGCAACTGTATCTCCTAAATACGCAATAGGCGGAGAGTTTTGATCAAGAGGTTTTTGGAGTAATTTCTCTGCAATGTAAATTAGCCCTTTAGGATTAGGTTTTTCGGGTGCATCCCCAAGGGCTACAAATGCTGGAGAAGAAATACCAATTCTATTTTCTAGCACAAATTTCACAGATTGCGGCTCTGCACCACTTACAAATCCCCAGGCAATATTTAGCTTAGTCAATGTGCTGAAAAAATTTCTTTTTACTAAAAGAGGTTCATTCAAAATAAAGCCTTTCCAACATTTAGGGTCTTTATCTGGATTGCCTCCAAAGTAGAATTCACAAAATTTGTCGATTACACTTTCAATCGACGGGATTTCTATTGAAAGATCTTTACTTGAAACTCGTCGTTTAATTAGTTCAAGGCTGGTTTCATAATCGTTGTTCCAGCAACCTTCAGATTTTAAAAAATCAATTTCTTCGATTGGAGGATGCCATAAAGAGAAAGTCTCTACAGTTTTTTGTATTGCAAGACGGTAGCTATTCGAAACATCACGAATCACACCGTCAATATCAAAAATAAGAATACCTTTAAATTTCAAAAAACAATTTTTGGGATCTATGGCTGTTAGGTTAGTGGTTTAATAGATGATTACAAAACTGGCAATGACAGTTTCCGACCAAAATTCTGATGTTAAAGAAGATTCGGCAGCTCGTACTGATCCTGCACAAACCAAGTCTGGAAGGCCTGGGATGCTTGGTGCAGCTGAAGTTTTAGCATCCGCAACTTTTGATGCTGATGGTGTGCCTTCAGGGCATACCCCAAAAGCTGATGAAGGAAGATTTATGTTGAAGATTTTATGGTTGCCTGACAATGTTGCTCTTGCAGTTGATCAAATTGTTGGAGGTGGTCCTAGCCCGCTGACTTCATACTTTTTTTGGCCTAGAGAAGATGCTTGGGAAATATTAAAAACAGATTTAGAGGAAAAAAGTTGGATTACTGACAATGAGAGGGTAGAGATTTTAAATAAAGCGACTGAGGTTATTAATTTTTGGCAGGAAGAAGGAAAAGGTAAATCCTTAGAGGAAGCTAAATTGAAATTTCCCGAAGTCACTTTCTGCGGTACAGCTTAATATCTCAAAATTTTGAGTCTAGGAACATTAGTACAATAAAAAAAAAGACCTAATGTTAATTAGGTCTTTTTTTTTATTTAGTTGCTTGTAGTCTTGCTCGCGCTCTGTTTAGGTTTTCTTTTGCTTTAATTTTTTCAGTTGAATTTTCATTGCTATCTAATTGAAGAAGCATTGATTGAGCTTCTTCAAATGCCTTTTCAGCAGAACTTATATCAATTTCCCCCCCCAATTCTGCAGCATTTACAAGAACGGTTACTTCATTTGACTCAACTTCTGCAAAACCACCCATCAATGCAATTGAATTCCAATTGCCATCATTTCGTACTCTTAAAACACCAGTGTCTATAGCTGTAACCATAGAAATATGTCCTGGAAGTATTCCAAGTAGACCTGAGGTACTTGGAAGTATGACTTCATCAGCAGACCCGTCAAATACACTTTGATCTGGGGCTAATACTCGGAGTGTTAGGGACATTTTTATAACAGTTGATTTAGAAAGTGGGTTTTAGTGTTCTTAGGGAAAAGGTATTATTTTGGAGTTGCTTAATGTAATCAATTAATTAACTTTTGCTTTCAGAAGCAAGCTTTTCGGCTTTTGATTTTGCTTCTTCTATATTTCCTACAAGATAGAATGCTTGTTCAGGTAGGTGATCTAATTCACCAGAAAGAATCATGTTAAAACCTGAAATTGTTTCTTCAAGTTTTACATATTTACCTGACATACCAGTGAAGATTTCTGCAACAAAGAAAGGCTGAGAAAGGAATTTTTCAATTTTTCTAGCACGATCAACAGTTCTCCGATCTTCTTCTGATAATTCGTCCAATCCAAGAATAGCAATAATATCTTGTAATTCTTTATATCTTTGAAGAGTAGATTGAACTGCTCTTGCAGTTTTGTAATGCTCATCTCCAACAACAGATGGTTGAAGCATTGTGCTGGTTGAGTCTAAAGGATCTACTGCTGGATAGATACCCTTAGCTGCTAAAGCTCTTGCAAGTACTGTTGTTGCATCGAGGTGAGCAAAGGTAGTAGCTGGTGCAGGGTCTGTCAAGTCATCTGCTGGGACATAAACAGCTTGGATTGAAGTGATTGATCCTTCGAGGGTAGAGGTAATCCTTTCTTGGAGTTCACCAACGTCTGTTCCTAGTGTAGGTTGGTATCCCACAGCAGAAGGCATGCGTCCTAGAAGAGCAGATACTTCGGAACCTGCCTGAACAAAACGGAAAATATTATCTATAAAAAGAAGTACATCTTGCTTATTAACATCACGGAAATGCTCTGCCATTGTTAAAGCAGAAAGACCAACTCTCATTCTTGCCCCAGGGGGCTCATTCATTTGACCAAAACAAAGAGCAACTTTGGATTGAGTTAAATCGTCGGAATTAATAACACCAGACTCTTTAAATTCTTCATATAAGTCATTACCTTCACGTGTTCTTTCTCCAACCCCTCCGAAAACAGATACTCCGCCATGCTCTTTAGCGATATTATTAATTAGCTCCTGGATTAAAACTGTTTTTCCAACCCCAGCTCCTCCAAAGAGGCCAACCTTTCCACCCTGTCTATATGGTGCAAGTAGGTCAATAACTTTAATCCCTGTTTCAAAAACTTTTGGTTTAGTTTCCAAATCGGTCAGTTTTGGAGCTGCCCTGTGAATTGGGGAAGTAGAAGATGTTTTTACAGGACCTTGCTCATCAACTGGTTCTCCAAGAACATTGAATATTCTTCCAAGTGTTCCTTCTCCTACAGGTACAGAAATCGGTGCACCAGTATCTACAGCTTCCATTCCTCTAACAAGACCATCTGTTCCGCTCATTGCAACGGCTCTTACACGGTGATCTCCTAACAACTGTTGGACTTCTGCAGTCAAAGCAACATCTTGACCTGCTGGATTTTTCCCTTCAATTCTCAGTGCATTGAGAATCTTTGGAAGCTTCCCAGCAGGGAATTCTACGTCTAAAACAGGACCAATTACCTGACGAACTATTCCATTAGTACCAGTGGAAGTAGTAGTAGAAGCAGCCATAAGATCTAAATCAAAAACTAGAGAATCTGCAAACTAATGCAGGAACTTGGGGAGCCGGGAAAGACTACCATCTCATAGGACCTTTTTGCAGTGCGGTTCGGTCAACCGCACAGAATAGTAGTAGTCGTCATGATGGTTTGGTGAATATGTTAACCAAGTACTAATCGAGTTTTAGCTCGGTGTGTCTGCGGCGTTTTTCGCCTATTTATCCTCAATTATTCATGGCGGCTGTATCTCTCAGCGTCTCCACCGTTAAGCCACTTGGAGATCGTGTTTTTGTAAAAGTCTCTGAATCTGAAGAGAAAACTGCGGGAGGGATTTTGCTCCCTGATACCGCTAAGGAAAAGCCCCAGGTTGGCGAAGTTGTACAAGTTGGGCCTGGAAAGCGTAATGATGACGGTTCTCGCCAAGCTCCTGAAGTTGGAGTGGGAGACAAAGTCCTCTATAGCAAATATGCCGGAACCGATATCAAAATCGGCGGTGACGAATTTGTTTTGTTGTCCGAAAAGGACATTCTTGCTGTAGTCAACTAACTACCTAGGCCTTCAAGCCTTACTTTTTTACTAGCCCTACAAGAAAAACTGCCTCCCATGGCCAAGAGAATTATTTACAACGAGCAAGCCCGTCGTGCACTTGAAAGAGGCATTGATATACTTGCTGAATCTGTGGCCGTTACCCTTGGCCCTAAAGGACGCAATGTTGTTCTAGAAAAGAAATTTGGGGCACCTCAAATAATCAATGATGGTGTAACTATTGCAAAAGAGATTGAATTAGAGGACCACATTGAAAATACTGGGGTTGCTCTTATTCGTCAGGCAGCTTCTAAAACTAATGATGCAGCTGGTGATGGAACTACCACTGCCACAGTTTTGGCTCATGCAATGGTAAAAGCTGGTCTTAGGAATGTTGCTGCAGGTGCTAATGCAATTACTCTTAAAAAGGGTATTGATAAAGCGACTGAATTTTTAGTTAACAAGATTAAAGAGCAATCAAAGCCTATTAGTGATAGTAGTGCAATTGCCCAGTGCGGAACTATTGCAGCTGGTAATGATGAAGAGGTGGGTCAGATGATTGCCAGTGCAATGGATAAAGTCGGTAAAGAGGGTGTTATTTCTCTTGAAGAAGGGAAATCAATGACTACAGAACTTGAAGTTACTGAAGGTATGCGTTTTGATAAGGGATACATTTCTCCTTATTTCGCAACAGATACTGAAAGAATGGAGGCTGTTTTAGATGAGCCCTACATTCTTTTGACAGATAAGAAAATTGGATTAGTGCAGGATTTAGTACCTGTTTTAGAGCAAATTGCAAAAACTGGTAAGCCATTACTCATTATTGCTGAGGATATTGAGAAGGAAGCCCTAGCAACACTTGTGGTGAATCGCCTGAGAGGTGTTTTGAATGTTGCTGCAGTTAAAGCTCCTGGTTTTGGAGATCGTCGCAAGGCAATTCTTGAAGATATGGCAGTCTTAACGAATGGCCAGCTTATTACTGAAGACGCTGGATTGAAACTTGAGAATGCGACTTTAGAAATGCTTGGCACTTCAAGACGAGTAACGATCAATAAGGATACGAGCACTATTGTTGCTGAAGGTAATGAGGTGGCTGTATCTGCAAGGTGTGAGCAGATTAAAAAGCAAATGGAGGAAACTGATTCAACTTATGACAAAGAGAAGCTTCAAGAGCGTTTAGCAAAACTTGCTGGAGGTGTAGCTGTCGTAAAGGTTGGAGCTGCTACAGAAACCGAGATGAAGGATAAAAAGCTTCGTCTTGAAGATGCCATTAACGCTACTAAAGCTGCTGTAGAAGAAGGAATTGTTCCTGGGGGTGGAACAACTCTTGCTCACCTTGCCTCTGAATTAGAAACTTGGTCTTCTAGCAATCTTTCTGGAGAAGAATTGATCGGAGCAAACATAGTTGAGTCTGCTTTGACTGCCCCTTTAATGCGCATAGCTGAAAATGCTGGTGCAAATGGAGCTGTTATAGCTGAACATGTTAAAAGCAAGCCAATCAACGAGGGTTATAACGCTGCAACAGGTTCCTATGAAGACATGCTGTCTGTAGGGATTGTTGACCCAGCCAAAGTTACCCGGTCAGGGCTTCAAAATGCTGCTTCTATTGCTGGCATGGTTTTAACAACAGAATGCATAGTTGCTGATTTGCCAGAGAAAAAGGACGCTTCACCTGCAGCAGGTGGCGGAATGGGAGGAGACTTTGATTACTGATTAGTTTCAGGTTCAAGTCAATCATCAAATCTAAAAAAGGACAGAGTTTTACTCTGTCCTTTTTTTATTTCTTGCGTCTACGATTTCTAGCAAGTATCTCAATATTTTTTTAGAAAAGATAAAATGATAAATTATTTATATAAAACCATATTTTTATTGAATCTTCTAAAGTGATTTGTGAATAGATTGGCTCTATTTTTTTTGATTTTGATTGCAACTATCCCTGCTTATCTTCTATCACATAATTTTGGCAACAAGAGAAAATCGGTTTATCAAGTATAGGCTCTTTTAAATGATTATACTCAACACCTATTTGATAGCATTCAAACCCATACTCTTCTTTCAGTATTTCAGAGACTTCAGTTTTAAAGTATTTTTTTTCTAATTCTTTTTCATGAGAGTGCTCTCCATAAATAATGCTACAAAATTTTGGGTAAGAATAAACTTTTTCGCAGAATATAAAGAGTAAACTAAGTACAAAAAAATAATTATAAAATATCTTTCTAATCATGTTTTTAACTGAAGAATTATTTGTTCAAAGTTTATTCAGGTGTCTAACCATCCCGCACTGAGAATAATTGCTAAACCTAGAAAAATACTTAAACAGGTCCATGTTGCTTTGTTTAGGGTTGCTTCTGCACTACTTGCGCTAGAAAACATTGAACTACCACTTGCTGCAATTCCTCCCATTCCATCTCCTTTGGGGCTATGGAGAAGGATTAAAAGCACTAGAAGAATTCCTGAAGATACCCAAACCCAAGAGAGAATAGAAATTAACATGATTTTTTGATTTTAAGCTGGTTGTGGTATTCGAGATTTTATTGTAAGAGCGTTGATATTTTCTATCAAAGACTTACCCGTCATTGCATCAGGTTTCGGTAGGGATAACAGTTGAAGGATTGTTGGTGCAATATCTGCTAGCCCACCATCATTTCTTAACTGAATTGAGTTACCTAGACCCGATACTTGACGTTTTTCTCCTTCAATCAAAATGACTGGAACAGGATTTGTTGTATGAGCTGTCCATGGTTGCCCATCTGAACCTTTCATTACTTCCGCATTCCCATGATCTGCTGTGATCAATAATGTTCCACTCATTTTGCCAGTTGCCTCAAGAATTTTTCCAACACAACAATCAACTTTTGTAATAGCCTCCTGAGCGGCTTCTAAAACGCCTGTATGGCCAACCATGTCTGGATTTGCGTAATTTATAACTATTAATGAGTAGACTCCACTCTCAATGGCTTTGACGCAACTATTGGTTAATTGATCTGCAGACATTTGTGGTGAAAGATCATATGTTGCCACTCTTGGAGAAGGCACAAGATGTCTATCTTCTCCTTTTAAAGGTTTTTCTATTCCTCCATTAAGGAAATAGGTTACATGAGGATACTTCTCAGTTTCCGCGGTCCGATATTGCTTAAGCCCATTATCGGAAACTACTTGCCCAAGCAAATTATCTAATGATTCTGGTGGGAAAGCTATAGAGACAGGTAAATTTGCTTCGTATTGGGTAAAGGTCACTCCTTTAATGTTTGGATGTTGATTGCGTTCAAATTCATTAAAGTTATCAAGGGTTAGTGATTGAATTAATTGCCTGGCTCTATCTGGCCTAAAGTTAAACATTATGAGTTCATCACCATCTTTTAAAAAGGTTTTGCTTAGTCTTGTAGGTTCTATAAATTCGTCAGTTATCCCACTTTTATAACTGTTTTCTATAATCTCTTTGATCGATGATTTGTTGATAGGTACATCAGGGTTTGTAAGTAGATTATGGGCCTTAGATATTCTTTCCCAACGGTTATCTCTATCCATAGCCCAATATCTGCCACAGAGGCTTGCAATTTCACCATTTCCAGTAGATTTTAATTTATTATCAATTATTTCTAAGAATTTCAAGGCACTCTTTGCAGGAGTGTCTCTCCCATCAGTGAAAGCATGTATCGCAATATTTTTGATTTTTTGTTCTGCAGCCCAATCAATAAGACCTAAAAGATGATTGATGTGACTATGAACTCCTCCATCAGAGCAGAGTCCGAGAATATGTAGAGTGTTGCTACTTTCTTGAATACTCGTTGATAGATTTGAAAATGTTGGGATTGAATTCAGTTTTTTTTGCTTTACCACATTAGTTATCCTGACTAATTCCTGTTGAATAATTCGACCAGCTCCAATAGTTAAGTGTCCGACTTCAGAATTCCCCATCTGTTCATCAGGCAGACCAACATCCGCCCCACTTGCTTGAATCAGAGTATGTGGATAGGCCTTCCATAAAGAATCCATTACTGGAGTGTTGGCTTGTTTTATTGCATTGTCATTAGATTCTTCTCTATGCCCCCATCCATCAAGTATGGCCAGAACAACTGGAGCAACTTGATTTTTAAAGCTTGGATTTAGGGAACTGATGCTCGACATGGACGAGTTTGATAGCGTTCAATTTTTAAGCGTTCTTATTAAGTTACTGCTTTGTCGGCCCTAGGCCCTATTTGTATCAAGTTCCGTCAGCTTTTGCTTATTCAAGCTTTAGAGTTTTAATGACTTTAGATAGGCCAGTTTTTTGAAAAAAGCCTTTTACTTATGCAAAATCAAGATATTCAAGAACGGATAGAGATACTATCTAAAGAAACATTTGCTTTAACCATAAGCAGGTTGGCTTCACAGGTCCTTGAATGTGCTCACAATAGTCGAGATCTTCTTCTGTTAGGGATTCCAACACGAGGTGTTCAGCTGGCAGAAGTACTAGCAAGTGAATTAAAGGATCATGTTGGACATGAGATTGATAGAGGAGTTTTAGATCCAACCTTTTACCGAGATGATTTAAAAAGAGTTGGAACAAGGATGGTCCAACCTACTGAAATTCATTCGGCTATTGATGGCAGGCAAGTGGTCTTAGTGGATGATGTCATTTTTACAGGCAGGACTGTAAGGGCCGCCTTGGAAGCTTTGCAAGCTTGGGGACGGGCAGAAAAAGTTATGCTTCTCGTAATGATTGATAGAGGTCATAGAGAATTACCTATCCAGCCAGATTTTTGTGGTCGAAGTGTTCCTACTCGTAGGATAGAGTCAATTGAAGTTAGATTTCAAAGCTTAGATGGTGAAGAGGGTGTTTATTTATTAAAGAACTAATTTATACTTTGTGAAAAAAATTCTACAAGTTCGACTAATTGATATAACCTAAAGTTATTTGAGAAATATGTTTATTTGTCCTTAGATCTATGCCTTCTACAAATAATGTCCCATCCTCTGCGATTGTAAACATTAATTTTAAACAATCTTCACCAGGCATACCATTTGGATCTAGATTAATTGTGACATAATTGTTATTAAACTCCTCAATCTTTAATTCTGAGCAACTATCTTGGATAGTTGGAATTCCATTAGTGTAAATTATTTCATGATTAAGTTCTTGTTCAATTAGAGCAAATTTTAATTCAATTGCTCTTTGTTTAATCTGGTTGGCTCCAAGAATAATTTCGAAGGGTTTTGTTGTTGGCCAATGTTGTCCTGCTAAAAAGATAGGATGCCAAATATGTTTTAGGCTTCTTGGGTCCCAGCATTGAATAGATATACCTTTGTGAAGAATATCTTTAATGATAGTCCCTGGAGTTAGTTTTAATGCACCAACTGCTACAGCTTCAATTGGGGGAGGAGTTAGTAAAGGAACTGGAGAAATTTCTTTCTGAATCCATCTTCGTATAAGAGGAATTCTAGATCCTCCTCCTACAATTATTACCCCTGATAATTCTCTAAGTTCAACACCACTTGCTCTACCACGTGATAAAGTTTTTTCCAAAACTGATTTTAAACTTTTAATCAAACCTCTTTGACAAAGAAGTTCTTCAAAGGTTTCTCTATTTAGTCTTAATGTAATAATTTCATCAGTTTCAACAAGAGTAATCTTTTCAGTCAGTGATGTTGAATCAGATATATCTTCTGAACTTAATTTGCATTTCAGCTTTTCGCATGCAAAAAGCAAATCATCATTTGAATCAAGATCTGGATGCAAGAAATTTAATATCCATTTATCTAAATCTTTTCCTCCTAATCTCAGACCAGCTTTGCCAAGTACTTTTGCTCCTCTAAAAACTTGTTTAGTTTCATATTCAAGATCTTTTCCATTGAATCGCATAAGTTGAGCAATAGGTTCTGCTTTCCCTTCTCCTCCTTCAATTTGAACCATTGACATATCAATAGTGCTACCTCCAATATCAACAACTAGTAATTTCGCTCCTCCATTTTCTCCAGCACCTATAGCTGCAGCAGTAGGTTCATCTACAAGGGCAATCTCATTAACATTGAAATTTCCAAAAATCTCATACAACCATTTTCTGTATGGCTTATATGTTTCTATTGGAGCAGTAATGACTAGTCTTTTTATCTCATAAATATCTGGAATAAGATCCCAAATCTTTTTGATTAATAGCTCCCCTGCTTTCTCAGCAGAAATTTTTTCATCGTTTAAATTCTGCTTTTTCTGTGACCCTATCCATCTCTTGAAATCACTTGATAGATAAGGGCTTCGCTTGAGATCTGATGTTAATACTTGTATTTCTTGACCAAATAGAAAAGAGCCATTCAACTTTGGATTTTGCCATACAAGACTAGGAACTTCACCAGGGATTCTGCTGATTGGTGAAAGATCTAATAATTCGATGTTTCTATTAAGTTCATCTTGGAATGCCACAATAGTTGTGCAATTCCCCAAATCAATTGCGAGAGTGCCTGTCTTCCTTTGTGAATTAAGAATTTCTTCTGAGCTTAAATTATCATCCATAGTTTTTTCATAGCCAGGATGGCTCAATTGAGATGTTTTCCATTAGAATAAATCTAGTACTTTAAATAATTTGTGTTTAGATCAGAGGTTCATTCAAAAGATCTTGCCAAAAGAGGTGAAAGTTTGATTCGGCAATCAAGCAATCGTTATTTGACAACAGTTCGTATTGCTTTTCGGGCAAAGCAGCGTAGATTTGATGATTTTGATGGGCTTCTTGAGGAATCTTCGGTGAAACCCGTGCAACGTGCAATTATTGAGTTGAGTGATGAACAAGATCAGCCTGATTTGTTGCCTGGATGAAAAAGATTGAAGGGTCTGGTTGGAGAGTAGCGAATGATCCTTCAAAAGAAGTCTTTCCTTTTTTAATTGGTTGCGATCATTGGGCGGTTGAACTTACTTTGAATGAATGGACTCAAATGTCTCAAATAGTTTGTGAATTGATCCATCAGCATGAATGTCTTATAAATCAAATTTTGCCCCAAGAGAAAATATTTATTGAATTAGAAAAAAAATCTTGGTGGGCTTGCCTTGAAGGAAATAAGGATGATTGGAGCTTAAGGCTTATTCTTTCAGGAAATGAAAGTAATAGAAGAGGGTTTGAAATGTTTTGGCCTATACCTATAGCAAAAGGAATAATAGAAGCAGTGAGAAACATGTGAGAATCCTTTCAAAAAAAAGGTTTCTTTATATTTAACTCCAAAAGTTATTTCCCCATACTTTGAAGCAGTATTCACATATTTTCCACAGGCTCATCCCCTCAAATCAAACCTAAGCGTACTGCCTGTGGAAAATAAATTATTTGCCAATTTTGTTGACTTTTAATATTTCTGAGCTATAAGGAATGCTCCTACCCCTCCTTCAGAACTATTGAAAAATATAAGGTCTTGCTTTGCGAAAGGGTGAGACAGGCTTAAAAGTGCACTTGAAGATTTCGAAAGAATATGGCTTACTAGTTACGTTGAAAAAATTTCAAAGAAAGATGCAAGTAGGCGAATTGAATGATGTATCAAATGATACAAGTTTAGATACACAATGTTCCTGTGTTCAAGATCCGGTAATTAGCTTCCAGGCTCAACTCCCTACTCCTCTTAAGAAGGCAATGAATGAATTTATTGAGACTTATCCTAATTGGGATCAATATAGATTAATACAGGCTGCTTTGGCTGGATTTCTTGTGCAGAATGGAGTTGATTCTAGGCAGATAACGAGACTATATGTTGGGAACATGTTCTCCTCTAAGTCACTCTCAAAAATTAATTATTCTGATTAAATATTGAAGATTTATTCAAGATAGGTTAATAATTTTTTGGCAATGATATTTGGAACAGGAATAATAGAGAGCCTGTTCCCTTTTCTTACTAAAATCAATTCATCAGCGGAGAATTTTTCTGAAATTTCTTTAAGAGAAAGTTTTCTTTTGTATTCACAAATATACTTGAGTTTTGCACAATCCCACCGAGGCTTTTCTTTATTTGATTTTGGGTCAAAATACTTTGAATCTTTATCAAATTGAGTTGGGTCGACCAAGTTTGTTTTCGTTACTTCCATCATTCCTACTATTCCTGGAGGTTTGCAGTTCGAGTGATAAAAAAAAGCCTTGTCTCCAACTGACATATTTCGCATGAAATTCCTGGCTTGATAGTTTCTAATTCCATCCCATAAAGTTTCGTTTTCTTCTTTAAGATGAGTTATGCTGTATACATCAGGTTCGCTTTTCATTAGCCACCACTGAGGTTCATTCATATCAATTGGTTTGGAGAAACTTGCAATGTGTGAATAGTGCGTGAACAGTGTAGCTATTCAACTCTCACTCAATTAGCTCATCACACCAGGTTAATTTAATTTACCAGTAAAAATTGTTGCAGCAAAATAGTTTGGTTCTCATTAATTAATTCAGTGCTTTTTTGTCCATATATATTTGTGCCTTAGATACTTGCTTATCAGAGAGTCTGAAATATTCGGTTCGTTGGGGGTCTAACTTATTTTTTAGCAATAGATTCCTCTAGCGTT
>QCOP01000004.1 GCA_003212885.1 Prochlorococcus sp. AG-432-D11 | reverse complement strand
ATAATAAATAATTGTACTAACTCCTTTATCATATAACATATTTTTAATTAAATCTCGTGAATTTTTAAACTTTTTTTGATCAATATCAACCGATTTATCTACTAGCTCCTTCCCTTTAATTCTAATTACATATTGATTCCAGGAATGTTCTAAATGATTATCTAGTCTTAATTCAGGGAGGATAAACTCTTCAACATCTTTTAATAGATCTGAGTATCTAAAAGCTATTTCACGTCTCTTACAAACCCATTCCGAAAGATAAGGCAACTTTACATTTAATATTCCAGCCTGAATAGCATCTAATCTGGAGTTATAACCAAGCTCAGAATGCAAATACCTCTTTGGCATTCCATGAACAGAGAGTTCGTGCATTCTCTTAGCCAGAGAAGAGTTGTTAGTACTTACAGCACCTGCATCCCCAGCTGCTCCTAAGTTTTTGGTAGGGAAAAAGCTAAAACAACCAATATCTCCCCAAGACCCTACGGACTTATCTTGAAAAAATGCACCTGCTGCCTGAGCGCAATCCTCAATAACTTTTAGATTGTATTTTTTGGCCAAATTATTAACTGCTTCCATATCTATAGAACGCCCAAATAAATGAACTGGAATAATGGCTCGAGTTAAAGGCGTTATCGCCTGCTCTAGTTGATCTAGATCCAAAAGATAATTTGAGAGCTTTATATCAACAAAGACTGGCTTTGCACCAACATTGCTAATAGCTTCTGCTGTGGCAAAAAAACTAAATGCAGCAGTAATCACCTCATCACCTGGCCCTATATCTAAAGCCCTTAAAGCCAGAACCAATGCATCAGTGCCACTATTACAAGAAACTACGTGCTCAACTCCAAGTTCTTCAGCAAAAGCATTTTCAAACTTCTTTACTACAGGTCCTCCAATGTAATGACCAGATTTAAGAACTTCTAAAACAGTCGCCTCCATATCTTGCCCAATATCGGACAATTGTTTTTCAAGACTAAATGGAGGAACTTGCATAAATGCACATTACCTGAAATACCTACAAAAAGATGTCAGGACTTGAATCATCTTGTTCTCAGGCAAACCAAGAGGGTTCTTTACCTCGTTGCCATTTAATATTGCAACCTATTGAAGGTTTTTGATCAAAAAGAATTTCATTTCCCTTCAATACTGAATCAAGTGCTAAGCGCAAATCTTTACCTGTTACAGGAATGTTGTTAGTAGGACAACTTTCATCTAACTGGCCTCGATAAACTAATTTTTGGCCCCCTTTTTTCGAATCACTATCAAAAAGGAAGAAATCTGGAGTGCATGCAGCCTTCAATGATTTCGCTAATGATTGCTCCGAATCAAATAAATATGGAAATGTCCAAGAATTTCTTTCTAGTTGAAGAGCAAGTTTTTCAATTGAGTCTTCAGGATGAGTCTCCACACTGTTACTTGAAACTGCAAGAATATTCACTTTATGGCCAAAGTCAACATCTATTTTAGTTAATTCCTTTTCTATGTGCTTTACAAATGGACAATGAGCACAGATAACCATAATCAAAAGCGGTTTTTCAATAAACATATTGCTACTTACTGAATAAAATGAACTACTCTCGCCAAAGATGCTAAGCATTGTTTCTTTAACAAGAGGCAATTCGAATGAAGGTAAAATCGTTCCCAAAGGAAGCATGACCGAAGTAGTCTTCACCATAATCTCCAAAAAATCTCTACTTCAAACATTCTTATTTTCCCAGTTAAGCATCATGGGGTACATGTTATAAGAGACAATTATTAAAACCTTTAGATAATTTGGACTAATGCTTCTCGACCTTAGTGGAAAAAAAATCTTAGTTACTGGCATAGCTAACAATCGATCGATTGCTTGGGGGATTGCACAGCAATTACACTCAGCGGGAGCAGAGCTCGGAATCACTTATCTCCCAGACGATAAAGGTAGGTTCGAGACAAAAGTTAGAGAATTAACTGAACCATTAAATCCAAGTTTATTTTTACCGCTTAATGTTCAAAACAACGAGCAAATTGAAAAGGTATTTAATTCCATTAAATCGCAATGGGGTCAATTAGATGGCCTAGTACATTGCTTAGCTTTTGCTGGTAAGGAAGAGCTTATTGGCGATTACAGTGCAACATCATCCGAGGGTTTTTCTCGGGCATTAGACATAAGTGCCTATTCTCTAGCTCCATTATGCAAATATGCAAAACCCCTTTTCTCTGAAAAAGCAGGAGTTGTAACTCTCACATACCTTGGGGCAGAAAGAGCTATACCTAATTACAACGTTATGGGAGTTGCCAAAGCTGCACTAGAAGCATCTGTTAGATACTTATCCGCTGAATTAGGCCCTGAAAAACAAGTGCGCGTAAATGCCATTAGTGCTGGTCCAATCAGAACTCTTGCAAGTTCAGCAATTGGTGGGATTCTTGACATGATTCACAATGTTGAAGAAAAAGCACCTCTTCGCAGAACAGTCACACAAACCGAAGTAGGAAATACAGCTGCTTTTCTCCTTAGCGATCTATCAAGTGGAATTTCTGGTCAAACTATTTATGTTGATGCTGGATATTGTATTAACGGAATGTAATTTAACTGGCACTATAAGGTCAGCCAATGTCGAGACATGACTTTAAAAAGACAAGGGACTATTAGTAGAACCACCAATGAGACTAATGTCAGGGTCAATCTGACTCTAGATGGCTCTGGGAAGTGCAAAATTGCAACTGGCATTCCTTTCCTTGATCACATGTTGACTCAAATCTCAAGTCATGGATTAATTGATCTCGAAATAATTGCTGAAGGCGACACTCACATAGATGATCATCACACTAATGAAGATGTTGGCATTGCATTTGGACAAGCTCTTTCACAAGCACTAGGCGATAGAAAGGGAATCTACCGTTTTGGACACTTCTCAGCACCTTTAGACGAAGCTATGGTGAATATAGTTTTGGATTGTTCAGGGCGACCTCATCTCAGCTTTGGATTAAAAATTCCAGCTCAACGCATTGGAAGCTATGAAACTGAGTTGGTAAAGGAATTTTTTATTGCTGTTGTAAATAACAGTGGTCTGACTCTCCATATTGAACAAAATGCTGGTTCAAATTCTCATCATATTGTTGAGGCATGTTTTAAAGCCTTTGCAAGAGCATTAAGAATGGCAGTTGAATTAGATAGCAGAAGGTCCAACCAAATTCCCAGTAGCAAAGGTGTTCTTGAACAAGCTGGGGGTAATTAATACGAGAAAATTTGAAAAATCTCGCGTTTTAAAAAAAATTGCGCGATTATAAATACTATTTAATGCAAAGTGACGCAATCTATTCTTAAAGGTTCTTCTAAAAGTTTTGATAGAAAAGATTGGTCGAGTGCTTATCAAAATGTTCCAGAAGAATTAACCAATTCCAAGCTCAAAATTATTAAAGGCTCAGTACCTTCAACTCTTAAAGGTACTTTTTATAGAAATGGTCCTGGTCAGCTTGAGAGAAATGGGCAATGGGTTCATCACCCATTTGATGGAGACGGAATGATTAGTTCAATGAAATTTGTAAATGGAGAAGTACTCTTTAGTAATAGATTTGTTCAAACAAAGGAATTTAAAGAAGAAGTCAATGCTGGCAAATTTCTATATAGAGGGGTATTTGGCACTCAAAAGAAAGGAGGTGCAATAACCAATGCCTTTGATCTTCGTTTGAAGAATATTGCAAATACTAATGTTTTAAAGCTTGGCAATAAACTTTTAGCTTTATGGGAAGCATCAAACCCATATAGTTTAGATCTTAAAACCCTTGAAACTCATGGTGAATCAAACTTAGATGGGATTCTAAAAAACAAAGAGCCATTTAGTGCTCATCCTAGATTTGATCCAGGACATTTTGGAAGTAAAAGGATAGTGACATTTGGAGTAAAAACTGGGCCTAAAAGCACAATAAGATTAATGGAATTTTCTAATGAAGGAGATAATTCAGGGGTCTTACTTTCGGATAGAAAAGATACATTTAATGGATTCTCCTTTCTTCATGACTTTGCAATTACACCTAACTGGTCAATATTTATTCAAAACGCAATTGACTTTAATCCCCTGCCATATTTAATGGGGAGAAAAGGTGCTGCGCAATGCCTATCTTCTAAAAATAATAGTAAAGGAAAATTTTTACTTATTCCAAGAGAATCGGGAAAATATGCGAAAGAATCTCCAAGAGAAATTGATGCCCCCGAAGGCTTTGTATTTCATCACCTGAATGCTTGGGAAGACAAAGAGGAATTAATATTAGAAAGTATTTTCTATAATGATTTTCCTTCTATAAAACCAAATGAAAATTTTAAAGAAATTGATTTCAATAATTATCCTGAAGGAATCTTAAAAAGTTGCAAAATTAATCTTTATTCCTCAAAAGTTGAATTGAAAACCTTAAGCAATCAATGTTGTGAATTTGCAACGGTAAACCCTTTGTATCAAGGTCTCCCTGCAACCCATAGCTGGATGGCTTCAACTGAAAACAAAACTGGTAATGCTCCACTTCAATCAATCAAGAAGTTAAATTTAAAAACTGGTGAAGAATGTTTTTGGAGCTGTGCTCCCAGAGGTTTTGTAAGTGAACCATTAATGATTCCAGAGGAATCATTAGTCGAAGATCAAGGATGGGTACTAACTATAATTTGGAACGGGAAGAAACAATTGAGCGAGCTAATCATCTTAAATGCAGAAAATTTAAAGCATCAAGCAACTTTAGAACTTCCTTTAGCGATTCCTCATGGTCTACATGGTAGTTGGGTTGAGGAATAGTTTAAAAAAACTAACAATTATTTTTGAACAGTTTCTAAGAACTCTCTTAGTAAAGTAAAAGCATGACCCCGATGCCCAAATATTTTTTTCTGAGATAAGTCCATTTCTGCGAAAGTCAATCCAGTGGTGGATTCCTGAAAAATGGGATCATATCCAAAACCATTAATACCTCTAGGAATATGCGTTATTTCTCCATAAGAAATTCCTTCCACTTCAATTAATACTTCTTTTTTAGGGGAAGCTATGCAAATTGCACAAGAAAACTTTGCTTTTCTATTTTTAATTTGATTTAACTCATTAAGAACTCTGTGAATTCGTTCTTTATCAGTTTTTGCATACCTCGCAGAAAAAACCCCAGGAGCATCATCAAGAGCCTCAACCAATAAGCCTGAATCATCTGCTAAAGCATTTCTTCCAGTTATTTCAGCGACTTCTAAAGCTTTAATACGCGCATTTTCTAAAAATGTCGTACCAGTTTCAACAATATCTATATCCTCAGGCTGTGGAATAACCTCAAAAGAAAAACCATCTAAATATTCTCTGTATTCCATTATCTTTCCTTTATTCCTACTAGCAATTACCAAGATATTCTCAAATTGCTTATGTAAATTCATACTGTTTTTGCAAAATCCTTAGCCCATTGAAGATTCGCCTCGACTAGCTCTTTTGTTGGTGCCTCACAATAAATTCTTAAAAGAGGCTCAGTCCCTGAGAAACGAAACATCAACCAATGTCTGTCTGATATTCTTAATTTACAACCATCAATTCTAATAATTTCTTTAACAGTATTATTAACAATAGTTTTAGGTGGATTATCAGTTAGCATTTTCTCTAATTTCATTCTCGAAGATTGTCCTGATAAACGAAGATCAAAACGTTCATAAAAACTTTCTCCATAAGTATTTTGGATATTATCTAATCTTGCACCAAGTGGTTTTTGACCTTGTGAAATAGCTTCTAATAAAAGCAAAGCTGAAAAGAGAGCATCTCTTTCAGGCAAATGATTACCAAAACCAATACCTCCAGATTCTTCCCCTCCAATAAGAACTTTTTCCTCCAACATTTTTGAAGCAATATATTTAAACCCAACAGGTAATTCAAGAACTTTTCTTCCTAGATCTTCTGAAACCTGTCGCATCAAATCGCTTCCACTGACAGTTTTTATAACACAACCAGGCAATTTCCTTACACCTGCTAAATGCTCAATATAAAGCGGTATTAAAAACTGCGTACTAAAAAACCTTCCCCTCTCATCAACAGCGGCGATTCTGTCACCATCACCATCAAAGACAATACCTATGGCAAGCTGGTTTCCTTTAGAGCATGTTTTAACTTCAGCAATCAGTTCTTTGAGATTTTTAGCTAAAGGCTCGGGAGGAGTCCCACCAAATAATGGATCTCTCCGACACCTGATCTCCCTTAAAAAAGTATGGGAAGAGATGCCGAGAAGATCACCCATACATCCAGCAGCAGAACCGTGCATTGGGTCAACAATCACCTTTAAAGACATTTCTTTCAATCCAGCAATTATTGAAGGGATATCAAACTTGTTTTTTAGTCCTTCAATATGATTTGACCTACATTCAAAATTCTTTAAAGGTGATTTTTGTGGGTAATTAATAGCTGCTGCCAATAATCTTTTCTCAACAGCTAGCGTAAAATCCTCATCTACAGATCCTCCCAAGTGACTTTTAATTTTTAACCCCAACCATTCTGGAGGGTTATGACTTGCAGTAATGACAAGTGCCCCTAAAGCATTATTTTCTACAACAGCCCAACTACATGCAGGAGTCGGAACAGGTTTATCAGCCAATAATGCTTTTACACCAGACATTTGTATAACTGAAGCAACCCTCTCTGCAAATTCACGTGCGAGAAATCTATTATCATATCCAATAATAATTTTTTTTTCTAATCCATTAGGAGCTCTAAAAATCAACTCTTGTGCTGCAGCTATAGCCACTTTGACAAGTTTCTCTAAAGTAAAATCAACACCAATAATTCCTCGCCATCCATCAGTGCCGAATTTTATTGGAGGTTGATTTAAAGAAAGAGAGTTTTTAAACATATTCAGTATTAATGGAGCATATTCAAAACATTCCCCTTAATGTCTAAAACAAGCTGAACGCTATTAAGGTGAACGTAATCACAGACCGTTTTCTTTGTAGTTGGATACGTTGCAAAAGAAAAGCTTGGCTGGATCTCCATGAGAATAGTAATAGAAAAATTTGGACTTCTCACCGCACTCTCCAACTTGACCACCAACATAAGAGTTTATTAGCTCTAAACCCGCTAAAACCTGCAAGAGGTGTAAAAGGATGCGAAGAAGGCGCAATCACAGTCTCAGGATTAAGAATCAAAGGCTTCATAGCTAATCACAAAGTAGAATGTCATCCACTAATGATCCAAAGAGTCAAAGGAACAAGTATTTGGGGCAATTTTGCCTACCAACCTATCATCGTAAGGCAAGGACGCAAGATAACCAAGGAGCATATTCAATTATTAGCATTCTGGTTGAATTTATTAAACCAATTACAAGAAGGTTCACTAAAAAGTGGTTTAGCAATTTCACTAAGACCAAGTGGCCTTGAAAAAGAAGAAGTAATAATTACAAAAAAAATCAACACTCAATTAATATTATCTTTGAATAAACTCTCAACTGATTTAAGTAAAAAAATAGATCTCCCATTGGCAAATGATCAGAAAAAATGTATCTTATGTAAATGGCAAAAATTGTGTAATAAGAAGGCAGTTAAGGAAGGTAATCTAAGCTTAATAAATGGAATTGGGGCAAAAAGAAAAAAGACATTAGAAGAAATAGGAATAAGGAATATAGATACTTTAGCCAATACTAAGTCTAATATTTTAGAACAGAAACTTAAGTCTTATCAAGAAAATAATAATGTAAATTTTATACGTCTAATTCATCAAGCGAAAGTTCACACAACAGAAAAGCCTCAAAAGCTAAGCGAGGTTAAAATATTAAATCAGATAATAAATTCACAAGGATTTTTAATCTATGATATAGAGTCAGATCCAGATGAAAACCATGATTTCCTTCATGGATTTTTACCAGTAGAAAAAGATATATTTGGCAACTTTTGTCCAATGGATGGTAAATATCTACCAATTTTAAATTTAAACAAAAACCAAGAAATAGATGCTTGGCTCAAGATTCAAAAAACAATCGATCAATACCCGAATTTCCCAATTTTGCACTATGGAGAAACCGAAAGCCTTTCAATAGTTCGACTTGCGCAGCGACAAGGAACTAATGAAGAAGAAATTAAAAAGATTCAAAATCGACTAATTGATATGCATAAAGTAATTACAGCAAGATGGATCTTGCCTGTACATAGTTATGGCCTGAAGCCTATTGCACACTGGATAGGTTTTCATTGGAGCCAGGGCAATGTAGATGGTGCAAAAGCATTACTTTGGTGGAGGCAAAGAGATAAGAATATGATTGAATCAGCAAACTTATTAAAAATTCTTCAATACAATTTAGATGATTGCAAAGCTACCTGGAAAATTATGGAATGGTTAATGGATAAAACATAGCATTCTAAAATTAATTACCTTTTAAAGGCATAAAACCTTGAGGTACACTTAATCGCACCTTCCCCTCACTTTCTGGTAAGAACAAAAATTTATTAGCCAACATATCTCTTTTTACGAGGGCAAGTCCAATGTAATATTGATCATTAATTTGAAAACTTGAAGTTACTTGAGCTGCTCTATTATTTGAATTTTCATTTTGATTTTTGTATGGATATAAAAAGCTTTCAATCTCAATTTCTATAGTACTTTCCCAAAACCTAATTTCTTGTTTTAAGCGACCTAAATTACTTAACTTTGACAAAGTTTCCTGTCCCAAATAACATCCCTTCTTTAAATCGATCAAATCACATAAGCCCAATTCAAATGGATTCGTTGCACCATTAATCTCATTTAAAAAATATGGGAAACCTTGCTTAATTCTCCATTCCTCAAAATCCTTAGATGATATAGATTCTAAATCTTCCAAATCAATATTTAAGTCTTGATCTAAATAATTCCATTGGGCATCGATGAGTTGCCAAGAAATATCATCACAAATTTCTTGGATCCTACGAACTTCTTTTTTCGCAGTAATTGAAACTTCATCAAAAGGGAAAATTACAGCCTCTAAACTAGTAATTAAATCATCAACTTTTCCAGTCAGAACGATAACCTCAGCAGTCTCTTTGCCTAATTTAACTTCTAAAAGTGCTCGCATTCTCCCTATAGGGGAAAGCCAACAGGCTTTAATAATTTTGCCTTCTTTTAAACCCAAAATATCTGCAGAAATTTGACCATGAAGAAATGATTTAACCCCCTTCCCTTTTAATTCAATTAAAGGAACAAAGGAATCCCAATAAACAGGCTTCACTGTCTTATTTAGAAATTTCTTTTGATCTCTTAGCAATTTGCTCCAGCATATAAAGACTTACTAGTTTTAATCCTGCTTTTTGAATATTGGCAGATCCACCTTCCTGTCTATCAACTATCGAAACAATTTTATTAACAACAAAACCTGCTTCTTGAAGCTTATTAACTGCTTTCAAAGAAGAATCTCCAGTAGTAACAACATCTTCCAGAACAGTTACTAAAGAGCCTTTTGGTGGCAAAGGCCCTTCTAGCCATGCACTTGTGCCATGCCCTTTAGGCTCTTTACGGACAATTAATGCGTCTATCGGTCTCTCTGAGACGGACCCAGTCAAAGCAACGCCGCTAACCAAAGGATCGGCTCCAAGAGTTAATCCTGCAACAGTGTGAGAATCCTTATCCACTTCTTCAAGCAGTAGACGGCTCAACAGTGAAAGTCCTATACCACTAAGGCTAACAGGCTTACAATTGACGTAATGATGGCTTCTTTTACCTGAAGAAAGCTGAAAATCTCCATTTATGTAGGCTCTTTCAGCAAGAAGATTAAGGAGTTTGTCTCTATCAGCCTCGTTAGAGTTATATAGTGGATTCATTAGGAAAATCACCGCTTTGATTCATTGACTTAATTAAGCTTTTTGCTAGTAATTATTATTGATTATTGCAAAAAATTAATTCACAATCTCCTGAAAACCTTTAGAAATCATCTATTGGGGGTGTAGCAATCTGGTGAATGCAGCGAACTCATAATTCGCCTTAGGCGAGTTCGATCCTCGCCACCCCCATTTGTCATTATGAAATGAGCCTTTTCCTAATTATTGTCCTAATTACACTTCCTGCTTTTTTTGCAGCATGTGAACTAGCGATTTTAAGGTTAAGGCCTAGCAGGGTTGAAAAGCTAATTGAAGAAAATAAGAAAGGCTCTTTGGCACTTAACAGATTACAAAGGCGCCTTAGAAGAACTTTAGTACTTGTTCAACTTGGTACAACATTATCAATGATTGGCATTGGCTGGGGAAGCAAAGCTCTCTCAAACCAAATTTCGAATACGCAAGGTTCCTTTGAAATATTTTTAGATTTTTCAATATTTTTTACAATTGCAATTTTGACTACTTTTCTAGGGGGATTAATACCAAAGGCTATGGTTTTAAATCGACCAGAAACAGCTGCTCTAACACTTTCTCCTCTACTAGAGGCAGTAATGGCAACTATTTCACCCCTTATATCTTTGTCAGAAAAAGTCACAGCCATTTTATTAAAAACATTTGGGTTGAATAATCAATGGGATTCACTTGCATCTGCTTTATCTGCAGGGGAATTAGAAAATCTTATTGAATCGGGAAGGGTCACCGGGCTTCACCCAAATGAAAAAAATATTCTTGAAGGGGTTTTTGCTCTTAGGGATACGCGTGTTCAAGAAATCATGGTTCCTCGTTCGGGCATGGTCACTCTTCCTAGAACAGTATCCTTTAAAGAATTAATGCTAAAAGTACATCAAACAAAACACGCAAGATTCTTAGTGACAGGTAAATCTCTTGATGAGGTACTAGGTGTGCTTGATCTCCGACTATTAGCTGAAAATATTGCCAAAGGGAATATGGAACCAGATACGCAATTGGAACAATTTATAAACCCTGTCCCTAGAGTTCTTGAAACAGCCACTCTTGACGAAATTCTCCCATTAATAAAAAGTGGCAATCCATTTTTACTCGTTGTGGATGAACATGGCGGAACAGAAGGACTAATTACTGCGGCCGATTTAACAGGAGAAATAGTTGGCGAAGAGATTCAACCAGAAAGTAAAAGCCCTGACATCAAACAAATAGATGAAAATCCCAAAATATGGCTAGCAACAGGGAATATAGAAATAGAAGAACTAAACAGAAAATTGAATATAGATCTACCTGAAGTAGCTAATCACCACACCCTTGCTGGCTTTCTTCTTGAAGAATTTCAGCAAATTCCTGCTATTGGAGAAGTACTCATAAACCAAGGCATTCAATTTGAAATCTCATCCATGAAAGGGCCTAGAATTCATAGGGTGAGAATCACTTTGCCTTCTAGGCAAAACAAACACAACTCAAATTGACGTCTCCTGAGGTATATTAGTGATAATTAGTAAAAGCCCCTCCATGATCCCTGTGAAGGTTGGGGTAATAGGTGTTGGCAACATGGGTTGGCATCATGCCCGTGTTTTAAGCCTTCTAAAAGATGCCAATCTAATTGGCATTTCAGATTTGGATGAAGACCGGGGGCACCTTGCCTCAGAACAGTTTAATTGCAAATGGTATAGAACTTATAATGAGTTACTCCCAGAAGTAGAGGCAGTTTGTATAGCAGTTCCAACATTACTTCATAGTCAAGTGGGCTTGCAGTGTTTACGAGCAGGCAAGCATGTATTAATTGAAAAGCCTATCGCAGCTAGTCAAAATGAAGCTTCAGAGCTTATCAAAGCATCAAATAAAGCTAATAGATTGCTTCAAGTTGGCCATATCGAAAGATTTAATCCTGCCTTTAAAGAATTAACCAAAGTTGTCGCAAACGAAGAAGTTGTTGTTCTGGAAGCAAGAAGGCATAGCCCTCACGCAGATCGAGCAAATGATGTATCTGTAGTTCTTGATCTAATGATTCATGATATTGATCTCGTCCTAGAGCTAGCTAATTCCAAAGTAATAAGTCTTGCGGCGGTAGGAGGTTGTAGTAATGAAGGTCCTATGGATTATGTAAATGCAACGCTTGGATTCAATAATGGCGTTATTGCAAGTCTAACTTCAAGTAAAATGAGCCACAAAAAGATAAGAAGCTTAAGTGCCCACTGCAAAAAGGGTCTAATAGAAACCGATTTTTTAAATCATACTCTTCATATTCACCGCCGAGCACATGAATCGTACTCGGCTGACAAAGGGGAACTTATATATAGAAAAGATGGTTTTGTTGAAGAAGTAACCACCACTTCAAGCGAGCCCCTATATGCCGAATTAGAGCATTTCCTCCAATGTGTTAGAGGTCTAGAAATACCAGCAGTAGACGGCCTCCAAGCTTCAAGAGCACTGTTTTTAGCAGATCTCATTGAACAAGCTGTTGTTCACCCTGGCAAAGGAATCTCATTAAATAAACCAATTTAAACACTAGGAGATTACAGCTGTATTTAATCAGCTGTAATCGGACAGTGTTCTAAGCAATATCCCCAGAAGAGAAAACTCTTGGGATAAGCGATCTATCGAAAACCGACTGCTGCCTGCCAGACAAAGACCAACAAAAAGAATAAAAGTGGAATCAAAGGCAATACATCAACAGTTGGTGCATAGATTTGATAAGCCTCAGGCAACTGAGCAAGCAAGTCGAGGGTAAGCGGTGCCATCCCTAAATAATGAATTGATATTTGCATGTGACGCTACCACGTGAAATGCGCAATGGAGCTTTTCTGCCATGGAGCGAAATCCTCTGAAAAACAACCTTCGCTAATGGCTATGGAAGCAGATCTTGTAAAACGCAATAGATGACTGATGTTATGGATACTTAGAAGGGTTAAACCAAGTATTTCATCATTTCTAATTAAATGATGAAGATATGCTCTTGTGTAATTTTTACAAGTCTCACAAGCGCAGGTTTCATCCAAAGGCCGAAAATCTGATCGAAATCGAGCATTACGCATATTCCATCGTTCATCTTGGACCAAAGCCGTTCCATGTCGTCCTAGCCTTGTAGGCAAAACGCAATCAAAAAGATCTATACCATTCGCTATTGCAATAGCAATCTCTCTTAAAGAACCAATTCCCATAAGATATTTTGGGATCTGATTAGATAGATAAGGAGAGATAAACCTTATGACGTTATGAATTTCTGAGGCTGACTCACCAACGCTTACACCACCAATCGCAATCCCAGGCAAATCAAAACTTGAAATATTTTTTGCACTCTCTTCTCGCAGATCTAAAAAACGTCCTCCCTGAACAATCCCAAATAAGGCTTGATCATCCCTTTGATGAGCCCTTACACATCTTTCTAACCAAACATGAGTACGGTCACAGGCCTGTTTAATTTCGTTCTTACTAGCTAAGTGTGATGGACATTGATCAAAGGCCATTATCACATCAGCACCCAATTGGTTTTGGATTTCTATAGCTTTTTCTGGCGTAAGAGTTATTTGACTTCCATCTCTAGGATTTTTAAATGAAACACCATCATCGCTAATGGTATTTAATTTACTAAGACTAAATACCTGATATCCTCCTGAATCAGTAAGAATTGGTCTATCCCAAGACATAAATTCATGTATTCCACCTGCATCACAAATAATCTTCTCTCCTGGCTGAAGATGTAAATGATAAGTATTAGCTAATATCATCTCTGCCCCAGTTGATTCAATCTGCCTATTGCTTAAACCTTTAACCGTAGCCAAAGTTCCTACAGGCATAAATTTTGGTGTATTTACCTCACCATGAGGAGTTTTAAAGACACCAGATCTTGCCTTTGTATTTTGGCATTTAGCAGTTATGTGAAAATTAAACACAATTGATATTCTAAAATATTTGTAGAAGAATGCACCGTATGCATTTTTCTACCAATCTAGAACCTTATAAACCATAAAAGGAAATTTTTGAAGCTAAGTGAACCCAAGTGGATTAAAGATTTCTTCGGCGCATGGGTCTTTTATTCCATCCTTCCACAAGCCTCTTTTATAAAACCAAGCTTTCGGCGCATTGCTCGATTTGCACCAATAGTTGGTTTAATAATTGGCTTAATTCAAATGAGTTTTTGGCTAATACTCTCTCATTTAGGTTTTTCAAATTACTCTTTGGCCTTTCTTATAGTTGGATTAGAAGCTGTGGTTACAGGAGGTCTTCATATTGATGGGCTTATTGATACAGCCGATGGGATTGCCGCAGGACCAGAAAAACTACTAGATGCAATGAGAGATAGCCGAGTAGGAGCAATGGGAGTCAATGCACTTCTGATTGTTACATCAATTAAAATAGCAGCACTTACAAAAATAGGTTCTTTTTCCGCATTCATTTTACCAATAGTATCTTTTTGGGCTCGTTATTCTCCTCTTTTAATGATAAATAATTTTTCATATATCAGTGATGAAGGAAATTCAGACCTCCATGGTAGGAATTATAGAGGTCTACTTTTAGAGTCAATACCATCAATATTAGTTATATTTTTATCAGGACTAATAATATTTATTATTAATAATATTGCCTTAATAAGATTAACATATTTTTCAGTATTAGGTCTATTTTCCTCTTACTTAGTAGTCACATTACTTGGTAAAAAGTTAAATGGCTTTACAGGAGATTCTCTTGGTGCATGTGTTGTTTTAGTAGAAGCCTTTATGCTTTTTTTGATTGCACTGTATCCACGGGGATAGATAAAACAAAAGCATTACCAGATTGAGAAAGATTTTTCTCAAAAGCAGAGGGATTATCAAGCAAAAACAAATCTCCTCCCATTCTCCTCGCAAGTTGCCTCCCAAGGCTTAACCCTATTCCACTTCCATTTGCATTCTTGATATTTTTTAATCTAAAACCTTTTTGAAAAATCCTTTCATTATCTTTTTTTGGGATTGAAGGCCCTTCATCCCAAACGCATAGTCCTCTATCATTTAATGTCAATCCAATTGCTACATCATTTGGACTATATCTAAAGGCATTTTCAATAAGGTTGGCCACAATTTCAGCAATATCTCCTTGTGCAAGGAATTCTGACTTTTCAATCCAGTCAGGCCATTCCTGAGGGCCATACCATTGCTTTCCTTGTAACTTTGCATTTGCAGCTGCACGTTCTATCAAAGGTTCTAATAATTGCTTGAGAGACAAAGAGCCTGAATTAGGTAATAACGGAGGAAGCAATAAATGAGACCCACTAAATGACTTCTTAGGAGAACTATCCTTGCTTAAATCATCCAATGCATCCAAATATTTATCAAACTGAGCCTGCTCAACTAATAACCCCTCCACTAAATTTCTGTGACTACTGTCTGGTCCAATTTTTCTCAGCAGAAGTTGCGCATAAGTTTTTAAAGCTGATAAAGGGTTTTTTAATTGATGTACTAACAAGCCAATTTGTTCACTCTGTTGTCTAATTTGTTTCCCTAAACGTTTTCTTTCTAATTCTAATGCAAGTGAATTAGCCAAAACACTTGCAGAAGCTAATAATTTCTTATCAAGTGACTCTGGCCACATCTTTTTGGAAGAAGATCTTTCTGCTCTCAAAACACCTATAAGAATGGATCCGTCTTGCAATGGATACCAACGCCTATTCAAAGATGGTGCCCTCAATTCCAAGTCATTATCAATAGGACCAAGAATTTTATTCAGATTTTTTGGCCATTGGCCAACAACTTCAAAAACTGGAGACGCTTCACTACTTGGATTTACTGCATATACCACCAAACTTTCTAAGTCAAGTTGATCATCAAAGCTCTTTAACTCAAGCTCTATCAAACTTAAGAGGTGATTAGAAAAATTCATAATCTAATGCTTTCCCAAGCTTCCCCTGAAGACCAAACTGAAGTAATTGCTTGTAAATTCCAAAAAAACTATTAAGATAGATAAAAGGTTTAGCAGTAGATGCCAAGCAAGGCCATCTGAATCTGACCTAATTTTAGTTGAGCAGCAGAAAAGCGCTCTTAACGGCTATATCAGAGGTTGATGGGTCCCCTGACAATAGCCTAACTAAAGAAGTTGCGGATCTAATCGCAACCCTAGTTGTCCTTTCATTTACTTCAAATGAAAGCTGCATAGTCTTCTGCAGCATTAGGAAAGATTCGCACAATTATGGATCTCTTCTGCTTCATTTAATTTAATTCACATCTACAATCAAAAGAGGCGTTAAATGTCAAAAAAACGTAAGCGCATTAGTCGCAGAAGGCTTGCTGGCCAGAGAGTAATGGCTCATGTTCCAACTTTTCATCTTGAAACTGGGCAATACAAACCTGTTACTGCAGCAAGAAGGTATATTGCGGAAGAAACCTTAATCGCCCCAGCAATTGTAAATGTCAGACGCAATGAACATACTACTGATCGTTTTTTCTGGGGTGAAAAAGGTTTATTCAGTGCTCAATATGCTGAAGAAAATCATTTTCTTTTCCCGTCATTAAGACACATTGTTGATGCTGTTGGAGAGAGGAATATGTTTGAAGGCCTTGAGTTAACTTCAGATGATTGGGAAGAAATTGAAGAGTATGAGTATGCTTTTGTTTGAACTTACCGCAAAAACTTTTTAACTTCTTCGGAAATTTTATTAACAATTAAAGGAGGGATTTCGTGCCCTCCTTCAAATATTTCAGAAGAAAAAGAAATATTCTTGAGCCTAAATAGATCTTGCATTTGTTTATTTGCTTCTATTGGTACGACATTATCAAAGCAACCATGGGCAAGAAAAACTGGAGTCTGATTTTGGCCTGGATCCCAACCAGGATGAGAGTAACCGCTGCATGAAATCAAGCCAGCAAAAGGTAAATTCCAACCACTTGCTAAAGCCATTGCTCCACCCTGAGAGAATCCAAGGATCACAGTCTTTTTAAGAGGAATTTTTGTCCACTCAAAGGCTTGCAAACGAACTTCAAGATGCTCTACAGCAACAGAAGCTTCTTTCCAGTCTGGTGGGAACAAGCTATACCATTGCTTGCCAAATCCACTTAAGTGAACATCAGGGGCTCGCAAAGCTACTATCTCAAGACTTTCTCCTAAAATGTCCCTGATTGATAGTCCGATAGGTATTAAGTCTTCTGCATCTGCACCCCATCCATGCAGCAAAATCAATCTCGAGTCCGAAGAATGTGTACTAAAAGATATAAGTTCCTCATTTTTTATGCAATTTTCTTTTTCTTTACGTAAGTTGCTTTGAGAGAGAATAACTTTTTCGTTCATGGCTCCAATCGCGTTAATAAGCGTTTCCAATAAAGAGAACCTGATCCCCTTTGCGAAAGCACTCCATTCTATTCATGGCTTTAAAATTCTCTCCAGTGGCGGGACAGCCAATTGTATTAAGAATGAAGGCATTCCAGTAACAAAAGTTTCTGAATATACTGGTGCTAACGAGATTCTAAATGGGAGAGTTAAAACTCTTCACCCAAAGATACATGGTGGAATACTTGCAAAACAAAATGATCAATCTCATATAGATGATCTAA
This sequence comes from Prochlorococcus sp. AG-432-D11, assembly GCA_003212885.1. Classification (GTDB taxonomy): domain Bacteria; phylum Cyanobacteriota; class Cyanobacteriia; order PCC-6307; family Cyanobiaceae; genus AG-432-D11. Next base: position 32,924 of record QCOP01000004.1, on the reverse strand, counting down.
TTAAAGAAAATATTTCTCCTATAGATTTAGTTGTTGTCAATCTATATCCCTTTAAAGAAACAATTGCTCAAACTAATTGTAATTGGGACAATGCAATAGAAAATATTGATATAGGAGGTCCAGCTATGATTCGTGCAGCTGCAAAAAATCACGATTCTGTTATTATTTTAACCTCACCTAATCAATATGAAAACTTTTTAAATGCATTGAATACAGGAGAAATCTCATTAGAAGCAAGGAGGTCTTATGCACTAAAAGCATTTGAACATACTGCTAGTTATGATATTGCCATAAGTAAATGGATGGCCAAGAAAAATAATGTAAATAATCAAATTTGGTTTGAAGATCTACCTCTTAAACAAAGTCTTAGATATGGGGAAAACCCTCATCAAAAAGCCTCATGGTTTGCCTTAGAAAATGAAGGTTGGGGGGGAGCAATTCAACTACAAGGGAAGGAATTAAGTACTAATAATCTGCTTGATTTAGAAGCAGCATTATTAACAGTGCAAGAGTTTGATTATAATACAAAAGATTCAAATAAAAATGCTGCTGTCATAATTAAGCACTCTAATCCTTGCGGAGTTGCAGTAGCTAATTCCATAGAATTAGCTACTAAAAAAGCATTTGCAGCAGATCCAATTAGTTCTTTTGGAGGCATTGTTGCACTTAATAAGACAGTAAATCTTGCAACTGCAGAAATTTTGAAAGATAAATTTGTTGAATGTATCGTCGCGCCTAAATTTGACCAGGAGTCAAGAGATCTTCTTAGCAAGAAAGGGAACCTACGGTTACTTGAATTATCGGAAAATGCAATTAAGAATTCTAGGAATCATCATATAAGAAGTATTCTGGGAGGACTATTAATTCAAGATCAAGACAATCAATTAATTAACCTAAAAGACTGGGAATTGGTGACAAAAAAAGGATTAACGATAGAAGAAGAAAAAGACCTAATTTTTGCCTGGAAGGTAGTCCGACACGTAAGATCAAATGCAATTGTTATTGCCTCAAATTGCGCAACAGTTGGTATTGGAGCTGGACAGATGAATAGAGTTGGGTCTGCCAAAATTGCTATAGAAGCAGGGTGCGAAAATGTAAAAGGTTCAGTATTAGCAAGTGATGGCTTCTTTCCTTTTAGCGATACTGTCAATTTGGCAGGAAAACACGGAATCAAAGCAATTATTCAACCTGGAGGAAGCATAAGAGACTCAGAGTCTATAGAAGCTTGCAATAAACTTGGTTTAGCTATGATCTTTACTAAAAAAAGACATTTCTTACATTAATTATCTATTTCTAATTATCTTTACTATTCGGATAATAAGTAACCTTATTAGGTTTCTTAAAAGCAGATAACCTTCCAGGTCCTGCAAATAAAAAATAAAGGGAAATCACTGCATATATCGCAGATAATTCAAATGCATAATTATGATTTTCTACGACTGCTAAAGGGAAGCCTTCTAATCCTGTATCAGCAAAATGAAAATATATTGCAAAAACCATTGTTGAAAGAAGCCCCAAAGCTGAAAGCCTTGGCAAAATTCCTATACCTAAGCCAATGGGACATAAAACCTGAGTCACCCCTGCTAAAAAGGTCCAAACCACAGGATCTCCTGGCAGGAAGGGGAAGTATTTTCCAACAACAAAATCGGCAAAGCCCTGAGGATCCTGCAGTTTCTCAAGACCATGATGAATCATAAATAAACTAAAAACCACTCTGAGCATAAAAATAGCTAGCTCTCCCAAAATATTCACTTCACCATCAGATGGACTCGCAACTACAACCTCAACTTTCTGGGGTTGATTAGAAGACTGAGGGGTGTTGGACATTTCTGCGTTCTGTGAGTTGGAATTACTTGAATCAGGCATATCTAAATTTAGTGTTTAATAAAAACTAACAAATTTTACTTGATTTTTATTGACCTCAATGAGTTTTAGCTTCGCTAAGCGTAATGAGTTTTTGAATCACATCTTCTACAATTCTGTCAGGAGTGGATGCTCCAGAAGTGATCCCAACAGAAACTTCACCACTAGGTAAAAAATCTTGTTCGGTTTGAAGCTCTGCTCCCAAAGGTTTATGAGTAATTGTATTCTCTAATTCTCCAATCCTTTCAGGTGTATCAATATGAAAAGAACGAATGCCGCGACTAATTGCGATTTCTTGTAAATGCGTTGTATTAGACGAATTGAATCCGCCAATTACCACAAGTAAATCCAGTGGTTCATCAACCAAAGAAAACATTGCATCCTGTCTTTCTTCTGTGGCATCACAAATAGTATTAAATGCAAGAAAATGTTCATTCAAAACAGAGGGGCCATATTTAGATAGCATTGTTTTTTCAAATAACCTGCCAATTTCTTCTGTTTCACTCTTCAACATAGTGGTTTGATTGGCAACACCCAACCTTTGAAGATCGATATCAGGATCAAAGCCCTGAGAGAATGCTCTCGAAAACTTCTTTAAAAAATCTTGCCTATCTCCTTTCCCAAGAATGTAATTAGAAACATATTCTGCCTCTTCAAGATCAAGGACCACCAAATAGGTACCTGCAAATGAACTAGTCGCTAATGTTTCCTCATGCTTTACTTTCCCATGAATAATAGATGTAAATTCATGTTTCTTGTGCTTCTCAACTGTATGCCAAACCTTGGACACCCAAGGGCAAGTAGTATCAATAATGTGGCAACCTCGTTCATGGAGAAGTTTCATTTCTTGAACTGTTGCTCCAAATGCTGGAAGTATCACAACATCTCCTTTCTCAACAGCTGAAAAATCCTTAATACCTTTTTCTGCGGAGATGAACTTTACATTCATATTTCTAAGGTGATCATTAACAGAAGGATTGTGAATAATCTCATTTGTTATCCAAATCCTTTCATTTGGATAATGCCTCCTTGTTTCATATGCCATAGCAACTGCACGCTCTACTCCCCAACAAAACCCAAAAGCTTCTGCAAGTTTTACTTGGAGCCTTCCATGTTCAAAAAGATAATTATTGTCTCTGATAGAAGCAATCAAATTACTTTGATAAGCTTTCTCAAGGGCCTGAGCACGCTTAGCTGGAGATTCAAACCCCCTTCTATTATATCTATTTGAATGATGAAGAGAACGCTTAAATGCCTGAGTGTCCATTAATCCATTACTTCTAATAAAAGGAACTCTATTAGAAAAAAGTCAAAATACAAAAAAGCCCAGCAAAATGCTGGGCTTTTAAGAAACAACTTAATCCAAAGTTATTTTACTGAAGCAAAATCTGGGTAAGCCTCCATTCCATGCTCGCCAATATCTAACCCTTGGATTTCTTCTTGTTCAGACACTCTAATTCCACCAAAGAAACCACCAATAATTGACCAGACTATCCAGCAGGTAAAAATAGTCCAAATAGCGTACGCTGCCGCACCTAAAGCTTGAACTAAGAGAACTTTGAAACCACCACCATTAAGAAGACCAATTCCAATAGCTCCAGGGTCCATACCGTCAACTCCCCAAAGGCCTATGACAATAGTGCCCCAAACGCCGCAAACTCCATGCACAGAGAAAGCACCCACAGGATCATCTATGCCTGCATTGTCTATAGCAGAAACGGCAAAAACAACAATTACCCCACCTACAAAGCCTGCCAACCACGACCCAGTTAAAGTCATATTTCCACAACCAGCTGTAATACTTACAAGGCCAGCAAGTATTCCATTAATGATCATTGTTAAGTCTGGCTTCCCAGAGGTCAAAGTAGAAATAATAGTTGCAGCAATAGCACCTCCTGCAGCTGCAAGAGTGGTTGTCACGGCTACGAATGCTACATATTGGTCCATAGCAAGTTCCGAGCCAGGATTAAAGCCATACCATCCGATCCATAAAACAAGTGCACCAAGCGTAGCGAGTGCCATATTATGTCCTGGCATAGCTTGGGCCTTACCATCAACAAACTTCCCTATACGTGGCCCAAGAAGCATTGCTCCAACTAAACCTGCCCATCCTCCAACAGAATGCACAATAGAAGAACCTGCAAAATCGATAAAACCAAGCTCTGATAACCATCCACCATTCCACTGCCAACTTCCTGCAATTGGGTAAATAAAGGCAGTTAATACTAAAGAGAAAACAACGAATTCTCCAAACTTTACCCTTTCAGCCACAAGTCCAGAAACGATAGTTGCTGCAGTACCAGCGAATGCTGCCTGGAACAAGAAATCTACTGCAGGTACTAAGCAACCAGTCTCACCAGCAGCAGCACATGCTAATGCACTTGAAGGATCTGGATCAAAGAAAAGGCCTTTAAAATATAGCCATCCACCTGCGAAGGTTGGCTCACCATACATAAGTGAATAGCCAATTACCCAATATGCAGTTACAGCTAAAGCAAAGACAAAAAGATTTTTAGTAAGAATATTTACAGCATTCTTTGATCGGCACATTCCTGCTTCAACCATTGCAAAACCAGCATTCATAAAAATCACAAGGATTGTTGCGACAAAAAGCCAAAGGTTATCTGCCAGAAATGAAGCTGCTTGCAATCCTGTGAGATCAGCTAATCCAACTTCTGCACGCGCAGCAAAGCCAAATACGCCAAGTCCCAATAAAGCCAAAGGAACCGTTGCTAACCAAGTTAAGGATTGATGATTTCTAAAGCCACGAATACTACGTAAAAGAAGAAGGGGAGCTTCTAAAAGGCTTGATTCTTGAAGCCTGGCAGTTCTCCGCCCTTCAGAAGAAGGCAATGCTGTCGTCATAAGAAAAGCGATTGGAATTGAGCTAATAAGCCCTATGTAAATTAAATATCAATGATGTTTGCAGATTGTCCAGTACCTGTTTATACCAAAAATTAAATTCGTCCAAAGTTTTAATACATATAACCACGGTTATGCATGTTGATCATTAACGAACACTTTTTTGATGCCCTCCCAAGTAATGTGATCTCTATAAAAACCAAACGAGCAAGGAATCACTTCTACTCCTGCTTCAATTGCCTTTCTAAACAGAGTTCCATAGTTTTTGTCGGCAGAGTCTCCTGGAGAAAAACTGGATACATCTGAACGACAAATACATGGAATAAGTACTCCCCTAGATACTGGAACTAAGTTTCTTAACTCTCTTAAATGCTTTTGCCCCCTTTCAGTTACTGTGTCAGGGAAAAGGGCTCTTTCTCCCTGAACCCATGTTGTATTTTTGACCTCTATATAAATTGTTCTCAAATCAATATTTTTTGGCTTTGGCTCAACAAGCAAATCGATTCGACTTTTTTTTAATTCTCCATAAGGAACTTCATTTCGAATATTAGAAAAAGGGCCTATATACTCTTCTAAAAAACCTTTTTCAATAAGTATGCGTATTAACTTATTTGCAAATAATGTATTAACACCTACCCAACATGTCCCATTATTCGCGATTGGCACTTCAGCCTGTTCCCAAGTCCAATTAAGTTTCCTAGACGGAGAAGGGCAATAATTTAATCTGACGCGCCTACCTGGATAGAGAACCCCCTTCATCGGTCCAGTATTTGGGCAGTGAGCAGTAATTACTGAACCGTCTTTTAACCTTACATCTGCTAAAAAGCGTTTATATCTTTTGACTAATATTCCCTCATGAAGAGGTGGAAATTCCAATAGGGTTTTTCCTACCATTTAATTATTCTCTATCTAAGCTATTCAAAATAAACGAGGCATTTATAAATTGCCAACAAATAATGAAATTAATCTGCAACAAGAATGGTTCGATCTAGAAAAAAAATTGCTTTGATAATTAGTCTTGGAACTTTGTTTAGTAAAGTAGGTGGATTAATTAGACAACTAGTAATAGCAAGTGTTTTCGGCGTCGGGGCCGCATATGATGCATTTAATTATGCCTACGTTATACCAGGATTCTTTTTAGTTCTGGTAGGTGGCCTGAATGGACCACTGCATAATGCAATAGTCAGTGTATTAAGTCGAAAGAAAAAAGCTCAAGCAGCTTTTATTATTTCCAGTGTTATCACATCAATCAGTATTTTTTTGTTTTTTTTGAGCATAATTATCTTTTTTACTGCCGACCAAATTATTACAATTTTAGGTCCAGGTCTCCAAATAGAAATTCATCAAATAGCTGTAAATCAACTAAAAATAATGGCCCCAATTACTCTAATTTCAGGATTAATTGGTGTAGGTTTTGGCGCATTGAATGCCTATGACCATTTTTTCCTACCCTCAATTTCTCCAATCATTTCTAATATTATACTAATATCTTGGATAGGCTTTTTAGTTTTAGATCAAAGCCAAGAAATCTTACTAACCAATATTAACAATGGATTAGAAATAACTCTCGCTCAAGCAACATTCTTAGGCGCATTAACACAATGGATATTTCAAATTCCACTGTTAATAAAAAGAGGTTTATTAAAAATACGAAACGTATGGAATTGGGGGAACGATAGTATTAAAGAGTTTTGGGGAATAGCTTTTCCAGCAGTAATATCTTCAGGCATGCTTCAAATTAATGTTTTTACAGATTTATTTTTTGCTTCAAATATAGCTGGTGCAGCATCAGGATTAGGTTATGCAAACTTCATTGCTCAAGCACCTTTAGGCCTTATTTCAAATGCAATTATATTACCACTAATGCCTAGTTTTGCGAAATTAAGTTCTAAAGATAATTGGCCATTTCTTTATAAAGAAATTCAGAAAGGTCTTATTATTTCAATAATAAGCATGGTTGCCCTGGGATCTATTTTTGTATCGTTAGGAACCCTAATAGTTCAAATAGCATTTGGGAGAGGCGCATTTGATATTTATGCTATTAACTTCGTAGGGGAAATATTAATCGCATACGGGATTGGCATGCCAGCCTATCTTTGTAGAGATCTATTTGTCAGAATCTTTTATGCATTAGGAGAAAGCAAAACCCCGTTAAAAGTCTCCACAATTGGAATAGTTATTAATATTATTTTTGATTGGATTTTTATAGGTGGTCCTTCACCATGGGGTCCTCAGTTCACGTTTAATTTTGGCGCTCCTGGCTTAGTCTTAGCAACAGGAATTGTCAACTTAATTTCATGCATCTGTCTAATAATTAGTCTCAATAATAAGTTAAAAAATTTGCCGCTAAGAAAATGGAGTCAAGACATTGTTAAAATTTTTCTATGTGGTCTTATTTCTGGCCTTACTACATGGTTTGTAAACATTAATTTTGTTTTTTCGCAGGAAATATATTGGCTATTACTAAAGCTAATTATTGCAATGTCACTCGGTATAACATCTTTTTTTGGACTAGGTATACTCCTCAACATTAATGAATTGAAAGTAATCCTTCAAATTTCAAGATCAAAAATCAATCTTCGTTAAGGACAACGTCCCTTTCCTCCCTTACCAAAAGGGGAAATTGCAAAAATTCACTCCCATCAAGCTGAGGTCCATTAACTGAAAGAATCCTGGCTTCAATTCCAAATTCTTTAAATGCTGTTTCCATCTCTTGTATTAAAGCTTTCTCAACTTGTGACTCAGCATCTACTACTTTCCCAATTAATCTTTCACCAAGTCGACCTACTTGTTTGCGGACAACTTCACGAGCATTAGTAACTTCGATAATCAGCACATTAAAACTGTAATTTATTTCACCTTATCCGCAGTAGGTCCTTAAAAGTTCTTCCAGTTCAAAACATTGTTGAGAAGAAACGAATCGCGACAGAGGTAAATTACTCTTATTACCGCCTATTTGAACCTGAACGCTCTCCAAAGCCTTCTTAGAGGCTTTTTCAGGGCCCTCGCTTATAAATGCATTGCATTCTATAGACAACGCCTCTGCAAGGCCTGCATCGCCTAAATACAGATTCCAGTTTTCTATTTGAAGATAAATTCGATCAGAAATTGCATTCTGTAGCTCCCGAAGCTGAGAAGAATTGATTGTCATAGCAAAACAAGTTCAGCTCACTCTTTTTCTAAAAGCTTTTCGGCTTCTGATGCAGGCTTTCGAATAATGACATATGTCAAATGAACCATTAAGAGAAGAATCCAAATCCCTGTAAAAACTTTTAGAGAGGACCAAGTTTGGCCAAGATTCTGAAAAAACCATAAGCAGCTATTAATAGCCGCAAAGAGCATGAAATGGATAGTTAAATTGACAATTCTAGAAAAATGCAAATAAAGGGGATCAGATTGATCACCATTGCCATACCATCGTAAAGGCATAAGAATTTTTGTATTTATACAATTTTTACGCCATACTGTCCAATATAGTGGGATTTGTGCATCAAAATAAGTTCTTATTAAATCTTTCATGCGCCTGTAGCTCAGCGGATTAGAGCATCTGACTACGGATCAGAGGGTCGGGAGTTCGAATCTCTCCAGGCGCGTTTCACAAAAATTTCACGTGATCAACACATATAGAGTTAAAAAAAAAAGCTTTTATCGAAGCTCATCTACATTGCTAAGAATTCTGTTGACTCATAGAAATGAGCAAAATAACTTCTTCTCTTGAGAGTATTGACAAGGAGATCTATGGTCTTATTTCAAAGGAGTCGATCAGACAAGAAACGCATCTAGAACTTATCGCCAGCGAAAACTTCGCTTCTCAAGCAGTAATGAATGCTCAAGGCTCATTGCTGACCAACAAATATGCAGAAGGCCTACCTAACAAAAGATATTACGGAGGATGTGAATTCATAGATTCTATTGAACAATTAGCTATCGATAGGGCAAAAAGATTATTCCAATCCAAGTGGGTCAATGTTCAACCTCACAGTGGAGCCCAAGCAAATTTTTCAGTTTTTTTAACACTATTAAAACCAGGGGACACCATTTTAGGAATGGACCTTTCCCATGGAGGTCATCTTACGCATGGCTCTCCAGTAAATGTCAGTGGAAAATGGTTCAAAGCTTTTCATTATGGTGTCGATCCAATTAGTCAGCAGTTGGATATGAAAGCAATTCGCCAAATAGCCTTAGAAAGCAAACCTAAGCTAATCATATGCGGATACTCTGCTTATCCAAGGGTTATTGATTTTGAGGGATTTAGATCCATTGCTAAAGAAGTTGGGGCATTTCTTTTGGCGGACATGGCTCATATTGCTGGTCTAGTTGCAAGTGGAATTCATCCAAGCCCAATGGATTTCTGCGACGTTGTAACAACAACAACACATAAAACTCTTCGTGGGCCAAGAGGAGGAATGATACTTTCCAACAACTTAGAGTTAGGGAAGAAATTAGATAAATCCGTTTTCCCCGGAACACAGGGAGGTCCCCTTGAACATGTTATTGCCGCAAAAGCAGTAGCTTTTGGCGAGGCATTACAACCTGAATTCGCTTTATATAGCCGAGCAATTGTCAGCAATGCAAAAAGCCTTTCAAAAAGATTGCAAGAAAGAGGTATTGAAGTTGTTAGTAAAGGTACAGATAATCATATTGTTCTACTAGATCTAAGAAGCATAGGAATGACTGGAAAAAAGGCTGACCTATTAGTTAGTGAAGTCAATATAACTGCAAATAAAAACACAGTTCCTTTTGATCCAGAATCTCCTTTTGTCACAAGTGGCCTAAGACTAGGAACTGCTGCATTGACTACAAGAGGGTTCGACAATCAAGCTTTTGTAGAAGTAGCAGATATCATTGCAGACAGACTCTTGAACTCTCAAGATGAGATTATAAAGAGTCAATGTAAAGAAAAAGTATTAAAATTATGCTCTAATTTTCCACTATATAAAAATATTTAAAGAATTTTGAATTATAAAAAACAAAAAAATTCAGTCGAGATAATTTGTATCGGCAGCGAATTATTACTTGGGAATATTCTAAATAGTAATGCAAGGTGGATTGCTGAAGAATTGGCAGCCTTAGCCTTGCCACACTATAGACAGATGGTTCTAGGTGACAATATTGACAGATTAAAATCTGCAATATTAGAAGCTTCTGAAAGATGCGAAATATTAATCACCACAGGAGGTCTAGGCCCTACTCAAGATGATATAACAACTATCTCGATCGCCAGTGCATTTAATTCAAAGCTAAAAGAAAGAAAAGATATTTTACTCGATATAAAAAATAAATTAGGCTTTAATGGAAACATTGCTGAAAACAATTACAAACAAGCTTTGTTACCTATTGATGCAGAGATTTTACCTAATAAAAATGGCACAGCTCCAGGAATGATTTGGAGTCCTAAAGAGAATTTTACAATAATTACTTTCCCAGGAGTTCCATCAGAGCTTAAACAAATGTGGACTGATTCTGCTTTACCTTGGCTTAAAAGAAATAAAAACTCTGAAAGTATTTTGTTAAGTAAAACTCTTAGATTTACTGGTATTAGAGAATCAAATCTTGCAGAAAAATTAGATATTTTACTTCAATCTAAAAACCCAACCATTGCGCCTTATGCTTCTCTAGGAGAAGTTAAACTAAGAATCACTGCTAAAGCAAATTCAAAAGAAGAAGCTAATAACTTAATTTCCCCAATGATATTAAAAATATTAGAGACCACCAAATCTAAGTGCTTTAGCGTAAACAATGAAAGTCTTCCAGAAGTTATAATTAACTTGTTGCAAAGGCGCTGTGAATCCATTTCAATAGCTGAGTCTTGCTCAGGTGGCTTGCTTGGCTCAAGTCTTACTTCAGTAGTGGGAGCATCAAGTGTTTTTTTAGGTGGGATAATTTCTTATTCAAATAAATTAAAAACAAATCTACTTGGAGTTCCAGTAAAACTAATTGAAAATAATGGAGCTGTCTCGCAATCTGTTGCAGAAGCAATGGCTATTGGTATTCGCAATGAAACTTCCTCAGACTGGTCTATTGCTATTACGGGTATCGCTGGACCAACTGGTGGAAGCAGTGAAAAACCAATTGGTCTCGTTTATATTTCAATAATTGGTCCTAAAAATTTTGTTGACACTAAGCCTTACAAATTCAATCCAAGAAGATCAAGACAAGAAATTCAGAGGTTATCCGTTTTAAAAGCTCTTGACGAATTCAGACTTTTTCTACTTGCAACAAGCTAATCTCATTAAGTTGCAAAGCAAATGTTGAGTAGAAAAACTCTCTATGACAAAGTCTGGGACCTCCATACTGTTGGAAATCTTCCAGGTGGAAGTACTCAGCTTTTTATAGGCCTTCATCTAATACATGAAGTAACAAGCCCTCAAGCTTTTTCAGCTCTTGAAGAAAAAGATTTCAAGGTCAATTCTCCCGAAAGGACCGTAGCAACAGTTGATCATATTGTTCCGACAAAAAGCCAAGAAAGGCCATTTAAAGACTCACTTGCGGAAGAGATGCTGAAAACTCTTGAAAAAAACTGTAAAAAGCATGGAATTAAACTATTTCAAATTGGATCAGGCAATCAAGGCATCGTACATGTCATAGCCCCTGAAGCAGGATTAACCCAACCAGGAATGACTGTTGCTTGCGGAGACTCTCATACTTCTACCCATGGAGCTTTTGGGGCAATTGCTTTTGGGATCGGTACTAGCCAAGTAAGAGATGTACTAGCAAGCCAAACAGTGGCAATGAAAAAACTCAAAGTAAAAAGGCTTTGGTTTAAGGGTGAATTAAATAAAGGAGTGTTTGCAAAAGATCTTATTTTGCATGTAATTAAAATACTGGGAGTTAAAGGAGGTGTTGGGTTTGCGTATGAATTTGCTGGTCCCGCCATCCAAAAATTATCCATGGAAGAAAGAATGACCATTTGCAATATGGCGATAGAGGGAGGCGCAAGATGTGGATATATAAATCCTGACGAGACAACTTTCAGCTACCTAAAACACCGACCTTATTCTCCTCAAGGTAAAGAATGGGAATTAGCAAAAACATGGTGGGAAGGACTATCTAGTGATAAAGATGCAGAATTCGATTCAGAAGTAATCTTTGATGCATCTCAAATAGAACCTACTGTGACCTGGGGGATAACTCCTGGCCAAGCAATTGGCATTAGTGAAAAAATACCCAATCCGCAAGAGCTTATTGACTCTGATGTAGACATCGCTGAACAAGCTTATAAATATATGCGCTTCAACCCTGGGGAACCAATCAACGGAGTACCAATAGATGTTTGTTTTATTGGAAGTTGCACCAATGGTCGATTAAGTGATTTAAGAATAGCCGCACAAATAGTAAAAGATCAGAAGGTTGCACAAGGCGTAAAAGCATTTGTTGTTCCAGGATCAGAAAAAGTTTCCATTGAGGCTGAAAAAGAGGGCTTAGATAATATTTTTAGAAGTGCTGGATTTGAATGGAGAAAGCCGGGCTGTTCAATGTGTCTTGCCATGAATCCCGACAAGCTTGAAGGTGATCAAATTTGCGCAAGTTCTAGTAATCGAAATTTCAAAGGAAGACAAGGCTCATCCAATGGGCGAACGCTTTTGATGAGTCCAGCAATGGTAGCGGCAGCTGCGATTAATGGTCATGTCTCGGATGTACGAAAAAACTTTAATAAATCGGAGTAATGAAAGATGTCTCAAACAAATTTCAACGAGCAAAGTTTTCCTAAAGGCCCAATTACGACAGTGCAAGGAAGATGCATGTGTTTGAAAGGTGATGATATTGATACTGACAGAATAATTCCTGCAAGATTTCTAAAATGTGTCAGCTTTGATTTTTTAGGAGACAAAGTATTTATTGATGATCGCTTTGAGGGAAAAGGCAATCATCCTTTTGATCAAGATATTAATAAAGGAGCTTCTATTCTTTTAGTGAATAAAAATTTTGGTTGCGGTTCTAGCAGAGAACATGCTCCGCAAGCGTTAATGAGATGGGGGATTAGAGCAATTATAGGAGAAAGTTTTGCAGAAATATTTTACGGAAATTGCTTATCTTTAGGAGTTACCTGCGCAACACTACCTGCAAAAGAGATAAATTCATTAATGAATGCAACAAAGTCCAACCCAAGTCAAAAATTTAACCTTTCCCTGCTAACAAAGATACTTAAAGGAAAAGAAAATACTTGGAATATAAATATTGAAAAAGCAACTTATGAAATGCTCGTTTCTGGAAGATGGGATATAGCTAACACATTATTATCAGAAGGTTCGAAAATTAAATCAATTAAGCAAAAGTTACCATACTTGAATAATTTCAAAAACATATAAAATCTCCTCTATTGAAAATATCTGAATCAATTCTTTAATTTAATCAAACCTAGCGGATGAACCATCAAAATTAAATCCATTAATTCTAAACATAATACCTCCTGATTTATTATTAATATCATAGAATAAGCTACTTTCATATGCCCTTCTTTTAAAAATAAGAGCTAATTTTGCATCAATAGTTTTCCCATACAATTCAGAATCTGTATCAATATTAACATCATAATAAGACGAAATCAGTAATGGACCTATTAAATGTTGCGACAAAGCAATTTGTATTGTTTTTAGATCTTCTTTATTGTCAAATTTAAATGGACTTTGCCCTGACCTGAATGACAAGCTAGGCATAATAGAAATTGACGTATAATTGAAGAAATCACTTTCTAATCTACCTAAAGTCAACTCAGGTCCTGCACTAAAAGTTTTCAAAGCTTGGGACTCAAACCCTTCATAAAAAAATACTGAAGAATGCATAGTTCCTTTAAAACTCAAGCCTCGACTAATTGTAGGAAATATTTCTGTATATCCAGAATTAGCAAAAGAAAGTCTATTTTGCGGCTTCCACAAAACATATGTAAATGACATTACATTTGAAAATTCACTTCTTAAAGCACTAATGAAATTCTTAGTATGAATTGATTCGGCTTTATATTTTCCTACAACTACATTCATCATATTTTGATACATAAGATTGTCAGAGTTCCACTTATTAGCTTTTGATAAAGATACACCATAAGTATTATAAATATCATTATCTCCTAAAGAACCATTTTTAGTTTTCAATCTATATGCAGAAAATATAGACATATCTATATTATCTATTCTAGAAAATTTTAATTTTCTAGTTAAACCGGCATAATATCTAATGCCATGAGCAAATCTTTTTGGATTAAAAGTACTAATATTTGAATCAAAAGAGAAATTCCAATGTTTAATTTTGCTATTAATACTTGCATCTAATCCCAACAAATCATAAGTATTGTTATGACTTCTTACTTTAAGAGTATTAATATTTTCTCCAATCATTGGATATGAGTTTGTATGACCCTTTAGAAATCTTTGCAATAAAAACTGAGGCTTAAGCGATAAAGAAAAATCATCACCAAACTTAACTGGTTGAAAATTTCTAGAAATATAAAAACCATCTCGATCGTTAAAATCAAAAGAACTAATCCATTTCTTTTGTTCTTTGCTAATTGTTCTCCTTCCAAGTGGTATTACAATTCTATTATCAACTATTATTTTAGAGCTCTTAGGAGTGATTGTATAAGACTCCTTGTCTTTATTTAATTTTGCATAAACACCATTGGCTTGTATTTTTAATTGAGGTGGATTTAATGGATCATTAGTAAAAATAATTTCCTCGGCCGTCCAGCCTGACTTGTGTATGTGAATACTTTCAGCGATAAACCTCCATCTTCGAATAAATTTACTATTAACTATTGAACTTCTAAATGGATCTAACCTTTCATCAACATCTCCAACTTTAAAAGAAATTGTACTTTGATTAAAGATATTTTCTATTTGATTACTTGCAGAATGACTTTTTCTATACTCTTTCTTTAATGAATCAATATCATCTGCAACAGTTTTAAGATCAATAGATCCATAAACATTGTTTGCATATCCTGTATTTTCCCCAAAATCATATTGAAAGATTTTTGCCTCAAAATATTGTCCACCTCTAATAAAACGAACGTTACCCTCAGCTACTAATTGATTTAATGTTCTATTATATTTTATAAATTCTGCCTCTAATATCCCACCATTAAGTACTAGAGAAGCTTGTCCCTTTGCAATAAATACGTTGTCATCCAACCAATATTGATTATCTGATTTGATTTCCAATTCCGACAATTGATTAAATTGTGATTGTTGATTATCTAAATTACTAAGCGAATCAAGCTTTTTAAAATTCCTATTAATTTGACTTAGAGGATTATCAGAAATAAGTTGACTTTGAGAAAACCAATAATTCCAGCTCTCTAAGACAGGAACTTTAGAAGAAAAATTAGTTTTAACTTGTTTTAAATCATCTGAATGGCAAGTCGAATGAAAAGATAAATTTATTTTTTCTCCATGACATGGAAAATGCATCTCTAAAGCTTCTACAACCTCAGAGATACAAAAAAAGGACAAACTCAAAGAAAAAGAGCTTGCAAAAATCAATTTGATCTTATCGCAAATAAATTTTCTTTTACTGCGATACTCAGTGGAAGGAACCACAACTAAAGGCGATCTTTAATTAAGACCAAAAGAAGTCGAAATCCCAATCTAAGCTTGAAGGCCTCAATCTTGAGGGCCTTCTAAGTCTTTTCTAGCTGGTGTTCTGCTTGGATCACTGGCTAAGAAGCCAAATAAGAAAACTCCAACGAAGAAGAAGACGACCGTGTATACGGAAATCTTGAGGGCAAGCATGAATAACTAACGCATCTAAGGAACCTCAGCCATCTTATTGGTGGTTGAGGTCAAATTGACCCATATATGACACTGAATTGAAATGTTTCGAAGTCGATTTTTACACAATTGACCTTTTGTTAACAAAAGCATCAGTCCTCATGATCATCCCAAGGGTCATCAAGGCCTCCTGATGGAGGCCCAAATGCCGTGTAAACCCCAAATCCAGTCAGCAAAAATAGTACTACTAAGACAATAACGGCTAATGAAAGAGCAGGTGAAGAAGTTTGCATCAAGAGTTTCTACAGGTTGGGTCCTTTATGGACAATTTCTCATACAATATCCAAACTTAATCATTAACTGAGGCTAGCTACTCAAAATGGGACAAAAAACTGCTCTTGGCTCACTTCTTAAATCCATTGGCAATTCAGGTCAAGGGAAGGTCGTAGCAGGCTGGGGGGCCGTACCAGTTATGGCATTTGTAGGCGTTCTACTGCTTGTCTTCCTAGTAATCCTTCTTCAAATCTATAATCAGTCATTGCTTCTTCAAGGGTTTTCTGTTGATTGGAATGGAGTCAATTAATTTAACTAAGATCTGAATTATTCCTGAATGCTCAGTTCTTAGTATCTTTGGTTTTCCTGACTTAGCTTCGTTCTGAAAGTTTGCTTTCTTGTACTTGATTTATTTCCCCAAAGAGGTTTCTTTGCCCTTCACAGAGGCGTAAAATGACCTCCAAGGGGCTTTAAACAGGTGCAAGATTTTGACATTGAATTGAAAAGCCAAAACTAGTAACAATATTTGAGAATAAAAAATTAAGACCGAAAGAGGATCCATTCAATACATCAAATTCTTTTTCAGGAAATATAATGGCCGATAGTAAAGGGTATTAGATGACTTCTTATGCCTTCTCTTTAATAGCTGGCCTTGGAAATCCAGGGACCAAATATCAAAACACTCGTCATAACGTTGGTTTTATGGCCGTTAAGTATATTGCTAGCAAAAATTCAACCTCTTTTAGCACAAATAAAAAGATTCTTGGAGAGTTAGCTGATATTAAATCTAATACTCTAAGGCAAAGACTTCTTATGCCTAAAACCTATATGAATGAAAGTGGACGATCTATAAAAGCAACCATGAGTTGGTTTGATATTCCTCTCGATAAATTACTAGTTATTGTAGATGATATGGACTTGCCTTTAGGCACATTGAGATTTAGAACTAAAGGCGGTTCTGGAGGGCATAAAGGACTAAAAAGTATTATTGATACTCTTGCAACGCAAAGTTTTTCAAGGCTCAAAATAGGCATTGGTGCTCCAAGCCAAATAAGTAATGAAAGAAAAGCAAAAACTATTAGCCATGTTTTAGGAGATTTTAATAATAAAGAAAGTGAAATTCTTGAGAAAACCTTTATTGATATATCAAAAGGATTAGACCTCTTAAAAGATGAAGGTCTTGCTAAAGGGACCACATTTATAAATTCCCTAAAAATATAAAAAATGCAAAAGGACCCTAGCACTACTGCTTATTTAAGAATAAGCAGTCAAGATTTTTCCAAGCAATCAATTCATGGAGAAGTAATAGCAGGAGAATTTATATGGGACTTTAACTGGAATTTTAAAAGAGGTGAACTACTAGTATCTCCTCCTCTAGGTAGAGCATTAATTCATGATGCTTTACTTAGATTTCTTATAAAATCAGATTACTCTCTAGAAGTAGGATCTGATTATACTTTTAAAGTGCGTGCTAAATTTTAAAAGAAGGCCTTTTATTCCAAATTAATTGATAGCCTAAAAAATCTTCTAGAAGAAGTAAAGCTGCAACAGCATCAAGATTAGTTCTCACTATTATTAAACTTTTAGGAATTAAATTTAAAGGCCATTTAGGGGGCCATAACTGAATAAACCTATACTTTGCACGAAGTGTAGTTTCTCTTTCATCTACTACTTGAATATTCGAAAATTCCTTCTTTTCTAATTCATTAAAAATATAATTACTACTGGTTCCATTCCCTAAAAGAATTTTAGTAATCTTATACTGAGCGCTCCATTCTATAATTAGGCCTAACAATAGTTCACTCTTCACAACCTCCCCTTTTACAACTATTTTCCTAGATATATCAGATAAGATAATTCCAGACTTGAAATATCCTGGATCAATTGATATAAAAAAGTTCATTATTAATTGAAAGGATTCATAGGTTTATATCTATTTCAAATTTAACGAAACATAAACTGTTTCCGCAGTGTCACTATCCCTAGTTGCAATAGACTGAATATCAATAGATCGATTTTGAATATTAGATAGTCTTTGAAACAGTGAATTTACAGAATTTGCATCTAGAGTAATATCAAAAGTTAAAGAACCCCTTTTCTTTACCTCTGCAGATGTAGAAGCAACCAAAAGTTTTATTTTCTTTCTTACTAAATCCTTAGATGCAGAATTAGCTTCTAAGGTAATACTTGCGAGAATATCTCCTTCATTAATAATTTGTCTATTAGGAACTGCTTCTACATAAGCATACATGCTATTTTCACCTAATAAAACATTTGCAGCAGACTTTACATTTATAACCCAAGTTCTTTTATCTTTAATAATTTCTTCTAATCTCTTTACATGATCTTTTCGTAGGAAAAGCAATGGCTGGTTAGGCAGTTCACCTGGCTTTACTTTAGAAAAAGCTTTAGAATTAGCTCTTCTAAGAACTTCAGTTATTACCTCTTTTGCATCTTCTTTATTATCTAGTTTAATGGTAGAAATAAGTAAAGACTGACCACTAGAAATTACCACCTCTCCCCTTCTAAAAAGGTCTAACTTATTTCTTTGTCTAGCTAAATCGGCTTCACCTTTTTCAATACGTGCCTCTAAAAGCTCTCTTTGTTCCTTAAGGGGAACAAGCAATTGCCTGCTTTCTTTTAACTGATTTTGCAAATCCTCTAATTCAAATAAGCCAACCCGCAATTGCCTGCTTACAAGTAAAACAAAACCTATTGATATTGCACTGATCAGACTTCCAGTAAAGATAGTTATTAATACTGCTGTTCTGCGAGGTCTCAATTTAAAAATGCTTAACCTCGCTTTGCCAATTCGACTACCAAGGGCATCTCCTAAAGTTGAGAGAATTCCTCCAAGAACAAGCAAAGCAATAATTAGCAACCAGCCAGACACTAGAAATTATCAATTGAATTCTATGGATACATTTATTATGCCAAGCAATATAAAGCTCGCCATTTAGTTAAAACGCTTTGAAAGAGCGACAGGATCAAAAACAGTAATTTTTTTTCTATCTATTTGAAGTAAGCCCATGTTTCGTAACTCCCCTAGGAGTCTAGTAATTGTAACCCTGGTTGAACCTATCGCTTCAGCTATTGACTGATGAGACAAGCGAAGGTCAATTGTAATTCCTTGATCACTTGGAACACCAAAATCTCTGCATAAAACAAGTAAGAAGCTGACCAACCTCGACGACATATCTCGATGAGTCAAAGTCTCAATCATTGTCTCGGTTTGCAATATTCTACTAGAAAGGCCTTGAAGCAAAAGCAATCCCACTCCTGTATCTGCTTCTATTGCCTGCTTAACGGACGTTGCTGGGGCCGAATGCATTTCTACCCTCGTAAACGCAACTGCATGATAGAAACGGTCCGACCTGTGTCCTGTCAACAAAGAAAGGACACCAAAAAGACTGTTTTCTCTAAGTAGAGCAACTGTAATTTCTTCACCTGATTCATATACTCGCGATAATCGAACAGCACCTCTTCGAATCAAATAGACTCTTTCAGCTGGATCGCCTGGAAAAAAAATCGTCTTAGATCTCTCAACCATTTCAGTTGAGGCTCCATCAAGAGATCTAATAACATCCAAGAGAGACTTTCTCACTGGAATGTCGTCATTCGGCTGACTGGAATAGCGACTGAACCCGCCTGTAGCAATTGCCATTTTGGCAAACAGTTTTATGGACGTTAAGAACTGGCCTTAAAAGTACTTGTATCAATAATGACCTTTTGAGACTTTTAAGTTCAATAACTTAATTTCTTTGTGACTATTCACCTTTCAAAGTCCTTGCTATTAGAAGGCTTTGCAGAGAATCACTGTCTTATTATATTTCTTTAACAAAGTTAGACACTATCTGTAGTGTTAAAAGAGTTGTGAAGATCTATCTTCCCGCTAGATTTGTATAAGGAGCTATCAAGGATTAGTTTTTAAAATGTCTGCTAGTCAGATTACTTCAAATCAAAATAGGTCTTCGGCGTCTAACAAGCTACCTCTAAAGCTTATTTCTCTTGAAGGGCAACTGCAAATTTACTCCTCTCAACATAGAGGAAGCATTAGCACAGTATTTAGTGAAGCTTTAAGGTCTGCGGGCCTAGGAAGCAAAGTTTTAATTTCACAGTTTCTTAAGGGAGGGGTCCTCCAAGGACCCGAAAATGCTCTCAACTTATGCGGAGGGCTGGAATGGATGAGGCCTTCAATTTCAAAATGTATCTCAGGCAGTGTAAATCTTGAAGATGATCTGGAATCAATCAATGCTGTTTCAGCACTCTGGGATATCTGCAAAGACAAAATTTTACTGAACAAAGTTGATAAAATAGTTCTTGATGAAATTGGGTTAGCAATAAAATTCGGATTCATACAAGAAGAAGACTTCATATCAACACTCCTTGAAAGGCCAACATCAATTGATGTCATCATTACTGGTCAATCAATCCCGAGCAAAATAATCTCAATAGCTGATCAAGTTACTCAATTGAGGTGCTTTAAATAATGCTGAAAAACGATCGCTGGATTAAAGAACAAGCACAAGAAGGCATGCTGATGCCCTTCCAAGATAAACTTGTCAGGCATCTTGATCCCCAAACAAAAAAGAAAGCTGTTCTGAGTTTTGGTTGCTCTTCTTATGGATATGACTTAAGGCTTTCTTCAAAAGAATTTTTAATATTCAAACATGTTCCAGGGACAATAATGAATCCCAAAGAATTTAACCCAGAGAATTTAGAAGCAACGAAACTACATAAAGATGAATTTGGAGATTATTTTATACTTCCAGGCCATTCTTATGGACTAGGTGTCGCACTAGAGAAGATGAAGGTGCCGCCAAATATAACAGTTATATGCTTAGGGAAAAGTACTTATGCAAGACTGGGAATAATAGTCAACACAACTCCCGCAGAAGCCAGTTGGGAAGGGCATCTAACTCTTGAATTCAGTAATAGTTCAGGGGCAGATTGTCGTATTTATGCTAACGAAGGTATTTGCCAAATATTATTTTTTGAAGGTGATGACTGTGAAACAACATATAATGACAGGAAAGGAAAATATCAAAATCAACCTGAACAAGTGACGCTCGCTAAAATTTAAAGATGAATTCAGTTAAATTTGTCACAGCTACTCCTGATGCCGAGAAAACTATGGCATACATAGCAAGAGTTAGCAATCCTAATAATCAAGACAATCAAGACTATTCACGACTACTTAGATACTGCATCATTCATGAACATTGGAGTGTTTTTGAGCAAGCCTATATGACATTAGAAATTGAAACTAATAGAGGTATCGCTGCTCAAATACTGAGACATAGATCATTTACTTTTCAAGAATTCTCTCAGCGATATGCGAATAGTACAGAATTAGGAGCATTACCAATTCCTGATTTAAGAAGGCAAGATTTCAAAAACCGTCAAAACTCTATTGAAGACTTGCCCAAAGCTTTAGTGCAAGATTTCCAAGAGAAAATTAATACCCATTTTTATAACTCTTTAGCTCTATATCAAGAGATGCTTGAGGCTGGAGTAGCAAAGGAATGTGCTCGCTTTGTTTTACCTCTTGCAACTCCAACAAAAATATATATGACAGGTTCCTGCCGGTCATGGATACATTATATAAAGCTAAGATCGGGACACGGAACACAACAAGAGCATATGGACATTGCAAATCAATGCAAGAATTTATTCAAAGATTATTTCCCAACTGTATCATTGGCTCTTGAATGGTCATAGTTTTAACCATGCGACCTTGGTTTAACATTCGAGGTTGTTTTGTCTTTACTTGAAGAATTAATACTTAGTTTTGAGATCTGAGGATTTTTTCCTCCCGCAAGTTGTGGAATAGTAGTCTTTTCAAGCAAGCCAAAAATAACTTTTTCGATTTCATCAAAAGTCCTTTGCCCAATAGCTATAGTTTTTAAAGTACCAAATTCATCAAAGAAATTAATTTGAGGAATTCCATTCACTTCATACTCTTCTAAAAGATCTATCCATCGATCATTGTCAACATTTAATAAAACATAGTTTATTTCTTTTGAATGATTCTTTTCTGAACTAAGCATTGCAGGTGCCATCTCTCGACAAACCTCACACCAATCAGCATAAAACTCAACAAGAGTAGGTTTACCATTTGCAAAAGCTATCTCTGGCTCAATCGATCGCCTCGCAAGCTCATCTAATGAATCAGAAGGAGCGATATATGCTCTAAAAAACAAAATTGATAATGCAAGGAAGAAAGAAGTAAACAAGACCAATATTTTCTGGAATTGCGTAAGGTGATTATGCGGCGTGCTACTGCTCATAAAAATGAATTCCCATTTAGATGTTACTTTGGCATTTTTTGGATGTTTTGTTGAGAAAAAGTGAGGTTTTGAGCTAGTGTTTTAAATCTTGAGACTTTGCATCCCTAAGTAATGTCCAACAATGCACAGCAAAATGTTGGTAGTTTGCATGGGTCAGTATTTCAAAAATTGTTTGGCACTGACGGAATACGAGGACAAGCGGGCAATTTTATATCACCTCAATTGTGTCTTCAAATTGGATATAGCTTTGGCATATCACTCGAATCAGAAGGTCCACTGCTTATAGGACAAGATTCTCGAGAAAGCGGATCGATGATTTCATCCGCTCTTGCATCTGGCTTAAATTCAGCTGGCAGGGAAGTTTGGCTACTTGGGATATGTCCTACTCCTGCAATCCCCAATCTAATAAAAAAACACCAGGCTGCTGGTGGACTGATGGTTTCTGCAAGTCACAATCCACCTCAGGATAATGGGATTAAATTCTTTAATTCCCATGGGGATAAAATAACTTCTCAGCAACAAAAAAATATCGAGCTCTTGCTAAAGCAAGAAACCTCTACATTTGGAAATTTTGGTCCAACCTATAGCCGAGATTATTTACTTAAGGGATATGAAGAAAGTCTGCTTGCAAGTATCTATAGATTGAATCTTTCTAACATTCCAATAGTTTTGGATCTCTGTTACGGATCAGCAACAATCTGCGGAGAAAAAATTTTTCAACAACTTGGTGCAAAGCTAAACGTAATTAATGGCAGTCCAAATGGGAAGAAAATTAATGTCAAATGTGGTTCAACATATCTAGATCATCTTAAGCAAGCCGTAATAGAAACAGAATCTCAAATGGGATTTGCTTTTGATGGTGATGCAGATCGAGTGATGGCTCTAGACGAAAATGGACGGGTGGTTGATGGTGATCACATTCTTTATTTGTGGGGTTCAAAGCTCAAAGAAAAAAATGAGCTTCCTAATGGGCGAATTGTATCAACTATGATGTCGAATCTTGGCTTTGAAAAAGCATGGAAGGCTAAAGGTGGAGTGCTTGAAAGAACTCAAATAGGTGATCAATATGTACACTCGAAAATGTTAGAAACGCGTGCAACTCTTGGAGGGGAACAATCTGGTCACATCCTCTCAGCTCTTAATGGTTTCTGTGGAGATGGATTACTAACTGCATTACAAGTAGCAACTATATGCCAAGAAAATAAAAATACACTTGCAGAATTGTTAGATAAAAGTTTTACACCATATGCTCAAAGGTTAATAAATATTCCTATATCTAATTCTTTAATTCAAAAGTCATGGAAAGACTCTATTCAATTAAATGCCTTGTTTCAACAAGCTCAAGAAGAACTTGGTGACTCTGGAAGAGTATTTGTAAGAGAAAGTGGGACTGAGCCATTATTAAGAGTCTTAATTGAAGCCGAAGACCAACACTTGGTAGATTTTTGGAGCATGAAACTACAAGAAATATCTAACAATACAATATAAAATCAATCTAATCTTATTACATTTAAAGTTTTATAGCTTACAATCCAAATGAGTTCCTGATATAAAGAGCTTTATAAATATGAAGGCCATTTTGCAAGGCATACAGCTCTCTCTCTGTAGAAATGTTATAAGGGTTACTTTTAATGAGCTTTTGCTTTTTTGAAGAAGAAGGATCAAAATACTTATTTAAGTCCAATACATCTATCATTGAATTCATAACATCTAAAACATCACTCTGAATAAAAAATTCAGCCCCTGAATTCATTTTACTAGCAAGTACATCTAGAATTGGCGCTTGCAAAACTCTTCTTTTATTATGTCTTTTCTTAAACCAAGGATCTGGGAACTGAATCAAAACTTTTCCCAATTGACCATTCTTCAATGACTTAATCCATGGCGGTAAGCTTACATTAACATTGCAAAATAAGAATCTCAAATTATTCAAACAACGCTCAACTCTCTCATTTTCAGCTCTATCAATCATTTTTTGTCTTATGTCTAAACCTAAATAATTATTTTTACTATCTAAAAATGCATAATCCATCAAAAACTTACCTTTAGCACACCCAATGTCGATACAGATAGGCAAATCACTATTTTCAAATAAGTCGTCAGGCTTAGGAAGCTCTCGAACCTCTTGAAAAAAAGTACTTAATGGATTGACATGCTGGCGCACTATTTGAAAAACTCTTTAGATATATAATAAGTTGGGTTTAAAAATGATGAAAGAACCTTGATAATATTTTTGGTATTATCAAGATTTATGGAAACTGTTACATTTACTTCTCTTGTTTGGCTTGTCTATAGATTAGGAGCAACTTTTGCTCTTGGTCTTCCTTTTGTGCTACTAATTTGGTCTTCACTTAAAAGCGAAGCCGCCATCTCCCGTTTAATGAGCATCTACTGGAAAGTAGCTAGTTTAATGCTTATTAGTATGCTTCTACTGATTGGGGGAAGACCCATAGGTTACATAACTTCCTTTTGTAGTCCATTTCTCATTATTTGTTCAATATGGTTTTGGATTGATCTTAATGAAGAGCTTGAAGATCAACCTAAATTGAAGCCTCTTATATTAACTGTAAGATTATGGAGATGGGCTTTAACAGCATATGGATGTCTATATATCTACCTATCATCTTTAAGTCTGTCTTGTATCAATTCGCCCATTGGGCAAAATTGTATAATATGGCAAAAAATACCTCACTCTTTACATTTAATTTCTCAAAATATTTTTAGTTTTCTTTTTGGAGCAAGCTGGACACAATCTCTTTCTTCCTTTGTAGGATATGTTGCAATGATTATCTATTTAATAGGATTAATACAATTTCTAATAGTCAGAATACCTAAGCAAGGAAGAATAGCTGGAGGTTTCTGAAATGGAGTTTCTTTTTCGAAAAGATATATTATTAAGACTAGAAAAAATAAGTAATGATTACCCAAATAAAATTTTACGAATACAAGGTATTTTTAATAACAACGAAAATACGAAAGAGAATTTTGAACTATTAGTATTTAAAGGTGTTACATGTAGTACCACTCATCCTACTGAATTCAATCTCACTGACTCATGCTTACCTATCAATGCAAATTCATTGAAGGGAGAGCTCCTAAAAGCTCCATTATCTCCAGGGGAGGAAATTATACTTAAAGGAGCAATGACATTGGAAAATTTTCTAAATAAAAAGAACTGGTCATAATATATTCCAATAAATATGCAATCTGGTTAATAATTATTTTCTGCTCAAAATATTAACGCACCTACTACATATGGTTGGATGTTCTTGACTGCATCCTACATCATTTTCATAATGCCAACATCTCTCACATTTTCTACCACTTGCTAAAGATATTTCAATAGTTCCCCATTCTGAATCAGAGGCATGCAAAACATCAGCCCATGGTTCTCCCCCTAACTGAAGTCGTGAAACAATAAACCAATCTTTTAAATTATCAATCTCAGGAATACCATGCTCTTGTAGATAATTAATTGCATTTTTTACATCATTATCTCTAGGCTCAATTCTTACGAATGCTTCAAGTGAAGAACCCAATTTCTGACTTGTTCTACAACCTTCAAGAGCTTTATTTATCGAAGTTCTAACATCTTTAATTAAAAGCACATGCCTAGAAAGATCTGGATGCCTCCATGAGTCTTTAGAAGTTGGCCAACCTCTTTGAAAAACAGATTCATCAACAACTTCATATGGTAAATTTTGCCAAATATCCTCAGCCATATGACAAAGGACTGGAGAGATTAAACCAGCCAATGCTTCTACAATCAATGAAATCGTAGTTTGACAAGACCTTCTCCTGAAATCATTAGCAGAACTTATATAAAGCCTGTCTTTTGCTATATCTAAATAGAAATTAGACAAGTCAACAACACAATAGCTTTGCAACAATTGAAAGAATTTAGCAAACTCATAGTTCTGAAATGCCGCACTTATTTCATCAATTACTTCTGCTGTTTTATTTAACATCCATTTATCAAGGATGGGTAATTCCTCAATTTGAATAGAATTTTTACTTGGATCAAAATCATGAAGATTACCAAGCAAATATCTTGCTGTATTTCTTACCTTTCTATATACATCTGAAAGCTGCTTTAAAATAGTAGAGCCAATTGGCACATCACTTGAATAGTCTACTGAACTAACCCAAAGCCTAAGAACATCAGCACCAAATGCAGGATCCTTTTTCATATTTGATCCCCCGTTAATAATTACAAGCGGATCTACAATATTACCCAAAGATTTGCTCATCTTCCTACCATTCTCATCAAGAGCAAAACCATGAGTAAGTACTCTCAAGTATGGTGCTTTATTCTTTGCTGCTACAGATGTCAGCAAAGATGACTGAAACCATCCACGATGCTGATCAGAACCTTCCAAATAAAGATCTGCAGGGTAATTAATGCTCTCTCTATCTAATGTAACCGCCGACCAACTAGAACCAGAATCAAACCATACATCCATTGTATCCATGCCTTTTTTCCACTTATGTGATTCAGGCGCATAGGCAGGTGGCAATAGTTGAGATTCATCCAATTCCCACCAAATATCGGCACCATGTTGTGAAATTAATTTTTTTATATGATCAATAGTCTCAGCATTCAGCAAAACTTCATTAGTCTCTTTTTCGTAAAATACAGGGATAGGTACACCCCAAGTTCGTTGCCTTGAAATACACCAATCTCCTCGTTCTTCTACCATTGATTTAATTCGTTTTAAACCTGTTTCAGGCAACCATTCAACATTTTGAATAGCATTTAGTGCATCTTTTCTAAAACCCTCAACAGATGCAAACCATTGTTCTGTAGCCCTAAATATTGTAGGTTTTTTAGTCCTCCAATCATAAGGATATTTATGAATATATGGTCTTTCTTTAATAAGATAACCTAGTTCATCTAATGCACTGATTATAGATTTATTTGCATCTTTTAGAACATTTAGCCCGACAAACTTTCCTGCCTCTGACGTCAAATTTCCCCCTTCATCAACAGGGCATAGAATAGGTAAACTATATTTTGTACCTGTTTTAAAATCATCAATTCCATGACCAGGCGCAGTATGAACCAAACCCGTTCCAGATTGTGTTGTTATATATTCTCCACCTAAAACAACTGGAGATATTCTATCAAATAAAGGATTTCTGTATAAAAGACCTTCCAACTGAGAACCCTTTACAAAAGCAGAATTTTTAAAAGTAATTCCTACAATCTCACTAAACTCATTAAGAAGATCCGAAGCTATTATTGTTATTTTCCCTTCCTCATCTTTAGCAAAAACATAACTAAGATTTTTATTAACAGATACAGCAACATTTGCTGGTAATGTCCAAGGCGTTGTAGTCCAAATAGCAAGCCTCAAGTTTTTAGAAAGTCCTTCTTCTTCTAAGGGCAACTGTAAACCTTGCCTTAATAAATCTTTTCTAAGGTCATTAGAAATTGTATTAACTGGATATCCTACGTAAATACTTGGGCTTGTATGTCCTTCTGGATATTCTAATTCAGCCTCAGCAAGTGCAGTCCTTGAACTTGGACTCCAGTGAACTGGCTTTAATCCCCTATATATGTACCCCTTTAAAGCCATTTGCCCAAAAAGTTCTATCTGTGAAGATTCATATTCTTTCTGCAAAGTCAAATATGGATTAGACCAATCGGCCCAGACACCCCATCTTTTAAAGCCCTTCATTTGACTATCTACTTGTTCCAATGCAAACGAAGCTGCCTTCTTTCTCAATTCCAAAGGCGTTAATGCTTTTCTCTCTTTCTGACCTAGCTTTTGAAGAACTTTTAACTCAATTGGCAATCCATGACAATCCCATCCAGGAATAAAACGAACCTTTCTTCCATTGAGAATATGAAATTTATTAATTATGTCTTTTAAAACTTTATTCAAAGCATGCCCCATATGCAAAGTTCCATTGGCATATGGGGGTCCATCGTGAAGAGTAAATGTAGGTCCTTGATTTGCCAAACCAAGCTCAAAGTCAATACCCTTTTCTTTCCAAAACGATTGAATCTGAGGCTCTCTAATAGATGAATTAGCCCTCATTCCAAAATCTGTCTTAAGCAGATTAAGAGAGTCTTTATAAGAAGGTCGCTTGTCAACGCCTTGATTGGTTGTTTTTTTCTCCTCTTTCACGGCAAAACTTAATTAGAAAAGATTATGGATCGGATGAGGGAACATCTTTGAATGCTTGGGATACAATACTATCTGGGACTTTCTTAGTTGGAGCTACAATAATTTCATTTTTTGATATTTGATTAGATTTTAATGATTGATTTTCTTGAAGGGGGTCAGGTCTAATCCACTTTTTTGATAACTTTTCATTTTTCTTATTATCTTCAGATTCTTTAAACAGTCCTAACAAAAAAGGTATTAATTCTTCAAAAGCTGACAAAAACTGAGAGAAGCTGATCTTAAGTCTTCTCAGTGAAAGTAATTTTTTCTGTTCATCTGGATCAAGTTGTTCCCACCTAAAACAAGCTACTTCTCTACCAAGCCTAGCAATTATCATTGAACCAAGAACAACAGCAATCATTGGGGAGCCAGTAAATCTCTCTTTACTTGCAGAAAGAACTAATCCCAGAATCATTAACAAAGCTCCCCAGGCAGAATCTCTTGGTCGACTCAATTCAGTAAATACCAACGGCAAGATCAAAACTGCCAAACCAACACATATCCCTATATCCCCAATTAAAACTGCCAACATAATTCCTCAAAGTGTCACGTCTTTAGGTAGTTTGTTTAAGGTTATAGGATAAGCCCACCTGGCGGAATTGGTAGACGCGCTGGTTTTAGGTACCAGTGACTTCGGTCGTGGGAGTTCAAGTCTCCCGGTGGGCACCTTTCTTACTAAAAGGAACGTAATGATTTTGCTTGCAAGCTTTTAAGAAATTGCAATGACAAAAACTCAATCTTCAAATCAACCTATTGAAATTGCAGAGATTCCTTCAAGTCTAAGTTTTTGGCAAAAGAGGATTAGAGAATATTTAGATCCTCCGGCAGTATTCAACCCAACAGTAATACTCTTCTTGGGAGGTTATATCTTGGCCTTTTTGGCCATTTGGGAATGGTACCAAGGGGAATGGCCACTTCCTCTACTCGTAGGCATTGCATTCCTTGCTCTTCATATGGAAGGAACAGTTATTCATGATGCATGTCATAAAGCTGCACACCCCAATAAATGGATTAATCAAATAATGGGACACGGGGCAG
Organism: Prochlorococcus sp. AG-432-D11; assembly: GCA_003212885.1. GTDB lineage: Bacteria > Cyanobacteriota > Cyanobacteriia > PCC-6307 > Cyanobiaceae > AG-432-D11. Next base: position 3,719 of record QCOP01000004.1, on the reverse strand, counting down.
CTATATTACTAGGTTTCAGTTTTCCAGTATTTACACGAGTGCATCTTCAGCATCACAAATATGTAAATGACCCTAAAAACGATCCCGACCATATAGTTAGTACTTTTGGCCCAGTTTGGTTAATAGCTCCTCGTTTTTTTTACCATGAATATTTCTTTTTTAAGAGAAAGCTTTGGAGAAAATTTGAACTTATGCAGTGGGGTTTTGAAAGAGCAATATTCATTATCATTGTATTTGCAGGTATTAAATATAATTTTATGAATATAGTTTACAACCTATGGTTTGGTCCAGCATTAATGGTAGGAGTTACTTTAGGGATATTTTTTGACTATCTTCCCCATAGACCATTCTTGGAAAAGAATAAATGGAAAAACGCTCGAGTTTACCCGAGCAGAGTAATGAACATATTAATAATGGGGCAAAATTATCACTTAATTCATCATTTGTGGCCTTCAATTCCATGGTTTGAATATAAATTAGCTTATCAAAAAACCAAGCCTCTTTTAGATATTAAAGAATCCCCTCAAAGAATGGGGATTTTTGAGTCTAAAAGAGATCTCTTTAACTTCATTTATGATGTTCTTGTTGGCATAAGAAGTCATAAAAAAAGCAGAAGCAAGATGAGACCTTTTGCGAGAATATTACCTACTTCAAAACTAAGAAAGAGTTGGCTAAATTTATTACATAAAACTGCTTTAATTCCAATTAAAAAAAGAAGCTAGTTTAATCTGACAATATTTTTGGAACTCTATAAAAATCTCGCTCATTTTGAGGTGCAAGTTTAAGAATATCATCTCTATAATTTGCTCTCAAAATAGTATCTTCTCTCAATACATTTACAACTTCGACTGCCCTAGTAGTTTCTGGTACTCCTTCAGTATTTACTTGTTCTAATTGAGCCACATAATCCAGAATTTGCTCAAGTTGCTTTGAATAAATTTTGATTTTCTCCTCAGCTAATTCTAATCTAGCCAGTTTCGCAACTTTTCGAACATCTGCAGAGGTAATCTTTGTCATGAGGTTTGTAAAAAAGTAAGTAATTCCTGACTTAAAGCCGAAGCAGCTTTCTCAACAAATATTTTCCCATGCTGTGGGGTAGCCAAATAAGGATTTGATCCCATTCTTCCATCAGGGTAACGTTTACGGAAATCTTGCGAGTCATAAATTGGTCCTGAAGGGGCAGGCTTAGGAAGAGGGATTTGTTTTTTGATAAGGCTCGGTTCTTTATAGAGAGTTATAGCGATCTCACTAGGAGTCGCGTGTTGACCTTCTAGATCACCATAAAGATTTTTTGCTTCATTAAAAACCTCTGGGGCCATAAACCAACTTGATATCTTTAATCGTAGATTTTTTGCTGCGGGAAGTTTTAACTGAGAAGCACTTTTATAAATTTGGGGAAATGCAGCTTTGCATGTAGCAACATTCCCTCCATGACCATTCACAACAAAAAATCTTTTCAAATCCATGCCTTACTAATGAAAGAACTAAATCATGAATCACTTTCAACAAAGTTTCAGGTTGCAGGCTCATTGTTCCAGCAAATCCCAAATGATGCTCAGCCATCCCATATGAAAGAACTGGAGCGACAAGAATCTTAGTCCTCCTTCCAATTTCAAGGGACACAGCTTCAGAAGTCAACGCATCAGTACCGATGGCACCTGTTGGTCCATGCTGCTCAGTTGATCCAATTGGAAGAATAATCCCCTTACAACATGTCAAATATTGATCGACTTCCTTCCATGTGCATAGATTTAGCCTTATCGAAGACAAATCAGAACACTGCAATAAGTGCTCCGAATTATCTTCAGCATTGACTAGACGATTGATTGATGCCACTTAGTAAGATTATCTTTTAATTACTTATAGCTTTTTAGGCCAAATAGAGTATAAGAGCATTATCAGAATTGATTCTTTCAAATAGACTTTCCTCAAATTCATTCAGATTTCTTTAAGAGGCCTGCAGAACAAGTCGCTCCAGACCTCATTGGATGTTTATTAGTAAAAAAAAATAAGGCATCAAACTTTTTGTGGGGTGTCATAGTCGAAACAGAAGCATACTCTCAAGCAGAAGAAGCATGTCATGGTTCAAAAAAACGTTCAAATAAAAATGAAGCTCTTTTTAGCTCTCCTGGTCAGCTTTATGTATACCTAACATATGGAAAATACTACTGCGTAAATATTGTCACTGACAAAAGCGACTGGGCAAGCGGTGTACTTTTAAGGTCTATAGCAATGCCCAATGAAGATGAAAGGTCAGCCTCTGGTCCTGGTTTATTAGCAAATAGATTTGGAATTAACCTCACTCATAACAGACTAAAGCTTTCTAAAGAAAATGGTTTTTGGATAAGTCAAACCTCCTTATACCAAGAGATAGACAAAAAATTAATTCAAACTAATCGAATAGGCATTTCTCAAGCAAAAGAACTAAAATGGAGATGGTACTTACAAAAAAGTCGCAGTATTAGCAAACGCGCATCTGGTGATAAATCTCCCCCAAGGCACAATGCATGGATTCCCTTTGCCCACTAATAATTTATGAGTAATTGGAAGCATCGACATATACTTGATTTAGCCTCTTTCTCTTTAGAGGATTATGAAGAAGTTCTTGAACTTACTAATCGATTCAAGGTTCTCCAAGACTCAGGTTCAAGAAATTTACCTGCATTACAAGGTCGGTTAATAACAACTTTATTTTTTGAACCCAGCACGCGAACACGAAGCAGCTTTGAATTAGCAGCAAAGCGTCTTTCTGCAGACGTACAATCATTTTCCGCATCAATCAGTGCCCTTTCAAAAGGGGAATCTCCTCTTGATACAGCTCGGACATATGTCGCGATGGGAGCAGATATTCTTATCGTTAGGCATAGTTCCACTGGAGTACCAGCTCAATTAGCCCAAGCACTAGATCTCTCTGACAAAAAGACTTCCATTCTCAATGCAGGAGATGGGCTACATAGTCATCCAAGTCAAGCGTTACTAGATTTATACACACTCGCAAGCTTCTTTAGTCCTCAAAACCCGACTTGCAAAAGCCTAAAGAAAAAGAAAATAGCAATTATTGGAGATATTCTTCATTCAAGAGTTGCAAGATCTAACCTATGGAGTCTTACTGGATGTGGAGCTGACGTTGTACTTTGTGGCCCCAAAACTTTATTGCCACAGGATTTTGAATCTTTTGTCAATTCTCCTCCTACTGATCAAAAAACTGATCCTATTCAAAAAAGAGGGCATATAAGTATTTGCAGATCTCTCAAAGAAGCATTGAATAAAGTTGATGCTGTCATTACATTGAGGCTACAAAAAGAAAGAATGAGCGAAAATCTCCTAAATAATCTTGAGAGTTATCATCGAGATTATGGAATAACGCATGAAAAACTTAATTTCTGTAAATGTAAGGTTCCAGTTTTACATCCTGGTCCCGTAAATAGAGGAGTTGAAATTAGTGGAAAAGTTATTGAAGATAAATCAATTTCATTAGTTGACAAACAAGTATCAAATAGTATCCCTACTAGAATGGCACTGCTTTACCTATTAGCAGCTACTAAATAATATTTAGCCTTTTACAATAATTTGAATCCTTCAAAAAATAAACCATAAACAAAGCCAATTCTAAAACAATCACTTATGTAAAGAATAATTTTATACTCCTTATTAGGATAAATAAGCCTCCTAGATCTAACTAATATTTCAATAACAACAATTGTAAAAAATGCTGCGAC
>QCOP01000003.1 GCA_003212885.1 Prochlorococcus sp. AG-432-D11 | reverse complement strand
ACTGCTTCTAATGGCAAAACTATAGAAATAAATAATACTGACGCAGAAGGAAGACTTACTTTGGCAGATGCACTCGTTTATGCATGTAAGCTCAATCCTGATGCAATAGTTGATTTAGCAACACTAACTGGTGCATGCGTTATTGCTCTAGGAGAAGAAATAGCTGGACTCTGGTCGAATAATAGAAATCTTGTAGAAGAATTAAAAAATGCCTCTGAATCATCTGGAGAGCAAATTTGGGAAATGCCTATGCAGAATTCCTATAAAGAAGGCCTAAAATCAATGCTTGCAGATTTAAAAAATACTGGTCCACGAGCAGGCGGTTCAATTACCGCTGCACTTTTCTTACGAGAATTTATTTCTGGGGAAATTCCCTGGGCTCATTTAGATATTGCAGGGACATGTTGGAGTGATAAAGACAGAGACATTAATCCTGCTGGAGCAACGGGCTTTGGAGTAAGAACACTTGTTAATTGGGTTTCAACCAAGTAACAAGTAACTCTAATATTTTTTTAAATAATTTATCTATGAAGCACGATACTGTTCCATCTGTACATTTTGTAATACTAACTCTGCACTACTAGTAGCAGAAGTTTTGATAGAAGGACTTTCTAATGAATGTATTTGCCAACTTGCTTTATTGGTGCAATCTATTAAAACACGCTGCAAATCATCATAGGCTTTTCTTGTATTGGGATAAGGACCAATATATCTAATCCTAAACCCATCTTTAACTATTAATAAATACATAGAGCCAAGTCTCATGCAACCAAAAATATCAAATGTAAAAAAAAAAGCTGTTGAAAAGGCAGAAATCTAATCAAAAGTTAATCTTCTAAAAAGAACGAAATCCTATTAAATTATAAAGAGGTTAATTAGCTTCTGTGTTTTCCCAGTTGCTACCTTGTCCAGCATTTTTTCCCCAAATTTTTTGTAATCTTTCATCTCTTCCGCAGCTATATCTATAAAAATTATATTTAAGGGTATTTTTTTTGGAAAAGTCCTGATGATATTCTTCTGCTTCCCAAAATGATGTGAAATTCTCTATTTGAACTGATATATCTTTTTTAGAAACAGACAATTCATCTGCTGCATTAAGTAAACTAAGCTGGGAAAGTTCTAATTGTGTCTCATTCATTGGGAAAATCACTGGTCTATAAGAATCCCCCCCTATCACAGAACTGGCCTTTGGAGTCAAAAGGGTCAATATTTCGCCAATAACTTCTAAGAAGCTCATCAAAAGTAATTTTTGTATTATCAAAAATAACCAGGACAGCCTCTTGATGGCCTTGATGATTTTGATAAGTAGGGTTTTGAATCTCACCCCCTGAATAGCCACTTTCTACTGATTTAATACCTTTTACTTGTTCTAAGTCATGCTCTAAGCACCAAAAACATCCGCCTGCAATCACTGCTTTCTCATCGGAAGCATAAGCTATTTTTGGCGATCCAAGAATAATCAAGCAGATTAATAAGAATGGAATAAATTTAAAATAAGCCTTCATGATTGTCACTTTAATATTGAATCAAGTATCAGCTTTGCAGCTCTATCTGTAACACCTGGTTCACCAAGTATTTCAGAGAGCCGTTCATAACCATTTGACATTATCTCCTTTGATTTCTTGTCATTTAATAATGGCAAAGCTACTGTAACAATATTCTCTGGAGTAAATTCTTCCTGTAACAATTCTGGGATTAATCTCTCTCGCAATAAAAGATTGACTGGAGATATATGATCTACATGAAATTGTAGAAATTTATTAGCAATGAAAGAGGTAACTTTACTAACCCTATATCCAACTATTTGTGGCACTTTATGTAATGCTAACTCCATATTGACTGTTCCTGATTTACCCAAAGCAAGTGATGCAGAGCCAAAAAGATATGGCTTTAATTCATTAGTGCTTTCGGCAGGAATTATCTTCCCTATAACACCATATTCATTCAAAGATTCTAAAATCGTTTTTTCAAAGCCCTTAATACTTGCAGGAATTAGCACATAAAGATCTTCCTCGATTCTTTGTAAAAAAGAAGCTGCTTTAAGCAAGATAGGCAATATATACTTTAATTCCTGTTTTCTCGATGCTGGAAAAAGCAATAAAACTTTCTTATGAGAGGGTATACCTAATCTGACCATAGAATCTTCTTTAGATGGCAGATTTTGCAGGTTGTCCATCATCGGATGGCCAACCCATTGAACACAACCTCCTTTATGAGAGTAAAAATCCGCTTCATCTTGAAAAATTGCAAGTATTTTATCAGTAAAACTTATGAGATCAGTAGTACCCCCATCTCCTAAACGCCATGCCCACTCTTGAGGGGCAATATAATAAATAATTGGCAAGTCAAGATTAAGTTTTTTTATTTTACGGCCCAATCTAATATTAGGACCCATGTAATCAATCAAAATCACACCATCAGGAGGATTTTTCTTTATAAGATCATCAACCAATCTTTGGGCCTTCAAAGTTGGCAAAATAAAAGGAATTGCTTCCAAAAGACCTATCGAGCCAATTGAGGTTGTATCAGCAATTAAATGTGCACCGGCCTCTCTCATTCTAAAACCACCTAATGCTAAAAGTTCCAGACTTTGCTTCCTTAAGTAAGCTTCTTTCAACAAAGACTTAATTAGTAAGCTTCCTTGCAAATCTCCAGAAACTTCTCCAGTACTTATAAGCAATCTCATTTAACGATTTAGTTACTTGTAAGAATAGGCATTGGTCCGCGACGACCCTTTTCTAAAGATTTTTCTAAAAAAAAGCAAAGATTTTTGGCTGCAGGCATCAATTGTGATTCGTTTGCCAACTTCAGTGCTTTCTTTAAAACAAATTCGGATCTATACAATAAATTCCATATCTCTAGTAATTCTCTAAACTCAGCTGGATTTTCTGACTCGAGGCCACTTCTCTTAATCCCTATTCTATTTAGCCCACGCATTCTCCCAGGATGCCCCTCAACCAAGCAATACGGGGGTACATCCCTGTCAACCCTTGACATCCCGCCAATCATAGCCATTGAACCAATATGAACAAATTGGTGAATCCCTGATGAACCTCCTATGACAGCTTTATCCTCAATTACAACTTCCCCTGCAACCTGAACACTGTTAGCAATAATTACTCCATTACCTACATAACATCCATGAGCTATATGTGTATAAGCCATTAACAAACTCCTATCTCCAATAATAGTTTTCTCTCCTTGATTAGTAGCCCTATTTATAGTGACACATTCCCTAATAGTATTTCCATTACCAATAATCACCTCAGTATCAGCACCTTTATATTTAAGATCTTGCGGTTCAAGTCCAATACAAGCTCCTGGGAAAATCTTATTTTCCGAACCAATAGTTACCAGTCCATCAATAATCACATTAGGTCCAACGATTGTATTAGCCCCAACTATTACTTCTGGACCGATCACGGCACCAGAACCAATAGTTACTCCTTCAGCAAGTTGAGCTTTTGAATCAACTACAGCGAGAGGATGAATCTCGGGAGCTTTATTAGTCTTAAATTTTTGGTAATTACTAATCTCATCCATTGAATTAATCCATTAATGAGAACATCAATTCTCCTGAACAAACTAAATTATTTTCAACTTTTGCCTCTCCTTTGACCTTTCCAAAACGCTTTCTTTTGATGCTAAGTAATTCGCAGTTTATTATTAATTGGTCTCCTGGCACAACTGGTCTACGGAAACGAACATTATCTATACCTGCAAAAACAAAAAGGCCATCCGAAATATCCGGCATTTGACTAACAATTACTCCTCCTACCTGAGCCATAGCTTCAACAATAAGCACTCCTGGCATCAAAGGTCTGCCAGGGAAATGCCCTTGAAAATGTGGCTCATTTATAGTTACATTTTTAACAGCAATAGCAGATTTACCAGGTTCAAATGAAACAACACGATCAATAAGAGCAAAAGGATATCTATGGGGCAAAAGCCCCATAATTGCCTCTGAATTAAGAGAAGGGGAGGTATTAGAAGAATTAGTCATAATAAACCTGCTGCTAAAGAACTGTTTTTTTGAAGAAGTGAAGCTAGATCTGAATGAAGGGCATGTGAACCTCTATAGACCAGAATTTGTGCTTTGGGCAACCCCACTAATGCTAAATCTCCAATGAGATCTAAAAGCTTATGACGTACTGGTTCATTATCAAATCTCAAAGGAGGATTAAGCCAAGAGGAATCGTCACAAACAAGTGAATTCTCCAAACTTCCTCCCTTAATAAGACCTGCCTTGATCAAAGTCTCAACTTGATCTTTAAAACCAAAGGTTCTTGCTGGAGCAACTTCTCTAACAAATGTTTTTGGGGAAAGATCTATAGAGAAAATTTGTTTACCAATAACCGAATATGGAAAATCAATGATGACAACAAATTTGATTCCATCGAAAGGAGTTAAAGCTATCAAGCTTTCTCCTCTGTTTATAATAAACGGCTGCTTAACAACTGGTACTTGAGCTCTTTTAGAGTCAGCGGGTCGCAAATGAGCCTCTTGAATAGCTTCAACCCATCCTAAGGATGACCCATCCAGAAGAGGAATTTCATTGCCAGAGAGTTGAATATGGACATGTGTTATGCCACAACCAACCAAAGCAGCAAAAAGATGTTCAACTGTCGCTATTTTTTCTTCATTGACTAATAACGTAGTGCAAAGTTGACTATGAACAACTTGATTAGGATTCAAAGTGGTTGGAGGAGTAGAGTTATCTATCCATGAAAGATGAAATCCTGGCTTAATACTTGGTAGAAGATTAACTTTGGAAATCTCTCCAGAATGAAGGCCAACCCCTTCCCTAGAAACTCTATTAGCAAGAGTCCAGGATTGTTCATAATTAGTTGGCAACCAATCCACTAGAATTTCCAACCAAATCCAAAGTTATATCTCATATCTCCAGTTGCATCATTACTAGCAACTTCAATTCTTAGCGGTCCAACAGGAGTCTTAAATGAAAGGCCTGATCCAATTGAATATCCCACTCCAGGCTTATTAAGTAGTTTCCCTGGTTCTCCTGGTACATCTACTTGAGAGCCAAAGTCAGTGCCGACATCAACAAATAAATTTCCCGAAATCATCTTCCAAATAGGAAATCTATATTCGGCGGTTGCTTCTCCAAAACGTTTACTAACAGCCAAATCACAGGTGCTCCACCCTCGAACAGACTTAGAGCCTCCCAAGCAAAATGCTTCATATGGCGGAAGATCTCCAACTATGGCTCCTGTTTCAACCTGGAATCCAAATGCTTGATCACATTTTGACAAGTTCTGACCTGTTTTTAGACGACAATCTTTGTGCAGCTTTAACAAATTTGTCGGAACAAAATATGAATAACTAATTTGAGCACGATTAAAAGTAGGAGAGTTTTCTCCCACAGAGATAAATTGCTCAGAATTTATAGTTAAATAATCACCATCAGTTGGATTAAAAGAATTATTCAGATTATCGTAACTAAAACCAGTTTTCAAACTGATTAATGTATTTTCGCTAGCACAATTGAACGCCACACAAATGATGTCTTGATTAGGAACTTGATTATCTAAATAAATACTATTGGCAACTCCATAAGGTCGTTCTTCCCCAGAATAATCAACAGGTCTAACTTTCTTAAAATCCATACCATAAAGCATTTTCCATTTAGCCTTTATGAATGGATTTCCACCATTAAATGGTCTACTAAAAGAGAATCCGCCTCCAGTTTTCTTTAGGACAATTGAATCTCCTTCATAATCAAACCAACTTACATTTGGATATACAGCAGCAGCAGCATTAACAGAATCAAAAATTTCTGAATTTATACCACTATGTAAATAATCAATATCATAAGCATAATCAAGACTTGTATCTACTGGTGATTTCAAATAATCACTTACTCCTAAAAGGTTAGGACCATTATCACTCCTAAATTCCTGAGGCACATCTCTACTAATGTATACAGAAGTCTTAAAACGAGTCCTATATTTATCACCTTTAATCCATGGATCAACAAGAGATAACCCAATTAATGCTCCATATTCTCCATAAGTAAAATTAAAATCACTTATCCAAGCTCTTCCAATTAAATTTGTTTCTTGAAGGCTAGCCTGTCCAAACAAACCTTGGCCTCCACTATAGCCAAATCCTCCTGTCAAAGAGCCTGTCCTCTGCTCACTTATACCTAAAACAATATTCACAGCTCCTGGAGATATTGGTACTGGCTCTAGTGTTACTTTTATATCTGAAAATAAGGATGTTCCATATAATCTTTTTATATCTTCTTCTAAAATTTTTCTATTAAAAATCAAACCAGATTTAGAAATCATTTCTCTCTCAATAACCCACTTCTTTGTTTTCCCAACAAGTTCATCTCCTTCATCACTAAAAGCGTTACCATCTGCATTTAGAAACTGAATTTTAACATCATTAATAGCACCTTCAACAGAATTTATCTCTATCAAACCTTCTGGAGAAATGCGATTAGGTCCAGATATCCTTGCTAAAGAATAACCATTTTCTTTGTACCATCTCTCTAAACTTTTAATGCGAAGATTTATGATATTGAGATTTACAATCTTTCCAAAATCACTCTTAAAAGTATCATTTATAACCTTATTAGTTAATTTAGAATTAGCCGGAAATACGATAACCTTAGTTAGGACAGGATTAGGGACAACTTGTACTAGTAGTCGGACTCCTAGTGGTGTATTTACAGGCTTTATTTTTACACTAGTAAACCAACCAGTCGAATAAATCGCATTTAAATCATTTTTTACATCTAATCTTGATGCTTTAATCCCTGGGCGAATTTTCATAACATCATATGCATCATTTCGAAGACGAGCCTCATCAGGATGATTATCAATACCCTCTATTAATACTTCAGAAATTAAAACCAAAGGCTCTTCTTTGTTTCCCTCAGAAGTAGTACTAACCTTTTCAGACTCTGCAATATGAAAATATTCTTCTGAAACAAAGGACCTTTCAAAAAGGTTGGACGGTTTTGGAGCCTCTGAACCAGCTGGAAGCGCAAGAACCGACAATGCTACAAATGGAATATATATATTTTTGGTTGATAATCTCATCAGCTGTCCTGTTTAAAGTTCATAAGATCACTATGTCAATAAGAATAAACGAAAAACGTCCTAAATATGCTCAAAACAATCGACAAGTTGCAGAGCCTAAAACGCTATGTCTTTGATTCGCCGATAAATCTCCTCATACGAATCCAAAACCCCTCCTAAATCGAGCCTAAAACGATCCTTATCCATAATTTTCTGAGTAGAGTCATCAACATTCAAGTCCCAAAGCCTACAGTTGTCTGGACTGAACTCATCGGCAATTAATAACTTACCTTTTAAATTGAATCCCATTTCTAATTTAAAATCTACTAATAAGATTCCAGCCTTCAGAAAGAATTCCCTCAAAATAGAATTAGTCTTTAATGCAAGCTCCTTGATTTCATAGATTATCTCAGACGATGCTAATCCAAGTATTTCTATCCTTTGATCAGTAATTAGTGGATCTCCCAATTTATCGTCTTTATAATACAAATCAATTAAAGGAGCAGATAATTCTTTCCCTGGTCTCAATGGTGTTTCTCGACATAAAGAGCCACTAGCAATATTTCTTACAACTATTTCTAAAGGGATAATATTAACTTTTTGAACAAGCATCCAAGTATCACTCTCGGTGTTTAAAAAATGTGTAGGCAAGCCCCTTTTAGATAATATTTTAAAGATTTTCCCAGTTATGAGGCAATTTAACCTGCCTTTACCTTCAATCTGCGCTCTCTTTTGAGCATTAAAAGCAGTAGCATCATCTTTAAATTCAACTAAAACTTCTTCAGTATTATTAGTTGAGAAAACTCTTTTTGCCTTTCCCTCGTAGAGAAGTAAACCATGATCTAGTTTCATTATTTGCTCGTATACCTAATTCAATGAAATTACCCAATACAAAACTAACTACGCAACAAAGCTTTGAAAACTCTGAAAAATGAGCATTTGACTTTTTTTCACACTTTTAATGAAATAGGCTCAGAATTAAACCAAAACACATCTGTGGAGAAACACCACCAATAATATTTGATTCAATGACTGAACAAGCACCACAGGAAACAAAACTCCCCTCCCTTGAGAGAGTTCTTGTAATAGGAAGTGGAGGACGGGAAAATTCTCTTGCTTGGGCTGTTAGAAAAGACCCTAAAATACAAACAGTTTTTGTTGCACCAGGGAATGGCGGAACTGAAACTTTTTCAAATTGTATTCGAGTAAAAATAAAAGAATCAAGTACTTTAGAAATCATTTGTTTTTGTCATGAACAAAAAATTGATTTAATAATTATTGGAGCAGAAATACCTTTAGCTACAGGGCTTGCAGATCAACTTCGAAAAGAGGGTTTAATTGTATTTGGCCCCAACCAAGATGGAGCTCAACTGGAAGCAAGTAAGGATTGGGCTAAGGAATTAATGAAAATGAATGGTGTGCCTACTGCAAAGTATTGGACAGTTAATAATAAAGAAGCGGCCTTTTCTATAGTTGAAAAGGTCAATTGTCCACTTGTGGTAAAAGCGAATGGCTTGGCTGCAGGTAAAGGGGTCTCAGTATGCAATTCTTTACAAGAAACTAAAAATGCAATTAATGATTTACTTAATGGGAAGTTTGGCCAGGCTGGATCTACCTTAATTCTTGAAGAAAAAATGACTGGTCCTGAAGTATCCATTTTTGCTTTATGTGATGGAGAAGACATGGTTGTTCTTCCATCCGCACAAGATCACAAACGACTTCTGGAAAATGACCAAGGAGTTAATACTGGCGGGATGGGAGCTTATGCACCAGCTGCCTTAATCAAAGAAGATGATATTAATCTGATCAAACAAAAAATACTAAAGCCAACCTTAAAAGCTTTAAAAGAAAGAAACATCAATTATAGAGGAGTAATTTATGCTGGTTTAATGCTTACAACTTCAGGGTTTAAAGTAATCGAGTTCAATTGCAGGTTTGGTGATCCTGAATGCCAAACTCTTATGCCTCTAATGGGCAATGAGTTTGCAAGAGTATTACAGGCATGTGCACTAGGTAGACTCAATTGTGCCCCCAAGCTATTTTTAAAAAACACAATAAGTAGCTGTGTAGTAGCTTCTGCACAAGGCTATCCAGAAAACCCGAAGAAAGGAGACAAAATAATTTTAAACTGTAATCAGTCCTCAATAGGCCAAATCTTTCATGCAGGAACTGAAATTAATCATGAGAACGACCTAATAACATCTGGTGGGAGAGTATTATCAGTTGTAAGCCAAGGTGATACCTATGATGAAGCATTCAACAAAACATATAAGCTACTTAAAGAAATCAAATTTGAAGGAATGTATTATAGGAAAGATATAGGAAGACAAGTTAGAAAAGAATTTAAAAACTAAAACATTCACTCATCAAATAATGACGGAAGAACAAAAATCAATGGATAATGCTTATGATTCAAAACAAAATAATAGTGGTTTCAAGAGACAACTTAATGAATGGTGGGGAGAATTTAGCCTTAGAACAAAATTGTTAGCAATAGCTACTTTAGTTGTAAGTCTTTTGATGACAGGTATAACATTCTTTGCTTTAAGTAGTATCCAAAGAGATGCAGGAATGAATGACACAAGATATGCAAGGGACTTAGGGCTATTATTATCAGGAAATGTCACTGAATTAGTTGCAAAAGAACAAGATAGAGAGTTATTTAATGTAGCAGAAAAATTTTGGAGATCCAGTAGAAATATAAGGTATATTTTTTTTACTGATACAGAAGGTATTGTCAAACTAGGTATCCCAATCAGTGCTACATCTGATAATAAAGACAGTAAATATCAATTAACTCGTAAGTTACAACTGCCTATAGAGCTAAAGAAAAGGCCTCAATTCCCATTAGTTAGGCAACATGAAACTCCTCAAGGGCAAGTTACTGATGTTTTTGTTGCTTTACTTTTTAAAGGAAATTATGTTGGTAATCTTGCACTTGGCGTCACACCTAATAAAAATGCCCTCGCAAGTGCTGCTCTAACAAGAGAAATTACAATCGCAGTGTTTATATCTATTTGGGTCTTACTAATCATTGGTGCTGTCTTTAATGCATTAACGATTACTCGGCCAGTAAGAGAACTTGTATATGGAGTAAGAGAAATAGCAAAAGGTAATTTCAAATCAAGGATACAACTTCCAATGAATGGTGAACTTGGGGAACTTCTTAATGGATTCAATGCAATGGCATCACAATTAGAAGATTATGATGCTGCCAATATTGAAGAATTACAGGCAGCTCAAGTAAAACAACAATCTCTTATTGCCACAATGGCTGATGGAGCTATCCTTTTGGACGAAAAGGGTAATGTTGTTTTAGTTAATGCAACTGCGAGGAGATTATTTCGATGGGAAGGAAGAAATCTTGAAGGACAAGATCTCCTAAGTCAGCTTCCAGAATTAATTTCTAATGACTTACATTCTCATATTGAACCAATATTAAATAATAAATTAGAGAATGATGAATTGAGATGTAGTTTAAAAGAACCACCTAAAACTCTTAGAATTGTTTTACAAGCAGTTAGAGATTCAAGTGGCTCAACTCTTAAAGGCATTGCAGTAACTATTCAAGATCTAACAAGAGAAGTTGAACTTAATGCTGCCCAAAGTAGATTTATAAGTAACGTTTCTCATGAGCTTAGAACTCCATTATTCAATATAAAGAGTTATATTGAAACTCTTCATGATCTAAATGATCAACTATCTGAGCAACAAAAAACTGAATTTTTAGAAGTCGCAAACTCTGAAACAGATAGGCTTACAAGACTAGTTAATGATGTACTTGATCTATCGAAATTAGAAACTGGTAATTCTGTTCAATTTGAGGAAATCAGTGTTACTCCTGCTATAGAGCAAACTTTGCGTAATTATCGCTTAAATGCAAAAGATAAAAATGTTCAATTATCATTTGAATGCGAAGAAAGCGCTCCTTTCATTCTTGGGAACTGGGATTTACTTCTCCAAGTATTCGATAATTTAGTAGGAAATGCGTTGAAATTTAGTGAAGAAGGTGGAAACATTGTTTTAAGAACCTATACATGGCCTGATATATGTCTTACTACTATGCAGACCCCTTTAAAAGACATTAATGCTCCTCATTGCGAACTAATCTCTCCTCTTCCAAAATTAAGAGTTGAAATATCTGATACTGGATGTGGAATTAATGAAGATGACCAAAAGAAAATTTTTGAACGTTTTTATAGAGTTGAAGATTCAATTCATATAGAAACAGGTACTGGCTTAGGTCTTTCCATTGTCAAAGGAATTATTGAAAAACATGGTGGGAAGATACTGATGGCTAGTGCACCCGAAATAGGTACATCATTCTGGTTCGACCTTCCTCTTGCTCAAACAGATGCTGATGAATTATTTATAGAATCTCAACGAAAAGAGCGTTACCTTAAAATGCAATTAGAAGAAGAAGTAATCAATTAAATATAACTGCAGTAAAAAAGTTTTATTTATACCCCTTTAAAAACACCATGAATATTTTCATCGCTTGCTATGCGATGAGGTGCTCCACTAAAAATTTGTTCGAAGTTTGTAAATGAATCTTTGATTTCAGGCCCTTCATGAGTAATTATAAATTCTCTTATTCTCTTATCATGCCATGAACCTCTCATTTTAAATACATTAACTGCACGAGCCATCTCTCCTCTTATCTCAACATATTGTAGCAATAAAATTGTATCAGTAATAGTTGAAATATGAGAATCTGTTATTGAATGGCTTCCCATAAATTCTTCTGCTGTGTTAGTAAAGAAACCTGCTATCTCTTCTTGTTTTGCATAACCAGTTACGCCAATAACAAATTGTCGAAAAGCGTTTAGACTTACTCCTCGAGCAAGAGCGGAAAGCGAGTCTATTGCCATTCTTGAAGGTTTAAATTCATTGATTTCTGTTTTTATAATTTGAAGGTGATCTTCTAATCCTGTTGACTCTGGATAAGCACAAATTATTTTCAACAGACCGTCACTTTCCATCTTTTCAAAATCAATTCCCCAACTAGTAGCATTGCGTAATAGCTGTGCTCTTGATTCTTCATAAGCAAAAAGGATTGCCCTCTCCTTATGAGAATATGCATCTTCAACAAATTTGGACACCAACATGGTTTTTCCAGTACCAGTAGCCCCTGTAGCAAGAATAATTGAGTCTTGAAAATAACCTCCGCCACACATTGCATCTAAATCAGGTACTCCTGAGCTGATCCGAACATTTGATGAACGTTGAGTCAATCTCATAGCCCCCAATGGGAAAACACTTATACCATTACCACCCATCGTAAAAGGAAATTCTCCTTTCATATGAGTAGTGCCGCGAAGTTTCAAAACTTCAACAGTTCGTCTCCTTTTTTCAGACTCAAGAACATTTCTTAGAATAACTACATTATCAGAAACAAATTCTTCAACTCCATAACGTGCAATAGGCCCATATTCATCAACTCTTTCAGTTGTAATAATAGTAGTAACCCCTATTTCTTTTAACCTAGCTATTAATCTAAATATTTCTTTTCTTACAACATAAATAGCATCATATTGTTGAAAAACAGCTGTAATTGAATCTATTGCAACTCTTTTAGCTTTATATTTTCTAATTGCATAACTAATGCGTTCAATTAATCCAGACAAATCAAAAGTACCAGCCACATCTTGACCATCTGGATCAGGTGATGCATCTAAAATAAATAACTTATCTTGATCAATCAGAGTCTGCAGGTCCCAACCAAAACTTGCTGCATTTCGAATGATATCTAGAGGGGACTCTTCAAAAGTTACAAAGATACCGGGTTCATCAAAGTGAAATGTCCCATGGTGCAGATACTGAAGAGAAAAAACTGTTTTACCTGTACCTGAAGTTCCACTAACTAATGTACTTCTTGCTGATGGCAAACCTCCATGACAAACATCGTCAAAACCCTCAATGCCAGTTGGCAATTTCTGAACCCTCATTCTGGGCTGAGATTGATCAGTGGAGGAAGGCATAAAACTAAAGTTGTGGTGTAAATCTAGAGAAGAATTTCAATATAAGCAAAAGCTCTATCATTTAATTTTAGATTCATTATCTTCTTCTAGGGCCTTTAAGTGATTCGAATATTCCTCCTTTTCAAGCCCAGACAATTCATCAAATAATAAATCTAATCCAATTAAAACTCTTTCTCTATCCGAAAGATCACCAATTATTTTTCGGACTGGTGGTGGAAGTATTTTAGAAAGGGTTGGCGTCGCTAAAATTTTATCTTCCTCCGCAAGTTGTGGGTTCTTTAGTACATCTATAACTTTCAAAGCATAAATACCTTTAAATTCTAAATCTAAAATTTCCCTCAGCGTCTTTAAAGCTCTCATAGAGTTTGGAGTATTGCCCGCCACATAAAGCTTGAGTATATATGTTTTTTTAGAACCCATTGTTAACCTTCCTTGATAGTTGAGAGATTTTAAAAAGTGGCCTCATTAACTTAGTGTTGACGAAATTCCCTATGAAGGTCCAATATGTAAGTTTGTCTTTCGATTGTGCTGCAGGCTTAATCCACTTGATTCACAAGTCAATTTTTGACCCGGGATCTCGAGGAGCCTGCACATGTCCCCAAGAACAATGGCTACAAGTAAAACAACACCTCAAAAAAACAATTCGGACTCCCACTCTGGCAATTATGCAATAGTTGAGGCCTCCGGAACCCAAGTTTGGTTAGAAGAGAACCGTTATTACGATTTGGATCGAATACACGCTAATATAAATGAAACAATTTCTTTAGAGAAAGTACTTTTACTTAATGATGGTGATGGTCTAAAAATCGGCAAACCTTTCGTTGAAAATGCCAATGTAAAGCTTAAGATTCTATCTCATAGAAGAGGCAAAAAAATCATTGTTTATAAAATGCGCCCCAAAAAGAAAACTCGCAGAAAGAACGGACATCGTCAAGAACTAACAAGAGTTGTAGTGGAGTCAATTTCAAAAAATAGTAAAGCACCATCCTCAGAAACAACAAAAGAATCCCAACCCTCCAAAAAAACTACAACAAAGGTCAAGAAAGATAGTAAAGTAGATAGATCAGAAACTTAGATTTTTCTACTTACTGGATCTACCAATTCCATGGCACATAAAAAAGGTACAGGATCAACACGCAATGGGAGAGATTCCAACTCCAAAAGACTTGGTGTTAAAGCTTATGGAGGGGAAACTGTAACAGCTGGATCCATTCTCATAAGGCAAAGGGGGACATCAGTTTTACCTGGTATAAATGTTGGGAAAGGAAAAGACGATACATTATTTGCTCTTACTGATGGAGTAGTCAAATTTGAAAGCATAAAGAGAAATCTTAGGAATAGAAAAAGGATCAATGTATCTGTGAGCGTCTAAATAGAAACCACTTCTAAATCCAAGCCGTAACTAATTTCTTAGCTGAAAAAATATAATTAGAAATAAGTTTTCTCATCTAATAGGTCTGTAAGCTCGTGCAGTAATTAATAAAGGATGAAAAACTTCAAGAAAATTCTCTTGAAGGGTCAGAAAAAAGTTTTGAACAAGAATCTCATCATCAAAATGGAATGGATATTGATTATTGTCACCCTTATAAAAATACCAATTCATTAATGCTATGGATTTTTTAGATAATCTTTCTAAGAATTCCAATAGTTGTGCTGAAGGATCTGGTAAATGTTCTAGAACATCTAAACAAACCAACGTATCAAATTTCACATCTCCTGTAGAAGACAAATCACGGTGCACAGAAATCTTTTCCTGTAAGCCTAAGCTCTTTATTCTATTTGAAACAAATTCTCTATTCTGAGGATTAATATCAACAAAAAAAACATTATCCACTTTCGACAATTTCGCTGCAGCTATTGCGTGAGTCCCAATACCTCCACCGAAGTCAAGCACTTTCCCATGAGCATGTAATATTTGCATACGAATGGTGTCAGCAATATAGTTCGAACTCCCTAAATGCCATGATGCCAAATCTAAAAGATGAGCTGTCCCAACTTCTTTTTCATAAAAAGAAGAAACATCCTCTGGCTTAAGCGATCCAGGATGCATCTCAGCCATATTTTTTAAACCAACTTCAAGATTTTTTTGAATTTGCTCTAATGACAGGTCAAGATAATTACATAGATGCTTCTTCAAATCAAAACCTGATTGGAGGAATTCCTCTATTACTTGTGATGAATTATCCATTGTTTAAAAGTTTAAAATAACTGACTAAAACAAACTAAAGCATTATTTTTAACAAAGTAAATTGATTAGTATTTCAAGGTAAACAGCAGTCCTTTTTTGTGGAAACCCCTTTTGGCTTTCTAGTTATCGATAAACCCACAGGAGTTACATCTCATGATTGCGTAAATCAAATTCGAAAGATATTTAAGCTCAAAAGAGTCGGCCATGGAGGCACTCTTGATCCGGCCGTAAGTGGAGTACTACCAATTGCTCTTGGTAACGCGACAAGGCTTTTATCATTACTACCAAGTTCCAAAGAATATATAGGGAAAATACAACTTGGACAAGAAACCGATACTGATGATTTAGAAGGCAAAGTAATAAGCAGAAGTCCCTGGCCAAATTTAAATAAATTTGAGATTGAACAAGTTTTAAATAATTTTAGAGGCTCAATAGAACAAGTCCCTCCTCAATTTTCCAGTATTCATATTAAGGGTGAAAGAGCATATAAAAAAGCAAGAAGAGGAGAAACCTTTATCATTCCTAAAAAAAATGTGACTATTTATAAATTAGAATTACTTCATTGGGATTACTCTCAAGGAGTAATAAAATTAAAAGTTTTTTGTTCTTCAGGGACCTATATCAGGTCTTTAGCAAGAGATATTGGGAAAAAATTAAAATGTGGAGGGACCTTGTCTCAATTACGGAGAATAAAAGCACTTGGATTTAGCGAAGAGCAATGCATGCCAATGATATTTGACTCTAGTGCAGAAGAAATAGTAAAGCCTAGGGTTTATTCTCCCATTGATTCTCTAAAACATCTACCAAAAATATACTTAAAGAAAGAAGAAGAAGAAGAACTTTGGAAAACTGGAAGAAAAATAATAGTAAGCAATGAACAATATAAGAATCCAAATTTAACAGATTTAGAGAATGTTAATGAAACCAATTTAATCCTCATAATAGGAAGAAATGGTACCCTATATGGGGTTGGAATAGAAGAATCTAAATTACTAATTCAACCAAAGATAGTTTTCAATGCTATAGGATAATTCAATGAACGGAAGCATTGTATGGGCCAATATTTACACCCTTATAGTAATATTTTAAAATCGATTTAAACTTACTTCCTCGTTCAGCTAATGCATTTGCCCCCCATTGACTCATGCCAACTCCATGCCCAGCACCAGAACCTTGGATAATTAAAAAATTATTAGAAGGAATTAATGGCAAAGGAGGAGGATTTGTCTTTAAAAAATGATTAATAGGATCCTCAATAGAGGATAATAAATTTATACTTATATTATCAGTCAAAATATAATTATTAGATGTTGATTTCTGTTCATTAATTCTAGACATTTTGAAATCAAACAAAGTGCTTTTAAGCCCCATTCTCTTACGAAAAGATTTGCCGGAAATAATAATATGACCTATTGGTCCATAAAGCTTAGTCTTTAAAACCCTACCGGATGTGCTTCTAGATAAAACATCAATCTTGTTTACTCCACCTGTTTCAGGAAATATAATTTTTAATTGCTCAGAATTAAAACTTTTTCGCCAATTAAAGTTTGGACTAGCTTGATCAAAATCTCTTACACTTTTAAGGTAACTTCTCTCTTTCCAAACCCATTTACTATCTTCTGTTTTTCCTCCAGAGCTACTATGAAAAACAGCATCTATTAATCTTCCTTTATATAGAATTACCAAGGACCTCGTTGAATTAACAGCTTGAATAATTCTCGGTGTCTCAGCTTCAATACCAAGATAAGCTTGATCTGATTCGCTAGCATTAAGATCATAATATTTTTTTTTCTTTAGCTGATTTAAACAATAAGTTCTAGCTGCTACAGCCTGTGCTTTAAGGGCCTCTAGAGAAAATGTTTTTGGCATTTCGCTACCAACCACACTTTTTAAATAATTCTCTACTGGCAAATGGTTAATAACTCTCAAATTATTCCCAACAATATCAATAATCAGCAGTCCCCTATATCTTCTTTTATTATTAAACCAAATGCCTCTGGTGTCTCTCGAAGAGATTTGGATCTTTTTATTAGTGGGAACACTAAACGTATTTCCAATCTTATTATTTTCTGTTACTCTCACCCTTCCATTCTCAATCTTAATTTTTAGAGAAGAGAGGCTCTTTTTTCTTGAATCAATACCTCGTACCACTAAAGGTATTTCCTTATCGGCCCTTAAAGAAACTTCTTGGCGGTACGAAATTAAAACACGGACAATAGGCTCTTTCTGACCTCTTCCAAAAGCAATTGTATGAACAGTGATCAAAGGAAGAGCAAGTAAAAGTAGAGATTTGTACCTATACAATAGTTTTAGCTTTCTTAGAATCTTCTAATAAATCTAATTTTTCTAGGAGACACTTCACAAAAATATGGTCAGACTTTGAAATGTCAGGCCTATAAATACTGAGTGACAACAAAGTGCAAATCACTTTTCTTGGGACAAGTTCAGGAATTCCAACTAAAAGCAGGAATGTATCCTCTCTAGCATTACGCCTTCCCCAAAGGGCTCAATTATGGCTATTTGATTGCGGAGAGGGGACACAACATCAATTCATTAAAAGCGAATTACGCTCCTCTCAGCTCAGAAGAATCTTCATCACACATATGCATGGAGATCATGTTTTTGGTCTTCCGGGCCTTCTAGCCAGCCTAGGTTTAGCAGGAAATACAAGTGGTATAGATCTTTATGGTCCCAAACCTCTAGAAGATTATTTAGCAGGTATTCTTCGCACTAGTTCCAGTCGTATTTCATATCCAATTAACATACATTCTGTTGAACAAGCCGCTGAGGAAGGCTTACCTATTTTTGAGGACGAAGAATTTATTGTTACTTGTATTCCTCTTATCCACAGAATTCCTTCCTTTGCCTATCGGGTTGATCAAAAGCCTAAACCAGGTCGTTTTGATATCGAAAAAGCTAGGTCTTTAAAAATACCACCTGGCCCAATTTACGCTGAACTTCAAAATGGGAAAAAAGTTCAATTAAAAGACGGACGTATATTTGATGGGAATGACTTTTGTGGCCCAGAACGATCTGGTGCCAGTTTTGTATATTGCACCGACACAATGTATTCGGAATCCGCCATAAAGCTTTCAAAAGGCGCAGATTTATTAATACATGAGGCAACGTTTGCTAATGAAGACGTGGGAATGGCCTATCAAAGAAAACACTCAACATCGATTATGGCTGCAGAAACAGCTGCAAAAGCATCTGTAAAAAAATTAGTTTTGACTCATTTGAGTCCTAGATATGCTCCTGGCAATCGATTAACAGCAGAAGATCTATTACAAGAAGCCCAAGAAATTTTTCCAAATACCCTCTTAGCTCGAGACTTTTTAAAAATTAATGTACAAAACCCTGCAACAGTTCGTGATACCTAGTCGAAGAAATGCCAGATCATGAAAGAATGGCCTCGTGCGGTTGTTCCGTAAGTATCTGTTGTATTCAATGGCCTCTTTTATTTCCTCCTTGAAACGTTCTTTTTCAAGATTACTGATCTTGATTCCAGTAATACTTGGCCTTACCATCAGTCCAATTTCCGTAGGTGCTCTATATCCAAGTGATCCATCTTCTGTGGATGTCCTTGATACAAGTCTTCGCGGACAAAGCCTACAAAACACTGAATACGTCAAATATGACCTTTCAGGAAAGGATTTGGGAGAGGCTGATCTAAGTGGCTCTTATTTCAGCGTTTCAAGTCTAAAAAATGCAAATCTGACTGGTGCAAACCTTTCAAATGTAATTGCTTATGCCACTCGCTTTGATAATGCTGATTTAACAAACGCGAATTTTAGTGGTGCTGAGCTATTAAAAAGTGTTTTCAATGGTGCAACCATTGATGGCACAGACTTTACTAATGCTGTACTTGATCTTCCTCAAGTTAAATCTCTTTGCGAGAGAGCTACAGGCGTTACAGCTGAAAGTCTTCAGTGCAGCGATGTAAATCAAAGCTACGTTCCTGCCTCTAAGGGAGAAAACAAATTCAACCCTGGAGTAGGTGGGTAGCAAATAACTTTTCTTAGAATAAGGAATCAAAAAGCCCAAAGGACTAAGGATTGCACTTCCTTCTTCCTTTGGGCTTTTTTTGATAATTAATTTTGGAGTTATGGAGCAGTTATGTAATAAAAGACTGCTGCAGCTCCACCGATTGCAAACATAGGAACACCAACTAGCAAATGAGCTGTTCCAAATCCAGTTCCTTTGGAGCGCATAATGTAATATCCAACCCCAGCGGCTCCAGCAGCTAAAGGTATTGCTGCATGCAAAATTGATGCAACTGCGTGATAATCGAAATTCATTCAAAAATTCAGAATGTTTAAAAAGTATCTCAGCAAAAGTCCAGGTAGAAAACCTTAAATGCTAATGAAGCCAAATATCTTCATCTCTATTTATTTTTAGAAACAAGAAAAAGCATTTCTTAAGACTTCTAAATTGATCCTGGAATCAATTCTGGGGGGCTCAAGTTAAATTTACTTCTAGAGCTAGGATGTCTGCTATACCACCATTCCTGCATTAAAGGTGCAAATCTTCTAGAGAACAAAGTCAATACTGTTGGAATAGGCTTTGATCCAGGCTGAATAATCTCCACAGAATAAGATGGACACTTTCTAGCAGCCATATCTGGAACAAATCGGCATCCTATTCTCCTCCAACTAGGCTCTTTACTTCTCCAAGCCAAGCGAGAGCAAGGCCATGGCAGCTCTTCACGATCATAGAGTCTGCAACATGGACCTACTATTCGAAAGCTAAAGTGACCGCCCTCGCTGCAATGGACGCTTCCATGTTCCATCATTGAGACAATATTGTTGGCATTCAAAATACAAACACCCAAAAATCAAAAAATAATGACAAAAAAGCCACCCATTTAGGGTGGCGGATTAGCTTCCTATTTGCAAGAGGAACCTAAATAAACTTAAAGCGAAAAACTTAAATTAGTAAAGTTCTTCCTCAGCATGAGTAGTGATAGTTACGTCTGAAGTGGGGTAAGCAACACAAGTTAAAACAAAACCGGCTTCAAGTTGATCATCATCTAAGAAGCTTTGATCTGACTG
Source organism: Prochlorococcus sp. AG-432-D11 (assembly GCA_003212885.1). Classification (GTDB taxonomy): domain Bacteria; phylum Cyanobacteriota; class Cyanobacteriia; order PCC-6307; family Cyanobiaceae; genus AG-432-D11. Next base: position 34,911 of record QCOP01000003.1, on the reverse strand, counting down.
ATCAACACTTCCTGAAGTGATTTTCCCAGCACAGGTTGAACAAGCACCAGCCCTACATGAGTAGGGAAGATCAATACCCTGTTCTTCAGCTGCATCAAGAATGTACTGATCATCAGGTACTTCTATTGTCTGATTAAGACCCTCGCTTTCGCTAACGAGAGTGACCTTGTAGGAAGCCATGTGATATTAAAAAAGGAACTGAGTTAAAAAGGGAGGTAAAAAATTTTACCTTTAACGAAACCTTTTTACACCATTTCAGCGCAAAAAAATACTCATCGATAAGAAAAAACTCATAAAAACAATCAAAGAGAGGTCGATATATAAATAATACTAATCAATGAATAGCTGATGGCTTTCCCTTTGCGTGAATTAACGCCCATTTCTCATGATCATTTATTTTTATAGGTTCCCATCCGTGCTCATTTAAAAACAAATTAATTTCATCGACTTGCGAAACCAATAAACCACTGAGAAAAATATCCCCTTTTGAAGATAAAAAAGTTGAGAACTCTGGGATCAAAAGCTTAATTACAGGCGCAAGAATATTGCAAAAAACCACGTCAACCATTTCCCCATCTAAATCTCTTTCTAAGACTTCATGCGACCCTAAGGAAACAACTAAATCTCCTTGATCTAAATTGTTAAGCGATGCATTTTGCCTTGAAGCTAAAACAGATAAATGATCAATATCCACAGCAAACACTTTCCTAGCACCAAACAAAAGTGAACTTAACCCCAAGATTCCACTTCCACATCCAATATCAGCAACCATACAATCACGCAAAGAAATTTGCTGAAGTACCTCCAAGCACAAACGAGTAGACGGATGACTCCCTGTTCCAAAAGCGCTCCCAGGGTCAATCCTAAGTATTTTTCTACCAACAAACTCTTTAGGGACATCTAGCCATTCAGGAAGAATCAAAAGCTTGTCGCCAACGGGATCAGGTTTCCAAAATTTTTTCCAAGTTTTACTCCAATCTTCAGATTTTACTTTTTCCCAAATGGGAGCCTCAGGAAATAGGTAAAATACCTCAGTCAAAGCAATAAGAGACTGAACTAATACATCTCGATCAACTTGATTCCATTCAATAACTGGCAACCAAGCATTAAGAGTTGAATTAAGTTGATCATCTTGAGCGGAAATAAATGCGAATCGAAAAATGCCTAGGCTCTCTAAACGCCAAATGATTGATTCTTCCAGGACAGAATTAATTGACCATTCTAGTTTCCACCACAAGTCTGCTTGATTCAATTTCACAAAGTAACTGGATGAGCTTTATTAATGCCTTGAACTTGAAGTATTGAAACCAAAAGTGCGTCGGGGATTGGATCATCAATACTTAAAACCATTACAGCTTCTCCTCGAACAATCCTACGGCCAACTTGCATAGAAGCAATGTTGACATTGTGCTCCCCTAATAATGAACCCAACTTGCCAATTATGCCAGGCATATCTCTATGTCTGGTAAAAAGCATATGCCTGCTTGGAGATACATTTACAGGGAATTCATCAATACTTGTAATCCTCAAATCTCCATCTGCAAAAACAGTCCCAGTAATACTGATACTTCCATTATCGCCATAAGATGTGAGATGCAGAGACCCTTCTGCAAACTCCTTAAGAGGATCATCCTTTAATTCAATTACATTTATTCCCCTAGCCTTTGCCTCCAAGGAGGCATTAACATAATTAATACTATTACCTAATGCACTAGACAAAAGCCCCTTGAGGGTAGCAACAACGAGCGGCTGAGAGGGATGATTGGCAAATTCTCCTCTTAATCTAACTTCAATTTTCTGTATTTTGCCGCCAAGAATTTGATCACATAATAAACCCAGAGTTTCCGCCAACTGAAGATGCGGCTTGAGGCTATCCATTATTTCAGCACTTAATCCAGGAATATTTACAGCACTTCGAGCCGGCAGACCTAACAAAACATCTCTTATTTGCTCAGCTACATCTAGCGCTACATTCTTCTGAGCTTCTTTTGTAGAAGCACCAAGGTGAGGAGTGAGAATCAAACCGCTCTTCACTTGCAACAAAGCAGATGAACTACTCAAAGGTTCACTAGCAAAGACATCTAATGCAGCTCCTTGAATAACTCCTTTTGTTAAAGCTTCTGCTAGAGCATCTTCTTCAATAATTCCTCCTCTAGCACAATTTACTAAACGAGCTGAAGACTTCATTGAAGCAAGTAATTCTGCATTAACTAGATTTTCAGTATCTTGCGTTCTAGGGAGGTGCAAAGAAATATAGTCAGCCTGACGAAAAAGGTCTTCAATCGTAGTCAAATGAACCTTCATTTGCTGGGCTCTTTCAGAAGAAACAAAAGGGTCATAAGCAATTACATTCATGCCCATAGCATTTGCAACTTTTGCAACGTGAGATCCAATTTTTCCCAATCCCACTACTCCTAAGATCTTTTGAAAAAGTTCATTGCCTACGAATTTCTTTCTTTCCCAACCTCCCGAGATTGTACTTGCATGGGCTTGAGGAATATTTCGTGATAACGACAACAACATAGCTAGTGCATGCTCTGCAGCAGCAATAGTATTGCCCCCTGGTGAGTTCACAACAAGAACTCCCCTTTTTGTCGCCTCCGGCACATCTACATTATCTACACCTACTCCCGCCCTACCAATTATTCTAAGACGATTTGCAGCAGATATAACATCTGCAGTTACTTGTGTTCCAGATCTGATCATCAATGCTTCATAATTACCAATAATGCTTATCAACTCCTCATTGCTTAACCCTACTTTTTGGTCAACTTGAGCAACCTGACTAAGAATATCCACACCAGACTGATCAATAGGATCAGAAACTAGGACTTTTGTCATTTAATTAATTCGCACCTAATGTTTCCTAAACTTTAATGATCAAAACGTTTTTAAACAGATTTCTGTCTCGAAGGGTCAGAATTTACACAATTGAGGCAACCAACATTGGCCATTTGCATAATCGTCTTTAAAGACAATCAGTCAGCACAACTCCTAATTGCATCACTTGCTGAAGCAAAAGCCGCAATTACCCAAATCGCATTAATAGAACCAACCTCTTCAAAAATCTTTGGGCAGGTGGAAACCAAAGGTAAAAATGATGAGTCACCCAGCATGCTGAATCAACTTAAAGCAACCAAAATGCGTGATGTCGAAATTCTTAATCCTCAAATATCTCAACAAAAACGCCAACGAAGTATGGCTATGTGGCTAATGCCTTTTGGATTTATTGCAGGTATAACGTTCGAAGGAATGACTAATTTAAATACATTTAGCTTGTTTAGACTTGGCGCACTGGGAGATTTAATCTTAGGAGGTATCTTAGGATTAATATCTGGTTTCCTTGGAAGTTTCTTCGCTTCAAGAAGTGTAAACCCTTACAAAAAAGATATTGAAAAACTTAAAAAACTTAATGAGAAAGGTAAGTGGCTTTTATTATTGGAAACAAGTTTTGAAGCAGAGCCTCCTTGGATTCAAATCAACCAAAGCAAGCCAACAGAAATAGTCAGATTTAGCGAACTTTGAGAAGTTCTAAAAAAAGCAATATGAAACCATTGGATTATGAAGAGCAATATAAAAATCTAATTAACCAAGCAGAGTTGATTATAAACACATGGGAATCAAAGTGGACAAATTTTATATCTCCTCAAGTAGCAGAAAAAGCACTTCCAATTTTAGGAACCTACCAAGATCTTTATGTATTTACTGATGGGGGATATCCCCGAGCAGAATTAAAGAGATTTTATTTTCAACGAAGTTTTGAAAATATTGATCAACTACATCAAATTTCTTCGCCCTTATTAGGTATAAAAATTGAAGGGAATTTTTTATTTGATAAGGCATCAATCAATGACTTTATTACAAAAATCATTGCTGAAGGCATTTTAATAGAGGAATTAGGTGATATTTGGTTGACAGGTGATCGCGGTGCAGAGTTGGTTTGCACACCTGAGGTAGCAAATCGTTTAGATCAGCATACAACCTACATTAGAGACATAAAAATCCGATTTAAAATATCAGAATTAAAGGATTTGAGATTTCCACAAAGAGCATATCCAAAAAAAATTTCGACAACAGAAGCATCAACAAGGCTAGATGCTATTGCCTCAGCGGGCTTTGGCCTCTCAAGAGCAAAAGTAAATAAAAAAATTAAAGATGGTAAGGTCAAAAAGAACTGGGAACCAATGATTCAACCAAGTCATCAGATCAAGGAAGGAGATTCCATTCAGCTTGAAAATCGTGGAATATTAAGAGTTCTAAAAATAAGCAAGACCAAGAAAGAACGTTGGAGAATAGAATTGATACGAGAATAAAATCTTTTTAAAAACATCCTGTCATTTTTATTTTTCAAAAATACATTTATTATGGATCTCTAATGGGCGATTAGCTCAGAGGTAGAGCACTACCTTGACACGGTAGGAGTCACTGGTTCGATTCCAGTATCGCCCACTAATCTTGAACAACGCCAAAAACAAACCATTCTCAATAGTCATAGGTCTAGGAGCCTCAGGGAATGGAGTAGCAAAACTACTTCTTTCTCAGGGCTGCGAAGTTGTACTTTTTGAACAAAATAAGAATGCTAATTTCCTTAAAAGGGCTCAAGAATTAATTGCGCTAGGAATACAAGTAAAACTTGGAACTCCTTTAGAAATTGAAAGTTTTGAACCTTGGTTGGACAAGCTTAATTTGATCGTAATTAGCCCTGGTATTCCATTAGATCATCCCACTCTGCAAAAGCTGAAAACGCTTGGCATCCCTATTAAAGGAGAGGTGGAAATTGCTTGGCAAAGCCTCAAAAATATCCCATGGATTGGTATTACTGGTACAAATGGAAAAACAACTGTTACTAGGATGCTTAATCATGTCCTTCAGTCGACACCATTAAAGGCTCCAATGGGAGGAAATATAGGGACTTCAGTAAGCGAAATTGCTCATAATATTAATTACAAAAAAAATCTTGAGCCACCTGACTGGCTAGTAGTGGAATTAAGTAGCTACCAACTTGAATCTTCACAAAGTATTTCCCCTAAAATTGGAATATGGACTACATTCACTCCAGACCACTTAGAGCGCCATAAATCATTAGAAACTTATTTTCTAATAAAAAAGAAACTACTAGATAATGCAGAGTTAAGGATTTATAATGGTGATGACAATTATCTGTTTAAATCCCGAAGAATACTTAGTCCAGGTATCTGGACCAGTACTAATAGTCTCTCTTATCGTGAACATAATATTGATTTTTGGATAAATGAAAGAGGCTATATATGTGAGCAAAATACAGAACTATTTAGTGCGACTGTACTCAAACTACCTGGCAACCATAACTTGCAAAATTTATTGCTTGTAGTTGCTGCATCTAGAAGGATAGGCTTAACACCATTGGTAATCAAAAATGCATTAAAAAGTTTTAATTCTATACCTCATAGAATTGAAGACTTAGGGCAAATACATGGTGCACAAATTTATAATGATAGTAAAGCAACTAACTTTGATTCATCTGAGATAGGTCTTCAAGCGATTGAAAAACCGATAGTGTTAATAGCTGGTGGTAAATTGAAGGAAGGAGATCCTAAAAAATGGATTGAAGAAATAAATAAGAGCACTTCTGTCGTAGTACTATTCGGCGAATGTGCTAAAGAATTATCAACAAAAATCAAACAATCAAAATATAAAGGAACTATTTATTGCAGAAGATCGCTTGAACAAGCTGTTGAAATTTCAATCAAAGCTTTAGCTTCCACAAATTCTAAAAGTCTTTTATTTTCTCCTGCCTGTGCAAGCTTCGATCAATATAATAATTTTGAAGAAAGGGGGAATCATTTTAAAGATATAATCTGGTCACTCCATAATAAATAAAACTTAGCTCTAGATATATTTTTTTCAATAAAATGAACTCTAATAAGCAAGCTAAATATTTTCTTGTGCGGTGATCCCACCAATCGAGTATTGGAAAAAGATATAAAAAGCTATATCTTATTAAAGTATGAAGAAATAGAAACCATGACTGATTTTCCTCTTGTACCAGAATCAATCAGCCACAAAAAGCTTTCCTCATTAATGATTGGGGCTCAAAAAGACATTCACACACAATTACAGGAAATTTCTGCTGACTTTTCTAAAGAAGAGCAAGAGCTTGAAAAATTGTTTGAGGATTGGGAATTTTTAAGCAAAGAGCTCATCGAGAACTTGAAAAAGAAAGACCAACTGTTTGAAAAAAAGTCTTCAAAATCTCTTTTAGCTTTAGGAGCTATGGAAGCTCACATTCATATGGCTTTACAAGCTCTAAAAGCTTCAAAGAATGAAAGCTAACGAAAGTCAACTAGAAAAATCATGACTCCCCAAGAAGGAATCGATTCAGATCATGCATTTAAAGAAAGTAACTCTAAAAAAGATGGGGGCAAAATATTAAACAATTGGATAGTCGAAATTGAGGGTAGTGGTCAAAGAAAAAGGTATTTAAGAGATTTGATTCAATCTAAAGAGATTAATGATTCATCAAAGAAAATTTCAGATGTATATTAAAATTATTACAGAAATTTGTTTTTCCACAATCTAGCAATCGAAAGATTGCATTCGCAATTCAACTTCTCTCAACCTGTCTTAATTAGTAATGGAATCATTCGACCCTGCTATCCACTATGGTCCTAACGATGCGGGCGTCTCAGCACTATCGATAGCTCTAGTCGTTTTAGCACTTTTGGCTGGGTCCTGGGCCTTTGGAGCAACATATGCGCTTATAGCAAACTTCTTAAAAAGAAAAACAAAGGATAGTGAATAAACAAAATCTGATACCTAGATGCCTAATATAAAGCTGAGATTAGTTCTACGCGCCAAAAATATTGCAATTAATTCGCCACCTTAAAAGATTATTCAATCTCATTTTTAAGATGCTGATCAATACAACGTGAAACACACTCAACTCCATCATTTCCTATGCTGCAAGAGGTAATACATTCAAAGTAAGAGTCTAAGGAATCATTTTCCTCAAAGTAAGCGTAAGATTCATTTTTAACTGACATCCTTGATTAACATTGCAGGGAATACATTTCTAGCACATTTTTATAGCAAATTGCATGCTTAGTTAAAAGATATAAAGTACCTAAGTAATAATTACTAGCCCCAAGTAAACAAAAAAAATTTATATTTACTTTATAATTAGTTAATTAAGTGTTTATATATTCCGACAAAGGATTTTGCCAAGCAAATCTTGCAATAAAATTGACTAAATCAAATCTATAAATGCTTTTAACTAAAAGACTCAAAAGAGTATTAAAAACTTACACAGATTTCCCACAACAAGGAGTCAACTTTGTAGATATAACACCTCTACTAATTGAAAATTCTGTGCTTAGTGAGCTTATATCTGAAATGGCCAATTTACAAATTATTCAAGACTCTGATGCAGTCATTGCAATAGATGCTCGTGGATTCATATTTGGTTCATGCATAGCATTAAAAGCAAAAAAGCCTCTTATTCTTGCAAGAAAGCCTAATAAGTTACCAGGTAACATCCTAAAAGCTGAATATAATCTTGAATATGGTAAAAATGAACTATCTATAAAATCAGATTCCCTTGAGCCTTTTAATGATTTTGTAATTCTTGATGATGTACTTGCCACAGGAGGGTCAATAGAGAGCGTATGCAAAATCGTCCAATCAAAAAATAAAAACATTATGGGAGTCGCAGTAGTAATAGAAATAGTTGAACTTAATGGTCGGACTAGATTTGATTTCCCAGTTTTCTCTCAAGTTAAATACTAATTGTTTTTCATACTTTTTATATAATGCAAAACTCTTTTCGATAAAAGAAATCTCAGTAATAACAATATTTTAGAAGCAATTATTCACTTCAGCCAAAGAGCCAATCCTCCACCCTTACCTCTTGCAGACAACCAATCCTTTGAATCACTAACTGCAATAAGTGCAAAGAATGGTCTTTTGCTATAATCAATTTCTAAAAGTTTTTTATTGAATAATAATTTAGTCAAAAAATAAATAGAGAACTGATCAAAATAAAAAACAAGTCTAGGCTGTTTACCAACTATCTGAGCCAAGCCTTGAAATTCAATTTTAAGTAAGGATAACTTAATTGAATTTTTAATTTGAATCGACAAATCATCATTCTCAACATTTATTTTTTTAATCTCTAAAACTGCATTTAAAAAATTTAGTATAGCACTAGAAAATATATCAATTGAAGGCTTTTTCTTAGTAAAGACTTGTTTTAGTTTCCATTTACCTAAAAGATCATCTAGATAAATACCACTACCAAATTTTCTAGCCCTTGTCTCCAAAACTAAAATTTTCTCAATATCGGGGATATTGCCCATAATGAATAGATAAAAATGCTTACAATTAAGCTTTAGTAGCAATAACAGCAAAAAAAGGATCTTTATTTGATGAAAAAAAATTAAAACCCCCTTCTTTATAATCATTGTAAACAATGGTTTGGATATCAGTCCATCCTTGAGCTGTTAAAACTGAAGAAATATATTGAATCCTCTGGTTGTCTGTACTATTTTTCCAAATCAATGGAGCTTTACTCCAAAAAGCACGATTAGAAAAAGAAACAATTAATTTACCACCTGAACGAATAACCTTCATTAATTCAAAGGCAAGATCTTCAGGGTATTCTAGATATTGCCACGCAGCAACCATCAAACAAACATCTATAGATTCACTATCTAAAGGCAATTTTGTATTAACATTGAGATTCTGAATCCAGAAAGAGTCAAGTCTATTGTTCTTTTGTAATTCAAGTAAATTCATACCATGACCTATAACACGTTGGTATTCAACCTCTTCAGGAAGATGACTAACCCAACTACTCATCAAGTCTAGAATGACTGATTTAGATGGAATAAGTTCTCTATAAACTTGTGTCAATCTCTGACGAAAATGATTATCTAAATGATGAACAAATCTTGGTTGAGAATAAAAAAAAGCATCGTCTGCTTTGTCATCTTTAGATCGTTGAAGTCCTGTCAGAATTCTTATAGGCATTGGATAGAATAACTATTATACTTATTTTAACTAAATAATTACTATAATAAGATTTAATTATAAAAACAATTTAATTTATAGTAAATTAAGATATACCAATGATAACCAGCAGATGATCAAAGAGGGTTATGGCTATATAGCAGCCAGTTTAACAACATTTGCATTCCTACCACAATTAATCAAAATATTAAGGACAAAATCAGCTTTTGATGTTTCAATAACAATGCTATTTGTATTTATAGTTGGCCTAATATTCTGGATAATCTATGCACTAAGAATAAACTCATTACCAGTATTAATAGCTAATATAATTACATTGATATTAAATCTAACAATATTAATTTTAAAATTAGAATATGATAAAAAGGATCAAACTACTAATTCTCCAAAGATTTTAAATATAAAGAAAAATGATTCACTTTAATTGGTACTTGATGAATAGATTCTCCTGGTCCTTTATAAACAGCTTGCCACTGTTCTGCACAAACTTCATCAATATTAACCATATCAGAGATTAGAAAAGGAGAGTTAGGACAATGATTAAAAAGAGTCATAGTTTCTACTTGTGTAATTCTAGAAACATCTATTCCATGGATAATCTGAAGAGCCAATTCATCTGTAATCAATGAATTGTCATTTATCTCATGTTGAAGTCTGGCTATAACCTTGGTTTCAATATAGACATTATTTTTAAATAAAGCTAATTGCCTATTTGCACTATTTGGGTCATTTTTTACTGATAAAAACTGTTCTCCAAAAATTTTTTTTCCGATTGAACTAGTATTAAATAAACGATCAGCAATAATTTTATTATCCTGGTTTTCAATAAACCTAACTGGATAATTAATGATTTCTGAGGAATCAACATCCTTACTTTCTACTTCCCACAAACCCTTTAACCAAATTGGATAGAATAAGTCACTCATGAAAGATCCATCATATGGGCCTGGCAAAAACCAAGCAGGCCATTCATTTTTTCTACAAAGAATATCCTCCAAATTTGATGAAGATCCAAAAGCTTCTAATTTCCCTGGTAGCGAAAAAAGCAAACAAGCTATAAAAATAACTACAAACTTAGTAAATAAACCCATACTAATATCTACCCTACAATGAATGATTGTAAGAATATAACTATTTCATATTTTTGGGTTAGGATACACAGAAGAACAAAAATACTCATGGCCCAAAACGTCCTTTCAGAAGAGCAACTCAGTGAAATTTGTGAAGACTGCTTTGTATCTGTCAAAGAAGCATGCATGGCTTTACAAGAAAAAACAAAATGTTCTAATGAAGTAGTGATTGAAATGCTCAATAGTGTGGCTGAGTTTTATTTATCCCAAGATAAATAAAACTCAGCCTTGGTCACATAACCTCTTCATTGTATTTATCTTTTGGAAAATATTTTTTAGTATTAAATCCTTAACAAATAACCCATGCGAGACTTAGCCTAGACCTGTGAAAAGTTCTTTATGAACTGCTAATATGTCATATAATGATGTCCCTTCTGAAGGACTAAGGATTGTTCCATCTATATTCCTTGTAGCACTACAAACCAAATCACCATCCCACTGAACACCATATTCATTTATTGACTTAGACCAATTTCGTACTTCTGCAAAGTGCTCAGGCATAAAATGACCGACTTTTCTGCAAATTTCACATAAAATGGACAACACTGGGGGCTTTGAAGCAATCCTAAGATCCTGAATTATCTTAGGCTGAGAAAAAACTCCTGTATATCTAATATATTCAATTAACTCTAAGTCAGAAGACTTTAGGCTGGAAGAATCAAGCGCTTTCTCGAAATCCGCAATAGGTGTAATAGGCCTGCTTATCATAAGGTCAGAGGATTCCATCAAAATTCTAGTTTCTATAAATAATAGTTAAACATGGTATAAAGTAATAGTTTAAAGAAAATTAATACTCTCAGTGTAGTATAAGAACATTACTGGTATTAATTATGAAATAGCTTATTGTTATTATATTCAATTATTTTTTTACTAATAATTTACTTCTAATGTTAGAAGATCTATCTAAAAAAGTTTCTTTAGATAAGAATCTCAAAGGTATTTGCATCAAGGTTCGCTCCGTATATAACATTTTTATTAATGAAGAAAATGAGTCAAATAAGATCATGGCAAGTAATATGATATGAATAAAAGTTTTATCTGTATCAACCGAGGTTTCTTTAAACACACCCTTAAAATATTTTAATATTCTATCTTTATCTTTTGTATCTATTAAAGCTTCCATCAAATTTACTACATTATCAATGTATGTTTTTATTTTACCAAGGTGTTGACTTCTTAATAAGTCAACGGATTGTATCTTGGATTTAGCTAAAATTTTACTACTAGATACGGTATTATGCTCTTTCTCATGAATTAATAAATTTTGATTATGCTTATCTGCCGTGGCTTCAAAACTCACTTCTTTCGCCATTAAGTCATTTAAGTCTCTTACTTCATTAATTTCTTGCTCTGAAAGATTAGAATCCAATGTTTTAGCAATACTAGTATTATCAGCATTGGACCCTTTGGACTCAACCACATTTTTTAAAGTCGTCAAAAATATCAAAACTACAAAGAAACATCCTATAAGAATGCCCATAGCAAACTCAGGTTTTGACAAAAGATGATTGAAAAATTCATTACTAGTCAAATGGACTTCATAAAACTTTCGAAACCAATCATCATTAGGCCATTCAGGCAGTTTTATTTCTTTAAGATGAATCCAGAACTGGTTCCTATTCAGCTCATCAGAATAAAACTTTCTTATGCCATCTTCAGACCATCCAAGCAGTTTTAGCTCTTGAAGTCGCTGAGCAAACTCTAGTTCTGTCAAAAAAATTCTCCATTCAAAATACATTTTCTGTGAAAAGTCCTAAATTGACCAAACTTTATTTATCCTTTGATAGAAACCAAAACTAACCTTAATATTTGTTTGTTTGCTCATAAAGAGTTTTTTTGCGAGAGTAACTTATAAGAAATGAAAATTTTTTTCAACGATATTGGTTGTTTTCGAAATGTACATTCTCGCTAAAATTATACCCTTATTAGTTCTTCCTCTAGGCCTATGTTGCTTAATGATATTAATAGGATTAAAAAAACGTTATTTCTATTTATTAAAAATAGCACTTCTTATATTATGGGTTTTTAGTATCGAACCAACTGCTAAGTTCTTATGGAATGTAATTGAATTTCCTTACGAAAAATTACATCCAAATACGCTATCTTATGCTGATGCAATAGTGGTATTAAGTGGTGGCAACGTTTATAAAATAAAAGATAATTCGGATATGATAGAGTGGAATGATCCTGATAGATTTATAGCAGGAATAAAACTTTTTAAAGCAAGAAAATCAGCAAAAATAATATTTACAAGAGGGGTCAGTCCATTTAATAAAGGATTAGCCCCTGAAGGAGAAATATATCGAGACCAAGCATTAATGCTAGGGATACCAAAAAATGCAATCTTACTTACTTCTATGGTAAGTAATACTATGGAAGAAGCAAATGAAGTTAAACAAATATTTGCAAATATCTCCAAGCCAAAGATCTTACTTGTAACAAGTGCCTTTCATATGAAAAGAGCTACAATTATATTTAAAGAAAAAGGGTTTCAAGTTATCGCATTTCCTGTTGATTTCAAAAGCCAACAAAAATCAATATTTTCTAGATGGTATAACCCATATAAATGGATTCCAAATTCCAAAAATCTAGATTTAAGTTCGAAAGCATTACGCGAATTTATCGGAAGAGCTGTATATAAATAAACTTATTAATTAATAAAACAAAAAGAATTAGTTAGGAAAGTCCATAAGAGATAAAGTATTGAATTCAAAATTAAACTTGCTAAAAAAGAAGTATATATTTCTTTTGATGATTCTATAATTTAAGAATCTTAAATGGATCAGTAATATTTTTTCTATAGTTCTCATATAAAAGATAAAACAAAAATTGTACTAGTTATCTAGTTTTATAATAAAGGCTTCTCACTCAAATTGCTGTAAACTTTTCAACTTAAAATATTGGCAATTTATACAAAAATAATTTATCATAGAAATTATTTCTTTAAATATACATTGAACGGAATTAGCAGATCCTATATGATATAGTTTATTATTATAAAATGAACCTAAACTTAGAATAATAATCAATTCAATGAATTCACTCTTAAAATTAGATGAATGGGTTATAAGTATACTGGCCGACCCCATCACAAAACTAAAATCTAATCCAGAAAATTTCAAAAAAGCAAACGGAATAATTGACGCCAGGGTATACCTAAAAAACAGTTTGGGCTTTAAAAATTGGGAGAGTGGTCAAGATGACTTTGAAATTTATGCTTCAGAAGGAAAGGGATACAATGAAAAAATTAATTCCTACCAAAAAGAGATCGGCTATGACAAGCCAACCTATGATTATTTTAAAATGGAAGGCTCAGTTCTTGATGTAGGAGGCTTAACAGGCACCGTAAGAGAATTTCTTCCTAAAAACACTCGTTTTGTATCTATTGACCCTTATATAGAAGCATTAGATCAAATTCCTCAATCTAAAATCAAGGCCTATAAATGTCTGTCAGAAAAACTGAATTTTATAGCTGCTCTTGCAGAATTTATTCCCTTTCAAGCTGAAAGTTTTGATTGGGTTCATATGAGATCAATGCTTGACCATGTTCAAGTCCCAGACCTAGCGTTGAAAGAAGCATCAAGAGTATTAAAACCCAATGGAAAACTTTTAGTGGGTATTAGTGTTGAAGGAGGTAAGACTGGCAGGAAAACATTAAAACAAGCAACTAAAGATTTAATCACAGATACCCTTGGCTCTTTAGGCTTTGATAAATATAAAGACCATCATACGTGGCACCCAACTTATACAAATTTATTAAAAATAATTTCTGACAATGGGTTCGAAATTAATGATTCCTATTGGCAACCATTTTGGAAAGATCAAGTAGTTTATGTGCTTGCAAATAAAAAGCATCCTTTTTGAATTTAATATAAATTAAAGATATATCAATCACTTTGAAATGGATTATTAGGCATTTTTACTGTACAAGCTTGACTTAATTCATCCAATCTATTTCTTTCTTTTTTAGTTAATTCCCATCTTTGAGCTTGGCCAGCATCTTTAGCATGATCAGGATCTCGTAAACCTACTATTGGTATAGCACCGTAAGATCTACACCAATTAAGTGCAACTTGGGTTTGAGATACCTTACGTCTAGATGCTATTAATTCTAATTCTTTTCTTAATTTAAAGCTCGCTGGTAATATCTTACTAGCAAGTCTATTACGCAAAAAAGAAATTTTCTTTGAACGCATAAGGGACTTACTCTCAGATGGTACTGATAAGAAGCCTAAAGCTAATGGGCTATAAGCTAAAAGTTGAATATCAAGCTTTTTACATAATGTTCGAATCTCGATGAATTTCTTATAATTAGGAGCTAGTAATGAGAACTGTATTTGAATACTTCTTAGTGGAATTCCTCGTTCTTTAAAATAATAATAGAACCAATTTAATCTACTTGGTCCCATATTAGATATACCTATCTCAGGGATTAAACCATTCTCAACAAGGTCACCAAGACCATCCATTAAAACAACTTCTTGCCATGGGGCATATCTAGCGGTACTCCAATGTAACTGAACTCTATCAATCTTGCCTTGTAATCTAACTTTACTAGCTTGAAAAGCTGATTTAAAACCATTCCGCCCAAGTCTCCAAGGATAGGGGGCTAATTTAGTGGCAACGCAGACTTTAGAATATTCAGAGGGAGTTAATTTTTTTAAAAACCCACCCAACAGCTCCTCACTCCGGCCATTTAAGAGGCCAGTACCATAAGAATCAGCAGTATCAATAAAATCCAAGCCTCTACTAATCGCCTCATGAAATGTCGTTTCTAAAAGCTCATCATCTTCCTTAGAGGAATAATTCCACAAAAATTGATTCCCCCAAGACCAAGTACCAAAACCAATAGATGCCAATGAATTAAAAAAACTACCTAACTAATGCTGCCATAATGAAAAGGAAAAATTCAAGGATAGTGATAATACTTTCCTCTTAGGAATGAAACTAAAAACTAGGGGCTAACTCAAATATCTTCGAAAACTATAATGAGGAATTTTATAGCAAAGCCCAAAGATGCAGCGAAATATAGTTTATATTTTGTCTTAGATCCCAATGGTAAATGACATCTTTTGTTTCTTTATTTCTTTCCTTTTTAATTAGTATCACACCTTCGTCTGACTTTATATGCGATAAATCACCATTAAAAGCAACAATAAGGAATAATTTAAATGGAGACTTTTCTCTTGTTAATGATTTGGAAAAAATTGATGCAGGATCTTTTGTTGTATTAGAATGGAAAAACTTAAGTCTGATGTTGCCCATATCATTCCAATCAGGCGAAATTACCTTTACAGATAAAAAATGGCTCTGGAGTTATAAAAACAAATCAAAAGGTTTAATCACTGAAAATCCAAGATTCATGGAAATGAAGCCAAATGGCAAAATTACCCAACATTATTGTAATGTTGCCAAAAGCTAAGTGACAAAAAATATAAAATATTTTAACTTTAGATTTAATAATTTATAGTTTAAATAGCAGCTTCAGCCATGGTTCTTCCAGCTGCAACATATGGACTAATAACAACACTTGCACCAGCTAACTTTAGTTTATTGGAGGCTTCTTCAGTTGCAGATCGAGCAATCAACTTACATTGATTAGAAATTCCTTTTGCGCTTAATACAACATAAAGATTTGCTGCATCGCTGGGCAATGTTACCACAAGGCTTCTACAAGTTTGGATGCCTGCCATAAGAAGAGTTTCATCCAAAGTTGCATCCGCATCTAGGACTTTAAAGCCTCTTGATTTAGCTTTAGCTATAATAAGTGGATCTATTTCAATAATAAGAATTGGGATATTTTTTAAATGTAATTGTTCTGCAATTTCTCTACCTACACGGCCAAATCCACAGATTATTACATGATTTTTCATACGGGTTAATAATCTTCTATATCTTACCTCACTCATCCGTCTAAAATAACCAGACTCTGATAAAGATAAGAATCTTTGAAGTGAAAGTTGAATGACTATTATGCCCCCAGCAATAATAAGAAAAGTGATCACTCGCCCTAATTGACTGAGTGGTTCAACTTCTCCAAATCCGATAGTCGTAATCGTAATTAATACCATCCAAAAGCAATCACCCCAATCCCATCCTTCAGTAATCCGGTAACCTAATGCACCAAGAAAGAAAACCATTCCGAGAGAAAAAAGAAGAGCCAACCAAGGCTTAGCCATTTCTCGAAGATTCGATTTTCTAAAAAAGCTAAAGTCAATCACTTTATCAAAAATCTTTCTTAAAGTGTTTATGATAATAGATATAAATACTAAGGTGCTAACATTTTTAGTCAAAATTGCATATGTTTTTAATAACTAACTTGGCCGAAAGTCAAGTTAGATAAAGTATCTTCGATTCTAATCGAATTCCAAAGTATTCACTGTATTAGAACGTCGTTGGGAGTCTTTCCTTTTAAATTCCTCAATGCAATCATCACGTACAACTAGTACACAATTTACATAATCTGCTCCACTGATCAAGGCAGCACGAATAGCTTTTGATTTAGGAGTTATATTACTTTCAGATGAACTTTTTCCAGATTTATAAGTTCCAGCAACATCTAATGCAAGTCCAGTAGTGCGTGAAACTCCAAAGTTTCTTCTTATTATTCCAGTAGCTGGAGCAAGAGATCTAGAGGAAGATTCCTGATTGAATGTACTAGTCGCTCGGCCCTCAACAGTTCGTGATCCAACAACTTCCCCTGTAGTTGAATTTACTATTCGTAGATCCAAAGCTACATAAGCCTTTGATTGTCCTGAACTACTAGAACCACCAAAACCTAAAAACTCCTGATTTTTTCCAGAACTCTTATTTTCAACTCCTTCATCATATGCACTAACACCCCCAAGGATTATAAATTTAGCTCCTTTCATTTGTCCCTTTTGAGCAGCGTTATCACCTGATTTATTAACGATTCCTAATTCAGAAAGTTCTTGCTCCGATAAAACTTCTTTTAAATTCTGTCGTTCTACAACTTTAACTCCTATATTGCTAAGCTCATTCGATAAAACATCTGCAAGTTGCCTACTTACTTGATCACTCCACCACGGCAGCCTTCCAGCTTTATTTTTAAAATCAGGAACAGAAACGGTAGGTTCTACATAAGCATTAGATTCTGATGAGTCTTTCTTATCCCAAAAAGCACCAACTGGTAGAGCTATAAATTGCCCCCCAAGGGTAATAGCACCAAACAAGGCAAGACTAGATGAAAAAAGTTTCATGGGTTAATTTCTACATTCCTCAAATAGAGTATAAATTAAATTCGAAAATTGACAAAAATTACATATTTTTTGTATTAGAACCTAGAAAAAATAACACAGAACGACCCAATAGAAGTTCCAATATATCAAACAAAATTGAATAAATATAATTAATAAGCATTGACTATTAGCCTATAGATAATTAGCTACCTAACAAGCTAGAAAAGAGCATCAAGCTAGAAGTATTAAAAGTGAAGGTAATAATAGTATTCTATCAATTAGAGGGTATAAATAACATGTTAATGGAGCATTAATCGACTAAATATTATTGATAATGTAAAATTAGAACGATATTAAAATATCTATTAATTCAAATGCTGAAACATACATTAGAAAATATTCATTAAATAATACTTAAATTAGAATCAAGCAAGTCTATATATTGTCTTTTGAAAGGTTGTATAAAATATCCCAATAATTGAAAATTATTTATCACTACAAGAATTAGCAAGACATACTTCATTTATTGGATCATGCTTATCAAAAGAATCCTTAAAGTCAACATTTCCTGCCAAAAATAAGTACACATACAATAAGCCACAAAGCAAAATAGAAAAGTTAATACTAAATCTCCATTGCGTAGGGATAAATCTACTCGAGAGGGTTCAAAAATATTAAAAAGTCAATAGCCTTATCTTAAGAAAATTCTAAAAATTATTCAATTACGTTTTTAACTTTTAATCTTTCAATTATTAATGTGTATAAAATATTTTGCAAAATATATGAAGCTGCATACAAGTTTTATTTGAGAAAAGTTTTTTCTAGCTTCTCTCGTTCCAAGTCAATTAGCTGCAGAGGGTCTTCATGCTTTGTCTTTTGAAACAAGTTACTTATCCACCAAACTTGAAGAGCAAGAAAAGCAAGCGTAAACAATATTAAATCGAGTGTGCCATTTTTCATAAAAAATCAAACCCTTCCATGCTTTATTACTTTTACACTACAAAGAGAACCTTATATTATGAGATCTTATTATATTGAAAAAATGAAACTAATCTCTAAATTTAATTATTGCTGAAGGTATAACTAAATCTTAAGTAAAATAGTAGGAATCATAATTGCCAATAAAAGGTTTTCTATAAAAAGGGAAGGTCAAAGTCAAAAATATTTTTTTTCATGCAACTAATCTCAACAAATCTTTCTCAATATCAACTGTTCTAAGACCAGAATCTTTTTTTCTTAGTATTCGTCCATAACTCCAGCACCAAATTATTGGCTTAATGATCTTGATAGCCAATAGATCATTCCTACTAAATATATTTACTGGAGAGAATTCTTTTTTAGCATCAAATTCTTCTCCCCTAATAGCTTGATTTAAAACAATGCTGCCTAAAGGACCTGATATTGAACGATGAAAAGTATTCTGTGGGATTTTAAGTGCACCCATTTTTCTATTTAAAAAAACCAAATGATTAGGTTCATCCCATTCAGGATTAAGTAAGTGAAAAGTTCTAGTACCTTGTATCACTAAATTATGATCAATTTGATTGCGATGAACATAATATTGTTCAGAGCCATCAATATCTGGAGGGGAAATAGCTCTGCCTTGATGGATTACAACATCTGAGCCATTAGTACCAGCAACATCAGCAGCAAAGAAAGTGACATTAGGCGTCTCTCGGAAAACTTCGCATGCAACAAATTCAAGGTTCAAATGCTTAATCGTATTTAATTCAATATTTACTCTGGTATTGGTTTTAAATCTGTGTAAAGAAAAACATTTTTAAATTTTTTATCTTGATTAACTCAATGATAAAAAATACTCTAAGAAAATATTTCCCAAGTCAAAAAAGTAAGTGAAATGGAAGTCATAGAATCTACTGAATGTAAAACAAAATCTTAGCCTTAAGAATTTTATAACTACTTCTATAATCGGCCTTTCTAATAACAGAGATTAAAATTAATAAAAAATTATCACTTAAGCTAAAATATTTTGCAATCATTTAGACTATATGGCATCAATCAAAAAAAGACTGGAAGCTAATATTAAAGGCCCTTTTTTTGTTGACTCCAGCTGTATTAATTGTGGCAGCTGCTGGCAAATTAATCCTGAGAGTTTTACATCTACTGGAAACAATGCTTACGTATATAGTCAACCCAAAAGCAAAAGAGAGCTTAACAAAGCTCTTTTAGCAGTGATTGATTGTCCTGTTAATGCAATCGGATCTGCTAATGACATTAAATATGACCAGCCTACAGAAGATTTCCCCTTATTAGTAACCGACCATCCAGAAGGGAAAATCTATTACAACGGCTGGAGTTCTAGAAAAAGCTTTGGAGCAAGTAGTTGGTTAATTCGAAAAGAAAGCGGAAATGTTCTTATTGATTCTCCCCGATGGAACAAGCCTCTTGCAAAGAAAATAGAACAGCTGGGAGGAATTTCTCAAATGCTTTTGACTCATAAAGATGATATTGCTGATCACTCATTATGGGCAAAAATGTTTAAATGCCAAAGATGGATTCATGAAGCAGACTCAGACCTAGCAAAAGACTGTGAGACAAAAATTACAGGTTTAGGAAGTATTTACATGTGTCCAAAACTTAACTTAATTCCTGTACCTGGTCATACTCAAGGTTCAGTTATTGCTGTTTTAGGTGATAAAAAACAAATACTTTTTAGCGGAGACCATCTTTGGTGGAATCGATCAAAAGAAACATTGGTAGCATCTAAGAAATTTTGCTGGTGGGACTGGAATGAACAAGTAAAATCAGTAGAAAAACTTTTATATCTAGATGTTGAATGGTTGTTGCCCGGTCACGGATTTGCCAAAAAATTTCGTCCTGGCGAATGGAAAGTAGCGGTAGAAGACTTTTTAGGCTACTGCTAACAAAAGTAATTCTATCCAAAGAAATACAAACCTTGAAACTAAATATCATTGCCAAATAATTCAATCTAGAAGAATTGAAAACCTAAAAACCTCTTTTATACAACAGGATGGAAGTAGATCTATCCCCTCTAAAAGATTGGGTTCTCATCTCTCAATTCAATTAGCTGTCATTGGAGGGGGAGCAGCTGGTTTCATGGGTGCCATCACAGCTGCCGAAAGAGGTGTGAGATCCGTATTGATATTTGAAGCAACACAAAAAACTCTTGAAAAAGTTCGCATTAGTGGAGGCGGACGTTGCAATATCACCAATGCTTGCTGGGATCCTACAGAATTAGCTCCAAACTATCCGAGAGGAGAAATAGCTCTAAGAGGCTCTTTTAGTAGATTTGCTACTGGCGATGCAGTTTCTTGGTTTGAGAATAAGGGATTAAACCTAATAGAAGAAGAAGATGGCAGAATCTTTCCAAAGTCAAACTCCTCTCAAGAAGTTATTGATGTATTAAGTAAATCAGCCCAAAAAGCTGGTGTAAAATGCTTTACACAAATGGCTGTAACAAAAATTGATTATGTAAAGCAAAAAGGTTTCATATTAAGATTCCGAGATAAAAGGTTAATAACTGCCCAAACAGTTTTGATTGCAACAGGAGGGAATCCATCAGGACATAAATTAGCCGTTAGCTTAGGTCATTCATTGATAAAACCTAATCCATCTCTATTTAGCCTAAAATTAAAATCTCCATGGCTAGAAAGTTGTGCTGGTATCTCTGTAAAAAATGCAAGCCTTAAACTTCTTTTAGATAAGAAAGAATTCAAACAAAAAGGAACTATTTTAGTCACTCATAAAGGTTTAAGTGGCCCATCAATTCTTAGACTAACTTCCTTTGCTGCAAGGAATCTATATTCTCAAAATTACAAAGGTGATTTATATATCAATTGGGTAAATGAAAATAATGAATCAATAAGGAATTACTTAAAAGATTTTAGGCAAACCTTCGCAAATAATACTATTAAGAATAATTATCCTTTCAAAATGATTCCAAAAAGGTTGTGGGTAATATTTCTAAACCGAGTATCAATTGATCCAAGTAATAGATGGTCAAGTCTATCAACTAATGATGAAATCAAATTAAGTGAAATTCTTGGAAATAACCATAATATAGTTAATGGCAAAGGTCCTTTTGGTGAGGAGTTTGTTACAGCTGGTGGAATAAAATTAAATCAGGTTAATTTTAAATCAATGGAAAGTCGAATATGCAGAGGGCTATACTTTGCGGGCGAAGTTTTAGATATTGATGGTATAACTGGAGGGTTTAATTTTCAACACTGCTGGACGAGTGCTTGGATTGCAGGTCATGCTATAGCCAGCGAAGCCAGAAATAAAAACTAGAAAAATTAAATCATGGCAATAAATGTACCTTAATATCTTGCAAGACAAGCAATTAAGAATCAAGGCAAGAAGTCTTAATTCTTAAATTTATTCAAATTCCTCTTTTAAGTGTATAGAAACACATTGCGTAAAACACTCTATGTCCTCATCATTTAGCGAACAAGATGTAATACATTCAAAATAAGAATCAATAGAATCAATAGCTACTATTGATTCAGAACTATCATTAGTGTTAGGCATCATTAAACCTATACGAAGGAAGGTTGATTCTTAGCATATTTTTTTCAAATAGCAGCCGATTGATTAAGAAATATAAACGAATTAGGTATTAACTACTAGTTGCAAATTCTCTCGAAAACATAATATTTAGCAACAAAAATCTCATTAACTTTTAGAAAATACTTTTAAAAATCCTCTACATATTTTATTGCAATTACCTTAAAATTTAAACTACAACCCTTTGACAAAAAAATAAGCGATGGGAGAATAACAGTAGGTTTATATATCACAAATCCTAAAGTGAATCCACTAATACCCTTAATAGCGTTCTTATATCTTGCCTTTGGCTTGCGAATAACAAGTAGCAAGCGTTCAAGGCTAATTGAAAGACTGGGCAAATTTAATCGAGAGATGGAGCCTGGCTTATCCTTTCTATTGCCTGGCATAGAAAGGGTTGTTAGCCATGAATCCTTAAAAGAACGAGTTTTAGATATACCAGCTCAACAATGCATTACAAAAGACAACGTCTCCATAGAGGTAGATGCAGTTGTCTACTGGCAACTCTTAAAACATGAGCAAGGCTATTACGCAGTTGAAAGCCTTGGGGCTGCAATGGTAAATCTTGTTCTTACTCAAATAAGAACTGAAATGGGGAAGCTAGACCTTGATCAAACGTTTACGACCCGCTCAGAAGTAAATGAAATTCTCTTAAAAGAACTTGATGAAGCGACTGATCCATGGGGAGTAAAAGTTAAAAGAGTTGAAATGAGAGATATTATTCCTTCTCAAGGGGTGAAAGAAGCAATGGAGGCGCAAATGACTGCTGAACGCGAAAAAAGAGCTGAAATTTTAAGGTCAGAAGGTGCAAAGGAAGCATTGCTCAACGATGCGCGAGGAAAAGCAGAGTCATTACTTTTAGATGCGAAAGCAAAGCAACAGGCTGTTTTACTAGCTGCAGATGCAGATGCAAAAAAACAAGAAAAACTTGCCGAAGCAAATGCAGTTGCAGCACAATCTATTGCAAATGTAATGAAAGAGAATCAAAATACTAACGAAGCATTGAGATTACTTCTAGCTAAAGATTGGATGAGTATGGGAAAAGAAATGGCAGACGCAAAAGCAGGTAGTGTGCTTATGGTTGATCCACAAAGTCCAGCTTCTTTAATAGCCGCTCTAAAAAAATTCCAGGAAAATCAATGATAAGAATTAGAATTGAAAAACAAAATATATATCAACCCACTATTAAATAAATTAAGTAAAGAAATCTCTATAATAATTGATTGTTTTTTAATTTATCAATATCCAAGCCAATGCAATAGCTCTTCTGCATTTCTCTTCTGTAATCTATCTATATTAGAATCATAAGGGTTATCAATAATATCATCAAACTCAAGCCCATGGTCTTCAAGCAAAGTATCAGTTACTTCTTTACTAAGGCAACCATCTGCATCACAAAGAGCCAAAACACTTGATGCTATATAGGAGTTATAAATTGGTTTATTTTTTAATTCATTCTCTGCTGTTCTCAGAAAATCAGCTGCGTGTAACATAACTTACTTATTAATTTCATTGAAGATATAAGAATAAGAACATTAGGCAAGTGTTCAACTTCATAATTGTTGCAATCAAACAACTTTTTAACCCGCGCCAAGAGAATTCAAAAAGAAATTATTAAACATTTCCAATAATCAATTAATTAAGTAGAAAATACCAAGTTGGGATTGTGATAAAAGCAGCCAAAGTGCTTATAGCAACCAACAAAGTAGACTCTTGTACCTCTATTCCATTTGCTTCAGCTAATAACAATACAGAAATAGCTGTAGGCGCGCCAGCCTGCAAAATAAGTGCTTTAGCCATCAAAGAAGAAAAGCTGAAAATGGTAGAGATCAAAAGCATGAAAGAGGGAAGTATGAACAGTTTGAGAACTAAGCAAGGTTGAATAACTAAAAACAAATTTTTATTATCGAAACCATTAAAGTAGTTAAGAGACGATAAACGCATCCCAACAATAAGTAACGCACATACAATTACAATTTTTGATGGTATCCAAAGCAATGAAGTTAATTGTTCACTCCATGGGGTGATCTTAAGAAGCAAGGCACCAATTAATCCCTTTATCGCTGGACTAGTTCTAAAAACATCTAAAAGGTTTTTCCAAGCAACCGGATCTTTATAAATATCAGATGATTTTGCTAGGAGTACTGGTCCTAGACTCCATATGAGCAGCGTAGCGCCAAGATCATAACCAATGCTAAAACTTAATGCATCAGTAGGAAGTAAAGCTAATGAAACAGGAATTCCAAAATAACCAGAATTACCAAAAACGCTCCCCAAAAGTAAACTTCTACTACCAATACGACTCTTCAAAGAAGGGATAATTCTAATCACAATTATTAGGGCAACAACAGTAAACATTGCGATTACAAGAGATTCAAATAAACGCCTATCCAATCCGCTCTTGAGCAAAAGCCCACTTATGCTTAATGGAATTCCATAGTTCACTAAAGACGAGACTATTTGAGAGGAAACACCGCGATTAAAGTGCCCTATGAGGTAACCAAATAAAAGCAAGGGGAGCACTTCAATAAAGAGTCTAAGGATTGGCATTAAATCAGTTCCCCAAAAAATTTTGCAGGTGAAGATGATGTCAATAATTATCAATTAAGGCTTCAAGAAGCTGCTAAGCGAGAAATGTAAGAGTCTCTAAGACCAGCATTAATCCAGCCTGTCAGAATAATTTTAGTTTTTGTGTAGTTAACCCTGCCACGATGAATATGAGATGGGCCAGCTGGAAAAATAGCTAATTTCCCTCGCTCTGCTTCCTCATGGTGCTGCTGCCAAAAAAACTCAGTTCCAGCAGAAGCAATGTCATTACAATAAAGAATCCAAGCTAAAACCCTGTGAGAGGGTTCAGTTGCCTCGTTGCTAATTGTCCAGTCACAATGCCAGCGCTTAAACCCCTCACCAGCACCATATCGTTGAATATTAAAAATTGGCACTACAAAAAGAGACTTATCTGGACAACAATCTCGAAATAGTGGACGTTCTTCAAGATATTGGTGAAGAGCAGCAGTCACACCCTTAACAATCACTGTTGAAAGAGCAAATGCCTCAGGATCAGAATGATCTATAGCAACAAGGCTAATATCAGTTGAAACTTTCGCAGGGTTACTGACAGAAGAGTCATTATCATTACTAAAAGAAACTCCATTACGATGAAGGTCAACTCTCTTCTCGAAGAAGGAAACTACTCCATCTGCAACAGCCTCGAAACCAGAGTTTCGATAACAAGCAATCAAATCCAAAAAACAAACACTGAGATAGCTGTCCCAAATTAACTACTTTTCAACATCAATACCTAAAAAAACTTTGTAACTAAACAGGTCTTAACTGAAATAGAATGTATTACTTTCAATCTAAAAAAATGAAGCTAATCTGAAACTAGCAAAGCCTTATTAAGTTAATACATAAACATCGAGAGAAAAGCATCTTGAAAAATATATAGTTTTTTTTAATTTGAGATGATCAATCTTCAAAAGAGAAGTAAGCATTGTTTAGGCCTAAGAAATCGTTATAGCCACAAGCTAATCAAGAAATGTCATTATATAAATAGAGAAGGACGCTAAAGTCGAAGCAAAAATAAGTCAACTATTTAGAACTTTCTGCAAAATTTGAATCATCAATTTATTAGTATTACTATCTTTAACAGCCATTCTTATTGCGTTATCAATACAACTTCCCATAGTTGATATATCTCTAAGATACAAACCATGCTTTCTACATTCTTTAATAATTAAAGATACTGATTTAAATTCTCTGGGAACATGAAACATCAAGAAATTTGCAACGCCAGGTACAATTTCATTAATGCCTAACCCTTCTAAATTCAAAACAAGTTGCTTTCTAAGTTCATTGGTCTCATTGTATCTATTAAAATAATAAGATTCTTGCTTTAAAGCATATAGAGCAGAAATTTGGGCAGGTAAGCTAATAGGCCACGGTGGTGTTATTACTCTCAACTCCTTTATGTTGAAAGGAGATGCACAAAGGTAGGCAGCTCTTACTCCGCTTAAAGCATAAACCTTAGACATAGATTTACAGACATAAATATTGCTTGATTTTTCTGCAAATCTCTCCAATGATTTATCTTTACCTAAGTACTCTATATAAGTTTCATCAATCCAAATACGCTTGCAAGATTGATTATCAGCAAGAAGTCTTTTTATATCCTCTTTATCAACATATAAACCTGTTGGACTATTTGGATTAACCCAAACAAATAAATCAAATTTATTTTTAAGTTTTCGAGCTAATTTAGAGATATTAACCTTATAACCTTCTTCTCTAAACAATCTAAAGGTTTCAATTTTACAGCCAATTACATTCTTAAGTATATGAGTATATTCTCCGTAGGTTGGGTCTAAAATTAAAACTTTTGATGACGAATTCAACCAGTAAGGAAAGATTCTAAAAATCAAATCAGACGAACCGGAACCAGGTAATACAGAATCCTGACTAACTTTTCGTATTTCAGATATAGTCTTAATTAATCCCTCAGCGTGAGTAGGAGGCGACGTTCTAATAATCCATTCTAAGTCTTTGTTAATTATTTCATCTATCTTTGGAGCTGGTGAGAACCATGCATCTAACACATCTGCACTAATAATATTATCTTTTGCTTTTAGATTATCAAATTCAACTCCTATGCCTTCAAAAAAAGCACCCCCATGAAAACATGCAAAGTCATTATTTAAATCATTCAAAACAAAACCAGAATATAAGCTTTTATCTAGACTAGACAAAATTGATAGAGAAAATACTACTAAACATACTTCGAAATCCTATTGAAACAAAAGAAAAAGTCTAGAAAAACTAAAAGAATCTAATAATGAGCTTTACATTTTCTATTATGTAGAATCAAAGAAGTCTTTAATAAGTACAACTCATTAGAGGATACTTGCAGTTAATAAAAACTGTCTACCATGGCAAAGTTTGTCCATTAGAATGCAAAAATTGGCCCGTATTATCTAACTTTAATGAATCGATCCTTGCAATCAAACCCTTAACTGATTGTTCTGTTGTAATACCATTTTCGACAAAGCGCGTCATACGAGTACGAACCAATCCAGGATGCAAAACGACTACAGAAATCCCTTTAGTCTTTAAATCAATTGACAAAGACTTGCCTACCATACAAAGAGCAACTTTAGACATCCTATATCCATAAGAGCTGCCAGAAGTATTGTCATCAATTGAGCCCATACGACTACTCATTAAAGCAATTTTGGATCCTTGACCAAGATTACCTATCAATGCCTGAGTAAAGCACAATGGGCTTAAAGCATTTACCTGGAACTGCCGCATGACACTTTCAGGATCCAAATTTGAAAGCGAATTAAATTCAGCTATTCCTGCATTATGAATCAAAACATCTATACGAATTCCTTTCAATTTCTCTTTCAAGCTTAATACAGATTCTCCAGATGCAACATCTACCCCTTCCTCAACTCTTACACCAATATCATCCAATTCCTCTGAGGTAGACCTACATGTTGCAATCACCTTCTCTCCTCTTTCATTCAATTGCCTACAATATTCAAGACCAATTCCTCGATTTGAACCTGTAATCAAATAAGTAGTCAAAATAAGATTTGCCAATAGTTAATAAATATTAGTCCACTACTTGCAATTTAAGATGACAATTAATAAATAATTTTGTTCTAAGGAAATGAATGATCCAAGAGTAAATTCATTAGATGATCTCAAAAACATGCTTTCAGCGCCAGTTTTGGATAGTAATCAAGAGGAGACATTACTAAAAGAACTTAACTGGTATATAAATGGTGCTGACTGGTTCACGATAGGAATCATGGCTCCATCGGCAAAAGAGGCAACATTAGTTTTAAAAGAAATGGAAAGTCACTTCTTCTGGTCAAACATGCAAGTTACCCAAAATACTGATATCGATGACCATGTCTTTCTTAAAGCTAACCAAAAAACTGGAGACGTTTATATTCGAAAGGAAAATGGTTTAGGAGAAGGTATTTTAATTAGCTGTAAATATGATCAAGAACCAAACGTTGCCAATACCTTTGGTCCATTACCCTTAAACTTTTTTAGTAATAAATCATAGAAACTAATTAAAAATATGAAACACACTATATTTATCTCAAGAAAACAAAAAAGGTATTCAAAACAAAAATTTGAACCGAGTTATTTTCAAAACGTTACTTAAGTGAATCTTAGAAATTAGCTAATCCCAATCAATGAAGACAAAAAAGATGGAATAGGTAGCTTCGAAGTCACTGATGCCAACACAGCCATATCAAATTGATGAACTGCAGGGATAGTTCTGTCTAATAGAAAAATTGTTAAGTATGGAACATTCATAGCTATCTGCCATCGCCATTTGTAGGTAATTACACTCCAAGCCTTTTTTGCGTAAATCTTTTGGCGATCACTCAGCTTATTCCACCTACTATCACTAAAATTTTTAATTTTTTCCTGAAAACTTACTTTTGGGAAGTTAACTTCTGACTGCATTGGAAAATCTAAATCGAGATCCTTTATAGCTCAAAAAACTCCTTTGGTGCTAGTCATGTGAGTACAGTTTCAAGACTGTTAGAACAAATACACAAAATTCTCAAAAACATAAATGATACCTTTTTCTATCAAGAAAGGTGATCTAGATGAATATCAAATTTAATCATTCTTGAATTCAAAGATTTGTCTGAAGGAAGGACAAGCAAAACAATATTTAATTATTTAGTTGGTCTGAAATTTTATTTCAATCTTCATTCTCATGAATCTCATTACAATCACTATAAAACAATTCCATGAGCAATGAGGATAAGTGGCTATATTTTAGAAAGCAGAAAATAATTTTTTAACGATAATAAATGTCACCAAACGATCTAAATACAAAAACATCCTTGGGTTTTATAGGATTAGGAGCTCTAGGGCGCCCTATTGCAAACAACTTGATAGAAGCTGGATTTCAATTAAAAATTTTTACACGTCAAAAAAGACCGAATAACACAAAAAAATTAGAATCAGCAAAATATTGCGAGAATCCGAAAGAGGCTAGTAATGGCTGCATGTTTTTACTTATTTGCGTGACCAATAGTAAAGCAGTAGAAGAAATTTTATTTGGCCCACAAGGGGCGCAATATGGGCTGCCTAAAGGGTCAACTATAATTGACTTTTCTACAATTAGTCCTAAGAAGGCCAAACTTTTCTCGAAAAAACTGCAAAAGTTCAAAATTAAATATATCGATGCCCCAGTCACTGGAGGAACAGAAGCTGCAAAAGCGGGAACTCTCACAATTTTTCTAGGTGCAAGCAATGAAGATTTAAAAAAAATATTTTTTATTCTCGAAACAATAGGAAATAGTTTTTATACCTTTGGCACAGTTGGTAAAGGCCAAGAAGTGAAAGCTCTTAACCAAATACTAGTTGCAGGAACTTATGCAGCTGTAGCAGAAGCTATTGCATTAGGAGAAGCATTAAAATTACCAATGGACACAGTAGTAGAGGCACTCCAAAAAGGAGCTGCTGGCTCATGGGCACTCTCAAACCGCTCCAAATTTATGCTAGATGACGAATATCCATTAGGGTTTAAACTTGGGCTTCACAACAAAGATTTATCGATTGCCTTAAATACTGCCAAAAGTCTAGGACTACATCTACCTATCACCTCGAAAGTAAAAAAACTCGAAGAACAACTCATAGCTGAAGGATATCAAAATGAAGATATATCAGTCATAAAAAGATCACTAAAAAAATAACTTCAACAAACTAATATGATACATTTTTTATTAAGAATTTAAATTTAATAGAGATAAGTAACAAGACTATATAACTACTAAAATTATGCCAAAAAACATAGAAAATGTAAAAAGATAGGTTTTAAAGGTAAGCTCCTCAGACTCCCATTTTGCAAAAAATAATGACAAAATAGGAGAAATACTTAAGAGCGTCCAACCAATAGCTATAGGAAGTATCTGGAAAACAAATTGTTGTAATAATATCCCTAAATTAGTCCCTAGCAAAGTTGCAAAGAATAATGGATATAGCTTTTTGCACAATAAATCCTTATATTTATTAATTGGAATTCTAACAAAAGGAGTAAGCACTGCTATAGCTCCAAACAGCCTAATAGTAGTTGTTTGAAACGGATTGAATTCAGAATTTATCAGCACAATCCTTGAAAGAGTTGCTGCACAAACTGCACATAACACAGATAAAGAAGCAAAGATATAACCTTTATAGGTTATTCTCTCTTCTACAGGTAAATTTTTCTCCTGAATAATAACTATCAGAGAAAATGACACTATCACAACTCCTATCCATGCTCTAATAGAAAGACTCTCATGCAGAAAAATTAATCCTATAAAACCTGCAATAATAGGCGTCAAAGCTTCTACAGTAAGAGTTTTACGTGTGCCTAAAAGTTTTAAAGCGGAGATGTAAAATGTGTCACCTAAAGCTATCCCAATACAGCCACTTAAGATCAATAGCAAAGTATCCTTATAATTAAATATAAAATCAACATCAAGGATAAATGGTAAAAATACTACGAATGCAATGACATTTTTTAATAAGTTAATTTGAACTGGAGAAAATGATCTTGTCAGCCCTCTCCAAAGGAAACAAGCATATGTCCACGATAATGCAGCTCCAAATCCTGCAAGTAATCCTAAAAACCTAATAGCTAAATCCCATTCATTTTAAATTATATTATTTATTGAAGCCTAATATTGAATAAAAGTCTGGTGTTGTAAAAATAGAAATCAAATGATAAACTTTTATGGTTAATTTAAATTCCTTGATTTAAATGAAACTAATCAGATTACACAAAAAATCTATATCTCTATTCCAGAAATCTTTTGGTATAAGCAACTATGGAATGCTATGGCTGACATTTTCAAAAGGGGTCCTCTTAACTCTATTTATACAACACTTTTTTCTAAATCACTTCTGTCCATCGTATTAGACATTACAAAGAGCTAACTTTTGTCATCTCAACCTTATTTAAAATTATTTCAACCCAACGATTGAGGACTTTTAAATAAATATATTCAAGGATAGAAGAAAAGTTTTAGCTACATAAAACTTTTTTTGAAAATTATAAACAGCTCTATAGACAAGACAATATAGATTCTAAAAGCAATAAAATTCAATAAAGGTAATGATAGAAATGAAAAATTTCAACAAAATAAATTGTTTATCTCGTTAGAAAAAACTCATTGTTGTGAATCAACTAATAGAGTAAAAAGCTAAAGCCAATTCTTTTGCGCTTGCTTGTAATACTCCAAGCAAGTTTCTTTTGCAACTTTGTTGGCTTCTTTTATTTGATACTCAAAATCTTCCTTTTGAGTATCCTTTTCTCTTTGAGGCTGGATTAATTTAGACACTTGGAATCAATCAGAAGCTTTAGATCTTTTGTAAATTATTTTTTCACAGTATCAGCACATTCGGCGGGATCAAAGTCTTAAGTAATAATAAATTTTGGCGGGAGCAGCTGCTGATAATGGTTCTTAGAAGCTTCAATTTTAGAAAAGAGCTTGCTTAGCTTATTTAAGAAAGATGCCTACATCTAAAAGAGTAAGCTCTATCTTCACTAACTCTTTGCAAGCTTAGAAGAAAACTATCTCTCAACAAATAGGCTCTAGAATTAATTGCCTGAATTAACCTTGGGCAATGTATTTAGTCCAGGAATACATCTAGTGATTTCAATTAATTCCAGTATTTCTTCTTGGTTATAAGATGATAAAGGCTTAACACCACTTCCTTCTTCCAAGCCTTCGCTCTTCATTTTCTTTCTAAGCAAAACTTGTCGCTCGTAACTAGTCATGCTTTGAAAACGAAGCTTTCTTTCCTCTGCAGATTCTTTACTAGTCATTATAAAAAAGAGATTGTCACCCCTGAGACTTCTAGCATTATTACTGATCAAGTCAAGTTATGTTTAGTCTGCCTGAGCGAAAGCCTAGCCTCTCATTGTAAAAATAATTTTTTAAATCTTCCATTATAAGGGATCTCATAATCCTCTTTGTTCATAGGAATCCAACTCCAATTCATACAGATGGTCAGCTGATATCCAATCAGATATAGAGCAATGATTGCATTAAAAAAATTAATATGAGAGAAGGGAGTGCTCATTCTTCCATTAAAGTGACGAAAATAATTCTAACTAAGCCAAGTAAAAGCAATGGAAGAACTACATTGGTTCCTGTAATTGTTCTTTTAGATGGATATTCATCAAGAGAGTCAATTTTCTTAGTATCTTTTAGTGATCCAATGAAAAGAATTTCTTAATTTATCCAGAAATATCACTTAATTCAAGCCATCTATCTTCAGCATTTTGAATAGCTTCAATTATTGAAGAAAGTTCAAAACTAAGCTCATTAATATCGCCTTCACTTTTTATTATTTTTTGTTCTATATTTTGCTTATTCCTTTCTAATAAAGGTATTTGATTTTCTAAATCATTTAACTCAAGTGACTCTTTGTATGATAATTTTCTTGGCTTATTATTACCTTTTTTATCTTTATTCTCCTCCCTTGTACTTATAGTTTTATTACTCTTATTCTTTCTACTTGTATTATTATTATTATTATTATTATTCAATTCATTTAATGTTTTCAACTCCAAAAAACGACTATAATTCCCTTCATAGCGAATCAATTTACCATTCTCAAAGTTAAAAACTCGGTCAATAGTTCTATCAAGAAAGTAACGGTCATGTGAAACGACAACTACACAACCTTTAAAATCGTCAAGAAATTCTTCAAGTACACAAAGAGTTTTCAAGTCTAAATCATTAGTGGGCTCATCAAGTAACAAAATATTAGGAGCTTGTATTAACATTCTGCAAAGAGCAAGCCTTCTTTTCTCTCCTCCTGAAAGCTTTGATAAAGGACTATGCTGCTGACCAGGTGAAAAGAGAAATTTCTCTAAAAGTTGAGAGGCTGTAATTTGTTTCCCTCCATGATCAATTATGGTGGCAACTTCTTCTACATATTCAATAACTTTGCGGGTTAATCCACTCCCAGAAGTTAAATCATTTGTATGTTGATCTAGATATCCAATATGAACTGTCTCACCAATTTTAATACTGCCACTATTTGGAGATCTTCTACCAGCTATTACGTCTAAAAGAGTTGACTTTCCACTACCATTTGGGCCAATAATTCCTACTCGATCTTCTGAACTGAAGCTATAAGTAAAGTCATCTAGAAGTATCAACCTCTTTTCGTCATCATTACTCACCAAGCCAACAGAGTCTGCCTCAATCGCTATTTTTCCTATTCTGCGATTCAATGAAGCTATTTGAAGTCTTCCTTGAACTTCAACGTTATCACTTTCTTGCATCTCTACAATCCTTTGAATACGCGCTTTCTGTTTAGTACTTCTAGCTTTAGGACCTTTTTTTAACCAAGATAATTCCTTTTTTAATAGACTTTGAAATTTCTTTTTTTTTGATAAGTCCACTTGTTCTTGTTCAACTTTTTGCTGAAGAAATTCCCTATAATTACCCAAATATTCACGAGCTTTTCCATTATTTATTTCAAGCATCTTATTGGTAATACGGTCAAGTACATACCTATCATGAGTAATAATAACAAGGGCTCCTTTATAATTATCTAGCCACTTTTGAAGCCATTCCACAGCTGAAGCATCTAAATGATTAGTAGGCTCATCAAGCAGTAAAAGATCAGGTTGAGATACAAGAGCAGAAGCCAGTTGAACTCTTTTCCGATAACCACCAGACAGGCATCTCACTGGTTTGTCTAATTCTTTAATCCCAAGTCTTCTCAAAATCTCCTGACATTGCTGCTCCAAATTCCAGGCTCCAGAAGCGTCCATAAGTTCACTCGCTTGACCAAGTTGCTTTAAAAGCTTGTCATCATTGGGGTTATCATATATTTTTCTACTCAAAGCACTGAAGTTCAGTAATAGCTTCCTTTTTTCTCCACATCCATCAAGAACCTCCTCTAAAATAGTTTTTTCACTATCGAAAGCTCTTTCTTGCCCAACTAAAGATATTCTCATAGACCCCGAACATTTTCTTTCTCCTTCCAATAAAGGTTCATCGCCTGAAAGAACTTTAAGAAGCGTAGACTTTCCAGATCCATTTGGACCAATTAAACCCAATCTTTCATTGTCCTTGATATGAAGGTCTAAGCTCGTAAAAAGATTTTTTATACCAAAGTCTTTTGAGGCATTAATAAGACTAAGCAACATAAGTTATACCCTCACAATAAAATTTATCGATCAAAAAAGTAATTTTTTTCTTAGAAATGATCATTCACGATAGCTTGATATAAACGAGGATAAAGAATAAGAACTCTATCTTGAAGTAAGTCTTTAATCATAAAAAAACAAGTTCCTAATCAATTTATTAATTGTACTGATTCAGCGGAGGCATCAGCTTTCTTCCTAGCTTCTTCTATCGTTTCAGCTTTGGCAACAGCAACTCCCATTCTTCGGCCCTCACTTGCACTTGGTTTACCAAAAATATATATGTTTGTTCCTGGTTGACTTAGAGCTTTCTCTAATCCTTTAAACCGAAATTCTTTATAACTTTTAGTAGATAAAATGACTCTACTAGCTGAGGGCTTTACACAAGTTATTTCAGGGATAGGCATTTCTAAAATAGCACGAAGATGTAATTCAAATTCATTGAGATTTTGGCTGATTAATGTTACCAGTCCAGTATCATGTGGCCTAGGTGATAGCTCGGAAAAAATAACGTCTTCACCTTTAATAAAGAATTCTACTCCGAATAATCCTACTCCACCAAGATTATCTGTGATAGATAAGGCAATACGTTGTGCCTTTAGCAAAACACTATGCTTAAGCTCCGCTGGCTGCCAGCTACATTGATAATCACCATCTTTTTGCTCATGACCTATTGGATCACAGAATAGTGTGATTCCACTAGATTGTTTAATTGTTAATAAAGTAATCTCTAAATCAAATTTAACAAATTCTTCAATAATAATTTTTTTTGAATCTCCCCGTGATTTATCAATAGCAAGCTCCCAGGCGAAATCCAAATCTTTTCTACTTTCCACTAAAC
>QCOP01000002.1 GCA_003212885.1 Prochlorococcus sp. AG-432-D11 | reverse complement strand
TAGATAACACCAACTAAGAGTATTAAAATCATAATATTTACACTATGAACAACGTCAGAAGAAGAGAAAAGGGAATTCATTTGGATCTAATTTTGCAAAAACAGGTTATTCTATGTAATAAATTTTAGTCACAAATGCCGACAAAAAAAAGGCGCATTGGTTATTTACCTAGTGATCATGTAATCAAGCAATTAGATGAACTATGCCTAGCAGAACATATGGGTGCCTCTAAAGTTGTTGACATGCTTGTCAGAGAAGCACTTCAAGCAAGAAGATTATCTGGTTCCTTAATAGATATCCCTACATCAGAGGCTACCAACAAGGAGGTTTGCACTGAAAGTAGCCATATCCCATTCGAAGAAAGTAGAAGAATGATCGAACTTGTTTCAGATAATGGAGTCAGCTATGAAAAGGAAGAACAAATTAACCATTTATCCTCTATTCAAGATAAGCCTAAAGAAATAACGGAAAATAAAGCTGAGAAAGTCACTACGGAAGATCTTCTCTTAGCAAAAAAAATAAAGGCACTAAGAGTATTAGGCCTAATTTAAAAAGCAATTATTCAATTCGTGGAAATAATTTATTTCACTAAGCAAAGGTGGGCAGAAACTCATAACAAATGGATATAGAAGACAAAGTTGCTATTACCAAAATCATTGCAACTTTACTTTGAACTGTTCCAATAGACTTGACCATAAGAAATACCAGGAATAAGTAAAGAAAACACTTTTGCTAGAATTTTTGGTAAAAAAAATATAAAATCAAAAATGAATCTGGTTTTGATTTTATAAAGTTAATCATTCACACCTAGGTGCGACAAAAAAGCCTAACGTAAATAATTATAACACATAATATTACAGAAAATAAACTAATTGACTAAGCCTGTAAAAATAATTCTAATTAAAAAATAATAGAAAAGGATATATTTAAAATAGAGATATTATAATAATTATTTAAAATAAAAAGTTATTAGGCTTAGTTAAGATCTAACTATTCGTTAGTGCCTACAATTGCTTTAGGAAGAATTGGTTGTTTGTATTTACGTGCTGAAAAAGTGATAAAAGCAAAGGTAAAGATGACTAGAAATACCTCTGCAAAAAAAAGTGTTGACATACTTTAAATAAACAAATTGTTAAATAGTACTTTTATTATAAATAGATAAAAGTATAAAATAATCCCTATAAGGAATATCTTTCAGTGATTAAACATGCATAATTTATGAAATCGAAATAAATAATGGATTTTACGCAAGTTATGAATCTACTTATATTCGAAAGAAAATTAAAAAAGAAAATTTTGTAGATCACATAAAGCCTGGAATTAATTGACCAGTTAATACATATGCTCCTATAG
Organism: Prochlorococcus sp. AG-432-D11; assembly: GCA_003212885.1. Classification (GTDB taxonomy): domain Bacteria; phylum Cyanobacteriota; class Cyanobacteriia; order PCC-6307; family Cyanobiaceae; genus AG-432-D11. The sequence continues at coordinate 68,584 of QCOP01000002.1, read as the reverse complement.
CTGCTATAAAACCAAACATTTCAAACCATCCATTAATGCGTTCTGCAATTAACTTTTCAGGTTCTCTTGGCTTATAGAATTCTCTGTTATAAAGGGTATTTTTCATTAAAAAATAATTTAAAGAAGTGCGATAAAAATTGTTAACGCAATAAATAATCAAAATAATATCAGAAATAAAATTTACCCTGTAATTAAAGAAATAAACTATTTTGATACATTTATCATTCTTATTTGCGAAGAATTAGCCTATTTTTTTGATAAGTTTAATCTTCTTAACAAAGCTGAGACTCTTTTTAAGCTCAAAGGCTATGTCATAGATTTTCGTGTAAGGGTTTAATTCCATTTCTCTAAACGATTCCTGGAACAATTTGTCCCGTAGTTAAGTAAGCACCTATTAAAGCAAAGAGTCCAACCATTGCCGCTCTGCCATTCCAGCGTTCGGCCCAAATCTTTTGCGCTTCAATGTTTCGAAATTCCTTTTTCATGGTACAAAGCAAAGTTTCTATAAGTAATATAACACAAATGTAAACTTTCGTGACGAGGGTGGCACACCTGTTCAAGTGGGCCACCCCTTCCTTGAATTAATTTAATCAGCAAGAAGGATAATCCTAGATAGGAAATCAAATGCACAAGCTAGGGTTGCGTAACAAATCAGGTCTCATCAGATAATAAATAAAATCGCAGGCTATTTGGCTATGGAGAATTAAAATTCTCACAAGCTAACATTTGTAATATTGCAGAACAACTTATTATCTCACCTCGGTTTATTTTTTGAAAAATCATAAGAATTCTTAATTGTCAGAATCAGCATTAATAAATCGCGATAAGTTCAAAATTGTATTAATTTAATTATTTATTTTGGATTTGTCATATTATGGAAAGGAAAAGTATACTTTTTTGGTACAGACAGGATCTAAGGATATTTGATAACAAGGCCTTAGTGAAGGCATATAAAATAAATAAGCTTATATATGGAGTATATATTTTTGACCTGAATATTTTTAAAAAAGTCAATAAGAATTCAAATGCTCAAGCATGGTTTCTGATTGAATCTCTTAAAGAACTTAAGTTAGAATGGAAAAAGAGAGGAAGTGATTTATTAATTTTAGAAGGAGATAGTTTGATATTAATACCACAATTAGCAAAAATATTAAACACTGAGTACATAGTATGGAATAAGGGTATTGAACCAGAACAAAGGGAGTTGGAAAAAGAAATGATTAAAAAAATTGATGAAATGAAAATCAAAGTATTTAATTCATGGGATAGATTGATATTGCAACCAGGTTCTATAATTAATCAATCAGGCTTGCCCTATAAAGTTTATACTCCATTTATGCATAAGTGGAGAGATAAATATCAAAGAAATAATCAAATAAGAATAGACTTATCTAACCAAATTGGAAATTTTGATAACTTCCACGCATATATTAAATATATTTCTAAAGAGAATCTTTTTAATAGCTTTAAATATAGATATAAATGTAAAAGTTTAAAAGACTTAAGCTATGGTTTTAAAGGGAAAACACTTTGCCCATGTAAACCAGGCTCTATAGCAAGTAACCTTAGATTAATGCAATTTGTTGATTCTTCATTAAACATCAAGCATAAAAACAAATCAATTCAATACAATATAACTAATTATGAAAAGAATAGAGATGTTCCATCTATAAATGGAACATCTTTTTTAAGTGCTGCATTAAACTTTGGAACTATAAGTCAAAGACAGGTATGGGAAAGTATTGAATTAATAAAACAATCACAAATCTCTAGACATATTGAAAAGTATAATTCAATAAAAATTTGGGAGAACGAACTTATCTGGAGAGAATTTTATCAACATTGTCTTTTCCATTTCCCTCAATTAGCTAAAGGCCCTTATCGTAAAAAATGGGAGAGTTTTCAATGGGAAAATAATAAGTCCAATTTTAATCGTTGGAAAGATGGATTGACAGGGTTCCCAATAATAGATGCTTCTATAAGACAATTAAACTCAACTGGATGGATGCACAACCGTTGTCGGATGATAGTTGCGTCTTTTTTAGTAAAAGATCTTTTATGTGATTGGCGCTTAGGTGAGGAATTCTTCATGAGACAACTGGTTGATGGTGATGTAGCTTCAAACAATGGTGGATGGCAATGGAGTGCAAGTTGCGGAATGGATACCAAGCCTCTACGTATATTTAACCCAGTAAATCAAGCTATCAAGTTTGATAAAGCTGCCTCATTTATACGCAAATGGATTCCAGAACTGTCACATGTAAATACTCCTGCCCTTCTCTCTGCAAATATTACAACTAGCGAGCGTCGCGAATACCCAGAACCGATAGTTAACCACAAATTTCAGCGGGAAACTTTTAGGTCTAAATATAAATTGCTTTCTTGAAATAAGAAGAAATGTAGAAACAATTGTTTCAAATCATTCACTTAATTTATTGACACATTGTCACTTATCTGAAATTATTCGCCAAGAGTTTTAAATTTAGAGTATGATGGAAACAATATCTTGATTAACTTTTATCTATGCCAGAAAAACAAAGGAAAGAACTTGCTTCTATATCTATTTACCTAAATACTGGTATTGTTGCAGGTCTAATTACTTTAGGATTTATATCTTCATCATTACTATTTGGAATTTTATTAATCTTTCTTAAATAAATAAATAGAATTAATAAAAGATCTATTTATCCAACACTTATTATCTTTTCTAAATCATAAATATTATAAAAAGATTTACTTTAAAAAGACTTTACATATGGCTTATAGTACAAGGATCCTATTCTTTTAAAATGATAAGTATTGCTATTAAGGCTGGTGACTTTGCATTGGTTCAAGAGGATAGACTTGAAGACTGGTATATAGGTCAAGTTATTAAGTGTATTGGTGGAGCACGAGAGCCAAAAGATTGTACACTTATTCAAGTCGCTAATATAGACAACGGCTTAGTAAAAATAATTAGTTCTGATTACGTCAAAGGGATAATAAACTCAAAGAAAAATTAGAAAGATTAAATTAGAATATATTAGTGGAAAAATATACTAGTTTAACTTTTTAGGATAAAGCCTGGAAATATTATATAGTTGTTGTTGCTTTTTTAATTCTTTCCTTCTCTTATCACTTAAAGAATCAATATCTTTACTAACATTTATAAAAATCCAAATAATCATACTTGTAAAAGAAAATCCAAGAATCAAAAGTAAGAATCCCAAAGACTCGGAGGGAAGTAATATATGATATGTAATAGAAGAAAAAAACATTATTGGAAATATTTTCCTACTAAGATAATGTAATTTTTTTATCTATTTTATCTTTCTTCTTGATTTGTCATTTTCTAATGTAGTGTCAATTAAATCTTTATATCCTCCTTTCAAAGAACTTATTCCAAACATAACTATAAAAGCTATACCTGTAACAAATATAACACTCAATTCAATTGGGCCCAAACCAAGTGCTATGGCTAAATAATTCATCTAAATATCAAAAGAAAGTTTTTTAAATAATAGCAAAAAGAAGCCCTATGGAGAATCAATAATATAATTTTTGCCTTGGCAAGGATTTATGAATATTGACTTAGAACCAATCACCATGCTTGCTTCTTCAAGAGTGCCATCAACTGAAATAAGTCTATTTATTAGACCAGTAAAAGTTGCGTCACCTCCAGTAGTACTTGAAAAGATAACCTTTGGATGAAATCGGCGAATTAATTCTGGGAGGACATCCTTACCATTAATAAAGCTACCAACAAAAGGTAGTCTCAGATTCACTACTGGAGTAAATACAGCCTCAATCTTCTGAGACGGGATTTTTTTGTCCAAAAACCCATGTGGTTCAATATACAAAGAACCAGAAGGATGATTAAGAATATATCCATTTTCCATGAAAGGGACAGACGCACCCTCAGTAGCCCGAATCTTAAGAGAATTTATTTCAATGGAATCTCCAGGTATTAACTCAACTACTTTTGAAAAATGCATCTCTCTAGAAAGTTTTGCAGCGCTTGGAGATGCTACAACCGTTATATTACGATCAAACAATTCCAATGAAGGCCTATGTGAGTGGTCGGCTAAACCTTGTGTAAGCAAAAGAATATCTACGTCTACAGGTACAGGAATATGCTTTTTTAAGCTGCCGTTAATCAACCATGGTCCAGGCAGGAAAGCAAGGTTCCCTGAAAGCCATGGGTCCACAACAACGCGAATACCTCTAAAATCAAACAACCAGCCACTAGATCCGAAATACTTGGCGTCAAAAGTCATTTGCAATTATTGAAAATAAAAAGCTTGAACTCAGCATGAGCCTTAATGATCAAACCATAACAAAAGCCTCTCAACAGCAGTTGCTATTGAGAATCGCTTGCAAAAAAGCCATGCTTCATAGTAAGTTGATAATTATTCTCAATTGCAACGGTCGATTCAATGGATGGAAATTTAGGCATTGGTCTTGAGCCAAGAAGATCCAAACTGGCTCAGGGGCAGTCAATATTTTTAAGTACATCTATTTCATCAAAGTCGTCTTTAAAAGTACTTGATGGAATAGCAAGAGTGTATTGTCCTTGCGAAGAGACCGCTGACATGACGCTAGCTTTTATCCAATCAGGTGATCAATTAGAAACTGAAAAAATCTGTAGTGATGGAGTCTGCCTTGAAGCTCTAACAACATTTACTTTTATTAGTCAAACAGATGAAATATATGAATCAATAGATGCAGTAAATGAATGGACTTTGCAACTACTTAGAATAAGACATTTAACTAACTCAGAGCAACGGCTTCAAGCTTTATTTGCTCTTTTAGTAACTAGGCTAGGCAAAAGGTGTGGTAATTGGTGCAAACTACCTTTTAGACTTACTCACGAAAGAATTGGTGAGTTAATTGGTTCAACTCGAGTTACATCAACAAGACTTATATCCAGACTTAAAGCAGCCCACCTTCTACATGTGCCATCAGAAGAAAGTTCGATATACTTTGCCCCAGAATTCATTGAAGCCTCATCTTTATCATTAACAATATAAATGAAGAATACAATTGCTACATCAGATTCATTGGTGGGAAGTTTGTCTAGGGAAGTAATGTCTATTTCTTGTAGGTACAACTCAATCTATAATGAAATAAGAGCAACTAGAGATAAAATACTAATAAATAGACTTCTAAAAGAAAAACAAAAAATAGAGCACAGGATGTTTGAACTTTGTAAAATATCTAGTCAAATTGTTAAAACAAAATCTGAAGATGATTTATCTTTCATTTTTCTTAACGAGCTATGTAGACGGTTTAAATCATTAAAAGGGTAAATAAACCTTATTTAGGTTATGCATTATTCCCTAATAGTTCATTATCAAGAATGAATAATGCAGATGGGTCATTGTTAGCAAATTTAACCCGACCAAGAATGTGAGCAAACTCGTCTTCAGAAGCTATTTGACTCTCAATAATAGGATCTAAAAATACAGACGTTCTATTATCTGAAGACCTCTCAGCTATTGAATAGAGTTGATTTAAAGAACTAGAAACATCTGCTTCCATTTGGAATGAAAAACTTATAACTTCTTCAATAGAATTCCACTCTTGCTTGGGAGCAAGTAATTGGTCTAAGACAACGGTTTGTCCACGCGCAATCAGGTAATTAGCAAAAGTATAAGCATGTTCCTGCTCCGCCTTAGATTCTTGTTTGAAAAATTGAGAAAAACCTTTGAATTCTCTCTCAGCAAACCATAAAGAAATTGCAAAATACTGAGCATTTGCATTTCTTTCCATCGTTAAGTGTTCATAAATAAGATCAACCAATGAAGTTTCCATTGGTTGCGCGATTGCCCTACCCGAAGGTCCAACCTGAAGGTTAAGACGATTTAATGTTTCAGGCTTCATAAAAAGATAATTTATTTAATATGTTGGTTATGTAATTATTATAAGCAATTACTAAACACTTGACGAAATGAGTCATGATTGAGTTACAAAATATACAAGTCATGGATTTTGTAGCAAGGTATTATCAAGTACTAAAAACCCCTTAGAAAAAATATATATATGACATTCAAAAGAAAAAATACCTTTTTATCTAATGAGTTCATAGTTAGAAGCAAAAAGAAAAAGTGCAAGCAAAAAAGGTGCTCAAATTGGAAGGGAGGTAAGTGTCAGTGTGGCAGATAAATTTTTAGCACTTCATTCAGTTAAAAAATCAACCAACCTAGAGCAGAATTAATGCCTACCACCTAACTAAGCTAGGCCTGGTATTTCATTCTTCAATTGATCGGCCCATTTAACTAGCCTCGCGTCAGTAAGATCCGACTCACTATCTTCATCGAGAGGAAGCCCACAAAAAGATCCATTATCAACACTTTTTGACTCATCAAATGTATATTCACTAGCTGATACATAACCAACCATCGAAGCCCCAGCAGTCTTAAAAAAACGGTGTAGCTCCTCCATCGCATCGCAATAATTTTCGGTATAAGTTGAGGAATCTCCTAATCCAAAAATTGCCACCTTTCTCCCAGAAAGATCAAGTTCAGAAATCTCATCTAGAAGAGTATCCCATGCAGTTCCAGACCTTTCAGAATCGGCACCTGTATTCCATGTTGGAATACCGCAAATTATCCCATCGTGATCTTGGAATTCCTTCAGATCATCCACATCAGACATATCCTTCGGTGTATCTGTGCCTCCAAGCAACCCATGCAACCTTTCAGCAACATCTTCAGTTTTACCTGTTGTGGTTGCAAAATAAATTCCTACAGACATTGATTTTTTGATAACGATACATTCATAAGAAATATCAGGTTTTTTTGCTGTAAATAAAATACTATTTAAAGTCACAAGATATACAAAGTCGAGAATCAGATAACTCAGACAAAAAGGACCGAATTTATTAATTATAAATAAAATACCAAGAAATATAAATAATTAATAGATAGATAAAAACTACCTAATCATATAATAGCTCAAGAAAAATACATAAATAAAATTAATAAAGTATTATTTAATATCATAAAGTAAAAAACCACTATGAAGACCATAAACTAATAATAAGAAAGACATAAATACTAAGCTAAACAATAAATAAATATACAACCTATTATTAATAGCCATATCATTAGAATTATTAAAATCTGCTATTACAAAAAATTGCCTTGAATATTTACCACGATCAATCAAAGAAGGGCTAGAGTTAGTTGAAGAATTAGCAGAAGGCGAAGAAATGTTGGAAGAATAATCCTCACTAAATAGCCTTGGAAACATGTAAGTATGCCAAAGAGCAACAACGCAAACCCAGAAAATAATCGATGAGCCAACTATTCCAAACAAAAACTCCTTAAAAAAGTCCATAATAAAAATTGGATTTAAAATTATTAAAAAGAATTAGCATGAAGGCTAAAGTTAGAAAAGAGAATCAATTGCTTAGCAAAATCCTTCTTCTTATATACATAAATAAACATAGAGCTCCTATAACAATAGGAGGATGTAAAGCAATTGATTGACTGACAAGACTTATCTGATCAGAATTCATGGTATTAATTAGAATTAATTAATTAATTATCACATAAAAAAAGAAGACTACTTGTATAAAAAATAGTATTAAAAAGTTTTTAATTATACTACTTAATTCAAAAAAAGAACCTAATATAGGTATAAAGTAATACCTATTTAAATCCTGAATGATTCTTTTACTAATCAGACAGTGACTTAATCATGGAGACCAATGTTTTATGGGCATCTGAACTATCTTTTAATTTATGATCAAAAAGAATTTCTACAGACTCTTCATCCACTTCAAGATGCATAGCATTCTTAGTAATATCAACAAGTTCGACGTGAATAGGATTTGAAATGCCTCCATAATGCTTTGCATAAGTAATCAAGGAGTCCTTATGGTCAAGATTCATATGATTACAAATCCTTTTTGAGACATCAGCAGGAAATAGATCCTTAGACATGTTCCAAATTAAATATATATTTAATATAAGGCATTAGACTAGTTAATAATTTGAGTCATATTAAAAAAGTCATATTTATGAACACTTCTAGAAGTATCAATAAAAGGGGAATATTCTATCTCTCTGTTAGATAAAACCAAAAAGTTAACCTTGTCTAAAACAGAAAACTTATCTCGATATAGCATTTCTCCTGTAATAGGCTTATTGGAAATTGGATCAAAATATTGACTGACATATTCAAGGCTTAAATAGCCACGATCAGTCTCTAGGATTTTGCTTGTATTAATAACAATTAATTTTCCATGTATATTTCTATGAACTACATTTATTACATTATTTTTAACCCAATACCTATCTCCTTTATTTTTACCATCAACAATAATTTCTTGACCACATTCATCATAATTGCCAAAAGAAAACGAATTGTCACAATGGACTTTAACAAAATCCCTCCTAACTCGGTGAATACATACTTCCCATAATTGATGCTTAATTAAGTTAGAGGTTGTATCATCTGAAATATTCTTAATACAGGTCTTAAATTCTGCATCTATAGAAAAAGATCCCATGGTCTTTCTAGATCCATCAGACCAGATAACATCACCAGAATATCCTTTAAAATCAGATTCCCAGGTATACCTATTATTATAAGCATCTCTAAATACATCAATACAGGGCTTTGATTCTTTTTTCATAAAAATTTGGGACAACGAAAATACAATTTTGTCTATATCTAATCCTAGTATATCATCTATATTCAATAGTTATCATTAAAATCATTCTATAATTAGAACTAAATTAATAGATACAACTTATAAATAATATCAATATGAATCCTCATAAGCTCAAATAGTTAAGTATTACTAATAACTTAATGAAGAGAAGATCAAGACTTAAATAAGAATACGTAAAACCAATAAAAATATAATATAAAGAAGTAAACTGAATAATAATTTAATTAAATAGTATCAAGTCGAATAATTAATATAGAAGAACTATACTAGTGAGAATATAATCTCAATCAAATATAACAAAAAAAAATAGTCTAATATGGCTTAGTAAAGTTTAATAGTGTATGTAAAAGTAGGAGATCAAATCGTAAATTTCTATTTAAATATCAACAAGGTAATATTCTTAGAAAGAAAGATATAAAGAAAGGCTCTAGTTATATTTTCATACCTAAAAGATAATACACCTGACTGTATAGTCCAAGGTTGAATTATAAAGGGAAATATGATTATTTAAACTACGAGGAGAGGAAGTTAGTGGTATAAGCAATTGGAATGAACAAATTTATTCCAATTCTCAGCAAAGAAAAACTTAATTACCTCCTCTATGTGTTACAGAAACTCAACTAAGTGAGACATTTATAATCCCAAAAACTTAAGGTATTCAGTATAAAAGCATTACATAATATACTGCAAGAAAGGAATAATACGTAAAATTTTAGACGATTAGATTAAATTAACAGCCAAGTAAATATAAAAGTAGAGTTTGGTATTTTTTATATAATGAAAGAATAGTCAAAGTCATTTCATAATAAATAATTCTATAGAAAAGTCTTAGATTCCAACTGGATAATTTAGACAACCATCTTGCAAACTAATATAAATATAGTTTTGCGATAAATTAAAATCATTAGAATGAGTTTCAGCGATTACATAAGCCATTTCATCAGGTTAAAGGTAACAACCTAATTGACTTCAACACAGAAAGAAGGAGCATTCCTTCGTTCAAACAACATTTTTAGATCTGATGCAAGGATATTCTTAGCAAATTACTGACTTTTACCACTTAAGTTCGCAACCTCCTAAGAAGAATTATGAAGTAGATGCTTAGGGTTCTCAATGTATAGTGAAGCATTTTAAGATTAATTATTGGGATCCTTTTGTGGCAATGGAACTATTTCATAATAGGGGCCATCAAAATAATCTGCATCTGAGCAACATAGATCACCAGATATGCTAAATAGGAAATCATAGGCTTGATCGTAATTATCAAAAACCAAGTCTGTATGAACATCAGACTGTCTATCGTAACGTACTAGTCTGTACTTCATATAAAGAGTTACTAGAGATACTAGTAAACTTGAGGTCAAAAAAACACCAAAAACATCGTGTTGATATGACCTAAAAGAAACATCACTACATAGTGTAAATTTCCTACTACTGGTTTATTTATTCTTCATAGACTATTGTTAACAATAATTATTGGACTATCTATTCAGGAATATTCTTCATGAACAATGGTATTAATATAGCTTTAGTTGACAAACTACTTCAACATTTATTTCCTATTAATAGAAGCCTTACTGGAGAAGGAGTTGAGAAATCACTAACATATTTACAAAAAAATCTATTAAATGATTCGGTTATAAAGTCAATTCCATCAGGAGAAAAAGTATTTGATTGGGAAATACCTCCTCAATGGAATGTAAAAGACGCATATGTTAAAAACAAGAATGGTAAGAAGATAATTGATATTAGTGAAAACAATATACATCTAATGTCATATTCTAAACCTATTAAAACAATATTGAGTAAAAATGATTTTTTAAAGAAGTTACATACACTTCCAGATCATCCTGAATGGATACCATATAGGACATCTTATTACAGAAGGGATTGGGGATTTTGCTGCAGACATAATCTATTAAAAAGTAAAGATTTTGTTGAGCCATTCGAAATTAATATTGATTCAGAACTCAAAGAAAATGGAAAACTTATATGGCTAGAATCGTATAAAAAAGGTAAAGTAAATCAAGAGATACTAATTTCCAGTTATTGTTGCCATCCATCTCTAGCAAATGATAATCTTAGTGGCTTTATTGGCGCAGCATTGCTATTTAATAAGCTCCAATCAGTAGACACTAAATATTCATATCGACTTGTAATAGGGCCTGAAACCATTGGAACAATTGCATTTCTATCTCAAGCCAACCTTTCCAACGTTATTGGTGGGATGATACTCAGCTGTGTCGCTGGACCAGATAAATTGTCAATTAAAGAAGGGTTTGATCCAGAACACTGGATAAATAAAGCTGCACACTACGCTTTAAAACAAAAAACAAATAATGATTATATTACCTACCCATTTGTTCCTGATGGTAGTGATGAAAGGCAGTACTCAAGTCCTGGAATTAGAATAGTTACACCATCAATTCATAAATCAAAATATTATGAATATGATGAATATCATACATCAGCAGATAATCTAGATTTCATATCATCAAAAGATCTAATTGAAACACTAGAAATATATTTGCAATGGGTCGACAATATAGAGTCATACTGTTTTCCCAAGAGACTTATGAAAAATTGTGAGTATCAACTGGGCAAGAGAAGCCTTTACCCAAATACAGGTGGAACTATATCTCAACCAACACATGAAGAAAATAGTAAAGGGTCTCACTCAAGACAATTTGACTTTAATAATGAAATACAAATAAATGGTAAACATCTAGATGTATTTTCTTGGCTAATGCACCTTGCGGATGGTAAACATTCCAATTTCGAGATAGCCTCCATCTCAAATTGTGATCTAAAAATAGTCAATGAATCAATATCACTATTTTTAGAAAAAGATCTTATAAAGATCTGATTTATTTTTGCATTACTTATATTTAAACAATAGATTAACTACAATTATACTTTTGAAGGAATTAATTCTCAAATTTTTCAATTTAAAATAAAATTAATTTTTATATATAAAAAATTATACATTTTTTGGATTCATATTAAAATGAAACAATTAAAGAATTCAAGCCATAAATACTTCTTTAAAAAGAAAATTATTTAAAGCAAGGATTAAATAATTTATTAAATACAATATTTTATAACATTATTTAAAACCTTATTTAATCCTGCCTTTTGACCATTGATTTCACTTTCCATCTGAGCAACTGCCTGTTTTTTATAATTACCCATACCTGGCATTCCTTTATAAGAATCTACTTGTGTGGACAATTTAATAAAAGTAGCGTTGAGTATTTCCATGCTTCTTGTTAAGTCATAGGAAGGAATTGTACAACTGGATTTACCTTCAGTACCTTGTATCATTTCCCAGACTAATTTCTCAGTTGATATAACCAATGAATAGTCAGAGGGGTTATTTGCGAATTTATACGCTTCTATCTTAATTGCTTCAGCAAGTTTTTTCCGATCATTAGTCTTTAAATTTTTTTGAGAAGCATCAATCTCAAGAGTTGAGATAGCTAGAAGAGCCACTAAAGACAAAAGAAACTTATTCATGTTAATGTCTATTGTATTGGATCAATTTTATCATGAATCGTGTAAAAATATTATCAATTTTTTTTTCAACAATTATTATTTTCAATATATTAAACGTGGTTAAGGCTGCTGAAGAATATAATAATCTGACATGTATAGTTGAACTCAAAACTGAGCAGAAATGTAATTTAAAACTTTATAAAAAGTCTATTATTATAAAGTTTCCTACTGGTAGAACAAATATTATAAAAATAAATAATATTGGAAAATGGGGATATACAAATGAAAGCAAACTAAAAGGCTTCATATTTACTTGGGTAAAGCACAGACATGTTTTTGGTATTGCTTACAAGAATATTGATGGTGACTCTAAACAAATGGCTATAGCATTTAATGATAGTCAGTATGTTCAACCATTAAAATTTCTTTTAGAAGATATAAGTCCTATGACTGATTAATTTCAATCAATTCGCTCTGCTAAATACTCAATCCCCTGATATATTGCATCTGTCATTGCAGCTCTTGTTCCAGCATCCATTCCTCCCATTGCTCCAAAAGCACTTGTATCATAACTATATCCTCTTATCTCCTTAGTAGTATTAACATCTCCCGAGAAGGACCTTGTAGAAACAATATCCTCTTCAGGAATGCTAATAATATCGAATTTAATAGTTACATTAGATGACTTGGTTACAGTATTTTTTGGTCCCTTTTGAGCAAATATCCCAACTACAGGTATTAAAACTGCTGGGTTTACTCTACCTACTTCACTTTGACTTTCTCTAATAGAATCCTTATTTAGCACAATTGGTCGAACTATATACTTAGCACCCAAATCCCTAGATGCCTCTATTAACTCAGGTATATACATATCATTTGTATAATCAAACCTCATTGCTCCTGGCATTGAAGCTCCAGAAAGATAAGGATTATTCGAATTATAAGATGAACTAGCATTAACAACTTTTTGCAAATGGTTGTTGACTTTAAACCAAGAAATCGTCTTTGCTCCGCCATCTCTAATCAATTGGTTTAATATTTCAGTACAATATTCATTTTTAGTAGGACCTCCTCCCATCATCACCCCTGTTTTATCCATACATGGCATTAATACAACAGAAGATTCGGTTGAAAAAGTAACATTTTTTATTCTATCATCAGCTAAAATACTAGAAGTTGAAAATAAAAGAATGAATAAAGTCCGAGAAATTTTCTTAAACAAGATACTAAAAAGAGTGTTAAAAAAGAACCTTATCATAGCATTAATATATTTATTCTCTTTCTTGAATACTCCTTCAATGGCAAGATTCTCAAGTATATTTGAACAAAAAGAGAAGCCAACAGATAAATATAAGGCGCTATGCTCAAAAGGTGGGCGATTTGATGGCTGTTCTGTATTTATAAAAAACAAAAAACTAAACTCTATCTCTATTTACGGAATAAGTGAAATAGATATTTGTGATAAATTTGCTAAAGTAGGATACAGATCCAATCCTTCATCGCCTTATAAAAAAATCAATAGTGGAGATGATAAACTTGCAACATACACAAGACTAGAAAAAGGTATTGATCATGATTTTCTATTCTCTGTACCAAAGAAAGATAGTCTATTAAAAGAAAGGTTAATTGTAAGATTTAAAAACCACAAAGTTGCTATAGATTTTGCTGATATAATAGATCTATATATCTCAACATGTAAAATAAATAAATAAAAACCAATTAAAATCGACACAACGACCTTGAGACTATATGAAATTGAAACTATTTTTTGCAAATTTGCTATTAACTACATCACTAAGCATTGCACCAGCAATATCTAGTACTTACGAAGCTCTTTGTAATAAAAATAATTGCAGCATAAAAGTTTCTCGAGATGGAATTAGTACTCCAAATACATTTATCCCATCTACTAGAATTGTTCAATGGTTTAAAGAAGATAGATCATATACAAATCAGTCTAAATCCGTTATCGGCGCAGGAGGAGGAAGTATAGGAGGAGCGATTGTAGGGGGAATTGCAACTTGTTGGACAGTAATTGCATGTGCTCCAGGGATAATTGCGGGAGGAGCAACTGGAGGGATTGAAGGGGGAAAGCTTGGAGGACAAGAAAACTATTTTTTTACAATAGTTGGATATAATAATAAAGGTGATAAAGAAATTATTAGTTTTCGATTTAAAAATCATAGACCTGCTGCAAAACTATCACAAGAACTATTAATAGTTAGTGGAATGGACCAAGGAGAGTTAAGAACATTTGACATAATAAAGTCATTAGAAAACTTTGAACAAACATCATCCTCTCATCACAACAATAAATATGATTCAAATAATCAAAAAGAATTACCCAACAAAATTTATCCATTATATTATTAATCTAAAATTTTAATTACCATTTTTTAGAGTCAAAGCTATCTACTAAAAAGGATTAAAAAGTTAATTGCATATCGATAAGTATTTTTTATTACAGAAATTAATTCTTGGATATATAAACTAAAATACTTAAAGACATAAAAAATATGCTAGATACTCTAAGATAATAAATATTATAAATTATAAGTTTAATTTTAAGTCACTAATTTTTCTTATATTAAAGAAAATAATAGCTGTTTTTTCATATATATGATTAGGTTTTCTTTTAATATTTATATCATATGGATTTACAAAAATAGTTACGAGTATGCTAATAAATGTTAGAAAATTTTGCGTTTTCTTTAGATGAGCAAATCGATTTATTTTTATGTCATAAATAACATTTCTTTCAAGCAAACCCTCTGAGAATAGTTTTTTTAAAAGAAGCTCTTTCTCTTGTGAATTTATCATATCAAGCAAAATATTTAGGCCTTTAATAGATGATCTATCACCATTAATTATTCTTCGAATAATACTTTGATAAAGACTTTCCCATTTATAAGGTTCGTTTGCAAATAAACGAACCTGAGGATTTTTTTTATTTGCTTTTCTAAGTCTAATATCTTCATCCAAATCATCTTGTTTATTTATCCAGTAATCATATAAAGGCGATGTTTTCTTAATTGCCAAGGAATCCATAAACATCTAATAAAATAAAAATTTTAGACTTTAACTTACTATACATTAAATATAAACTCATACAAATAAAGGGAGAATAACTTATTAGAACGTCAATTTAGGATCAAACCAATACCACAAAAAATAAGCCAAGCGTAATTCCAAATCCAATAAAGCCTTACTAACAATAGTATTTTAATGTAATTAAAATACTATTGTATTTAGATGTGGTTGCTTTCTGGCCACACTAAAAGATGGCTAGACTAAACACAATAAAAGTTAGACTAGATTGTGGTAATTGGGACTGATTTGAGAAGTGTTTAAGGCTCACTGCCTCAAGAGATATCTCAGCCTTATAATTGTGAAATACTAGTCATAGCAGTGGTAGGCTAATCAATTGATCAGTCTCAACACAATATAAACCTTACTTTGAATCAATTAAAACATTCAGATAGAACAAAGTTTTATCCTTAAAGAGAAAAATGTTCAAAAAAATGTAAACGATTTATTTGAAAAATATCAACTAATGATTAATGATGTATAAATCTAAATTATTTTTTTCATGGAATCATCTAGTTTTCACCATACACCTTATCTAATGATAGGAATTATTTTATTTTTCTTGCTTGGTTCAGTAGCATATGGAATGTATAACTCATTCGGTCCTGGGGCTAATGGCTTGAAAGATAGCATTGATGAACATACACGTATGCATGAATTAGGTATTGCGCATACTCATTGGGAAAACTAAAGTTCAATGTCTTATTTAAATGATTCTTACTTAAACCAAATAGCTGAATCGGCTACTTTCTTCAATGCAGAATATAACTTCATGGCATTAATCCTTATATTAACTACTGAACTTTTAATAGGATTCTCTTTTATAACGATATTCCTCTGTCTAAACAGGAATAGTTTTGCATACATAAAAGATTAGGAATCTGTAAAATTAAATCAATTAAAAAGAAAAAGATTCTCTTATGTGTTGAACAAAAATTCCATAATGTCACCCTCTTTTACAAGATAATCTTTACCTTCGCTTCTAATCCAACCTTTATTACGTGACTCGCTCATTGAGCCTGCTTGTACAAATTTTTCATAATTTATAGTTTGCGCTCTAATAAAACCTTTTTCAAAATCAGAATGAATAACACCTGCTGCTTCAGGAGCTGTCATTCCAGATTTGATAGTCCATGCTCTAGATTCCTTTTCTCCTGTAGTGAAATATGTACTTAATCCCAAAAGCTTATAAGAAGCTTTAATTAAAGTTTTTAAACCACCCTCATTAACTCCAATACTATTCAAATAATCTTCTTTTTCTTCGACAGCTAAATCTACTAGTTCAGATTCAACTTGTGCAGAAATATTAATACATTCTGAGCCATCTATCTCTGCATAATTCTCAATTTCTTCAGAATAGGCATTTCCAGTAGATAATTCATTCTCACTTAAATTGATTGCATAAATAATTGGCTTCAAAGTTAAGAGTCCAAGAGGCTTGATAATTATTTTCTCATGCTCTGTCAATTGAACATTTCTTGCAGGGCCACCGTTTTGAATATTCTCTAAAATCTTTTCCAAAGCATTATCTTCTATTTTTGCCTCTTCACTAACACGAAGTTGTTTTTTTAGACGCTCACGCCGCTTTTCAATTTGGCTAAGATCAGCAAGTCCTAATTCTAAATTAATAACCTCCAAATCATTTATAGGGTTTACTTCCCCAGAAACATGAATAACTTCATCATCATCAAAACAACGTAAAACATGAATTATCGCATCAACCTCTCGAATATTTGACAAAAATTTGTTTCCCAAGCCTTCGCCTTTACTTGCTCCTTTTACTAAACCAGCAATATCAACAAACTCGATCCGTGTTGGCACCAATACTTTACTAGAACTAATTTCACCAAGCACCTGAAGTCTCTCATCTGGTACATCAACGGTCCCAATATTTGGCTCGATGGTGCAAAAGGGGAAATTTGCAGCCTGAGCCTTAGCATTTGCTACAACAGCATTGAATAAAGTTGATTTGCCCACATTAGGAAGACCTATTATCCCTGCTTTAAGCATTTGAAAAAAAAAATCGCCGAATGATGATCAGCTTAGCTTGATCAAATGCACCTCCTTGAAGTGAAATAATAGAAAGTATGCTTTTTGAATGCGAGGATTAGGTCTGAAGACCTATAAAAACTAATTAACATGCTATTAAATCCAATAAAAAATGGCTAAGACAAAATTTCAAAATTTAAGACTTTTTGCCATTAGCTCTGCTATTTTTCTTGCTGGAATAAGTTTCTTTGTAGGAAAATTTAATTCTGGTAAAGATCGTCAAAGAGACCTTTCACGCTTTACAACCTCCGTCTCTGAAGGGAGACTTCCTTCAATAATCACTGCAAATGGCGACATACAGGCTCAGAAGAGTATAAAAATCAATCCGAAAAGGCAAGGTTTTATTGAAGAGGTCTACGTTAAAGAAGGCCAACTTATAAACAAAAATGAAAATATTGCAAAATTAGAGGGAAGAGATTACAAATTTAGATTAAATGAAGCAATTGCATCATTTGAGAAAGAAAAGTCAGCATACATTAGAAGGCAAGATTTATTTAAAAATGGAGCTATTAGTGCAGATGTTTTTGATGAATATTTAAAAAACTATTTAACTAGTCAAGCACGTTTAAATCAATTAAAAGTAGAAGGAGAAGAATTACTTGTTAAGGCTCCTTTTAAAGGAATTATTACGTCAAAATATGCTGAATCTGGTTCATTTGTAGCTCCAAGTACATCAAGTAGTAACACTTCAACAACGCTAGTCAAGAATTCAATAGTTGAACTTTCGCAAGGTCTAGAAGTCATTGCAAAGGTACCCGAAAGTGATATAGGTCGTCTAGAAGTTAGTCAACTGGCAAATATTCGAATAGAAGCCTTCCCCGACGAAGTATTTGAATCGAAGATAGTGGAAATCTCACCAAGGGCAAACAAAGAAAACAATGTAACTTCTTTCAATGTCAAACTTTATTTTTTAGAAGAACCAAAAAAAATAAGAATTGGAATGACGTCAGAAATAGAGTTTCTTACAGGAAAAACTTCAATCAAAGTCCTAGTACCAACCGTAGCAATAGTTACCGAGAATGGAGAACCAGGGTTATTTGTAGTAGGCGAGAATAACAATCCTAAATTTAAGAAAGTTGAACTTGGGTCAAGTAGCAGCGGAAAAACGGCTATTAATAATGGTATTGAACCTGGCGAACTAATCTTTATTGATCTGCCTCCCTGGAGTAAAGGGAAATAGAAACTAACTTTGCAAACAATTTTAATACCTACTTTATTTCCCTGGAAATGCCTTCAAAACCAACATTGCTACTAGTTGACGGACATTCTCTTGCTTTTAGAAGCTTTTATGCTTTTGCCAATAGTAGAGAAGGAGGGCTAATGACTAAAGAAGGAATTCCCACAAGTGTTACATATGGCTTTCTTAAGAGTCTTCTAGAAAATTGCAAAACAATCAGCCCAGAGGGGTTAACAATAGCTTTTGATACAAGTGAACCCACATTTAGACATAAAACTGATCCAAACTACAAAGCAAATCGAGATACTGCTCCAGAAACCTTTTTTCAAGACCTAGAGCAACTACAAGAAATTTTAAAAAATGATCTAAACATACCAATTTGTACAGCTCCAGGCTATGAAGCTGATGATGTTCTAGGAACTCTTGCTAATAGAGCCGCGGACGAAGGATGGAGAGTAAGAATTCTCTCTGGAGACAGAGATTTATTCCAACTAGTGGATGACTCGAGAGATATAGCCATTATGTATATGGGAGGTGGTCCATATTCCAAAAGCAGTAACCCTACACTTATAAATGAAAAACTAGTTTTAGAGAAACTTGGAGTATCTCCATCAAATGTAATTCAACTTAAAGCTCTAACAGGAGATAGTTCAGACAATATTCCTGGCATAAGAGGCGTAGGTCCAAAAACTGCAATAACTTTATTAAAAGAGAATACAGATCTTAATGGTATCTTTAAACTACTAGAAAACTTAGAACATTTAGGGGAAAAAGCATCCCAAGGTATAGTTAAAGGAGCATTAAAACAAAAACTAAAAATAGGAAAGAAAAATGCATACCTATCAATGAAATTAGCAGAAATAATTATAAATGTTCCCCTAAAAAATATACCTAGTTTTGAACTTAAAAAAATAAATAATAGTAGTTTAACTAAATCTTTAGAGAAATTAGAACTTCAAAGCCTTATAAGACAGATTCCTTACTTTATGGCTTCATTCAACAAAGGAGGTTTTAAAACAAACATAAAAAACAATCAGAAAAAAATAGATGATAAAGAAACAGAAAATAACAGCAATACAATCCCAGGCCATTCAATCCCCATTATTGACCCCAAAATAATCTATACAAAAAAAGATCTTAATGATTTAATTAATAATCTTCTACAATTTGAGACAAACGAATCTCCAGTTTCAATTGACACTGAAACAACTCATCTAAACCCTTCATTAGCAGAACTAGTTGGAATTGGCATTTGCTGGGGAGAGGGTAAACAAGACATTGCATATATTCCTATAGGACATAAAACGCCTAGCGAGTTAAAAAATAAGAATGATTCTCAACTTAGTCTAATTGATGTAATTAATTTAATCTCACCCTGGCTAAGTAGTAAAAAACATCCGAAAGTCTTACAAAATGCAAAATATGACAGGATGGTCTTTCTAAGCCATGGCATACCTCTAGAAGGAGTCATTATGGATACACTTCTAGGAGACTACATTCGCGACGCAACTAATAAGCACAGTCTTGAAGAAATCTCAAAGAGAGAATTTAACTATATACCCAAAAGCTTTAAAGAGATTGTTCCTAAAGGCAAAACTTTTGACTATGTTGATATAGAGACAGCCAGCAAATATTGTGGAATGGATGTTTACTTAACTAGAAAGATTTCATTTCTTATTAAAGAAGATTTGTCTAGGATGGGTAAAGATCTAGTTAATCTTCTTGAAAAAGTTGAAATGCCATTAGAACCTATCCTTGCAGAAATGGAAGGACGGGGTATCACTATTGACATAAATTACCTAAACAGGCTTTCATCAGAGTTAAATCAAACACTAAGTAATATTGAACAAAAGGTCTATGAATATTCAAATAGTAATTTTAATATCAATTCTCCTAAGCAATTAGGTGATGTTTTATTTGAAAAACTTGATCTAAATAGGAAAAAATCAAGAAAAACTAAAACTGGATGGAGTACCGATATAAATGTCCTTGAAAAGCTTGAAAATGATCACGTAATAGTGCCCCTAATCATTGAATATAGAACATTAACAAAACTTCTAACCACATATGTAGATGCCCTTCCTCAACTTGTAGAGAAAAGTACTGGAAGAGTTCATACAGATTTCAATCAAGCTGTTACTGCAACAGGTCGATTAAGTAGTAGTAATCCAAATCTACAAAACATCCCCATTAGGACTGACTTTAGTAGACGTATTCGAAAAGCATTTCTTCCTCAAGAAAATTGGAAGCTACTAAGTGCTGACTATTCACAAATTGAGCTTCGTATCCTTGCTCACTTGTCTCAAGAAGAAACCCTTCAAAAGGCATATATCACTGGTGAAGACGTTCATTCACTTACTGCTCAAATATTATTAGAAAAAGATTCCATCAATTCTGATGAACGTCGTATAGGAAAAACAATAAACTTTGGCGTCGTATATGGAATGGGCGCTCAAAGATTTGCAAGGTCAACAGGATACTCCCTTCAAGAAGCTAAAGAGTTTTTATTACGATATAAACAAAGGTATCCAAAAGTGTTTAATTACCTTGAACTTCAAGAAAGGCTTGCACTAAGTAGAGGATATGTGAGTACATTAATGGGAAGAAGACGTTACTTTCATTTTAATAAGGATGGTTTAGGCAGATTGAAAGGTAAAAATGTAAATGAAATTGATATAACAATGGCGCGCAGAGGAGGCATTGAAGCGCAACAATTAAGAGCAGCTGCTAATGCTCCTATTCAAGGATCAAGTGCTGACATTATTAAAATAGCTATGGTATCTCTGAACAAAAAGCTTAAGGAATTAAATCTTCCTGCAAATCTACTTTTACAAGTACACGATGAATTGGTCTTCGAAGTTGAGCCATCTGTAATAGACCAAGTAAAGAAAGTAGTTATTGAAACGATGGAAAAGGCAGTTTTGCTGAGCGTTCCACTTGTTGTTGAAGTTGGTATTGGCAACAACTGGATGGAAGCTAAATAATTTTATGACGAATAATACTAATATTTTAAAAAATCTTTTTTCAAACCAAGTGCCAATAAAGTTAACCAATACTATTTCCCGACAGAAAGAGACTTTTATTCCCATTAACAGTAATAAAGTAACTATCTATTGCTGTGGGGTAACCGTTTATGACCTCTGTCACTTAGGACATGCAAGAAGTTATATAGTATGGGATGTCTTAAGAAGATACTTAATCTGGCAAGGATATGAAGTAACCTATGTACAAAATTTTACTGATATTGATGACAAAATAATAGAACGTGCTTCTAAAGAAGATTGCTCAATGGAAGAAGTAAGTAACAAAAATATTGTCGCTTTCCAAGAAGATATGAATAAGTTAAATATTTTACCCGCTGACAAAATGCCTCGAGCGACAAAATGTCTCGACTCAATAAGAGAAATGATTGAAGAACTGGTTGAAAATGATCATGCATATGCAATTGATGGAAATGTTTATTTCGATGTAAAAAACTATAAAAATTATGGAAAGCTCAGCGGCAGAAATCTTGATCAACAACAACTTAATGCAGAAGGGCGTATAACGAAGGATCAAACTTCAAATAAGAAAAATGTTTTTGATTTTGCCTTGTGGAAAAAATCTAAAAAAGATGAACCAAGTTTTTCTTCTCCTTGGGGAGCAGGACGCCCAGGGTGGCATATTGAATGCTCAGCAATGGTCAAGAAAGAACTTGGCGAAACTATTGATATTCATCTAGGAGGAGGAGATCTTATTTTCCCTCATCACGAAAATGAGATTGCTCAATCCGAAGCAGTTAACAATAAAGAATTAGCCAATTACTGGCTTCACAATGGAATGGTGAATGTTGGAGGAAAAAAAATGAGTAAATCTCTTGGAAACTTTACGACTATTAGATCCTTACTTAATAGTGGAGTATCTCCAATGACTCTAAGACTTTTTATATTGCAAGCTCACTATAGAAAACCCATTGATTTCACAAAAGAGGCTATTGATGCCGCAGCAAGTGGTTGGAAGAAAATAAATGAAGCTTTAAATCTTGGCATTACATATAATTTTTCTAAAAGTTCTGAACCAAGCTTCGAACCAAAAAATACTGAAAAAGATTCAAAGAAATTTATATATTCTGAAGAATTAATAGGGCTAAGAACAGATTTTATTTTTGCCTTAAATGATGATCTAAATACATCTAGTGGTCTTGCAATAATTTTTCAACTAGCCAAATCAATAAGGTCATTAGCAAATAAAATAGAACCTAATTCCATTGAAAAGCTCACCAAATGTGAAAAACAACAGATCAAACAACAATGGGCACTTCTTGAAGAACTTACTGAATCAATTGGATTTAAAGCAGAGAAAATTGAAAGAGCCTCTCAAGCTTTTGCTGATGAAGAAAAAATCCTTTCTTATATAAATGAAAGAAAATTAGCCAAGGAGAATCATGATTTTCAGCAAGCCGACAAAATCAGAGATCTATTAGGAACAATGGGAATTGAATTAATAGATAAGCCGGGGGGGGCAACAGACTGGATTAAAAAATAAAAATCAATTCATTCATAAAATCATTACTTTTTTTGTAGTTATAAACCTTGAAGTGAGAGACTTATTGGAACTGGCCTAAAAATGTGAAAGCCATTAGTGTTCTCGGCTCAACTGGTTCAATTGGCACCCAAACTCTAGAAATAGCTGAAGAATTTCCAGATCAATTCAAAGTTGTAGCTCTTACCGCAGGTAGGAATCTAGATCTCCTGTGTGATCAAATTAAGCGACATAAACCAGAAATCGTCGCCTTAGCCCATTCTTCTGGGATGCAACAACTAAAAGAAAGGTTAAATGGCCTACAACTAGAGAATCAACTAATAAATATTCCAAAGTTAGTTTGTGGGCCTGAAGGGCTTAATGAAGCGGCGGCATGGGGAAAAGCTGATCTAGTAGTTACTGGAATAGTAGGTTGCGCGGGATTACTTCCAACTTTGGCAGCAATAAAAGCTGGAAAAGACATTGCTTTAGCTAATAAAGAAACACTTATTGCCGCTGGCCCAGTTGTACTTCCTGAACTAGAAAAAAGTGGAAGTCGCTTGCTACCTGCTGATTCAGAACATTCTGCTATTTTTCAATGTCTTCAAGGGACCCCTTGGGCCGATAATGCAAGATTGTCCACTGGAGTTCCAACCCCTGGATTCAAAAGCATCCAACTAACTGCTTCAGGCGGCGCATTTAGGGATTGGTCAATAGAAGACTTGAAGAAAGCAACTGTCCATGATGCCACAAGTCACCCAAACTGGAGTATGGGTAAAAAAATAACTGTAGATTCAGCAACTCTAATGAATAAAGGGCTTGAGGTAATAGAAGCTCATTATCTATTTGGATTGGATTACGATCATATTGAGATAGTTATTCATCCTCAAAGCATAATTCATTCAATGATTGAATTATCTGATTCTTCTGTATTAGCCCAAATGGGTTGGCCAGACATGAAACTTCCTATTTTATATGCCATGAGTTGGCCTAATAGAATAGAAACTCCTTGGAAAAGATTAAATCTTCCAGAAATAAACAATTTAACTTTTAAAAAACCTGATAAAACTAAATATCCTTGCATGCAGCTTGCTTATAGTGCAGGTAAATACGGTGGAACAATGCCAGCAGCTTTGAATGCAGCTAATGAAGAAGCAGTCGCAATATTTTTAGAAGAGCAAATTCATTTTCTAGAAATTCCATCTCTAATAGAATTAACTTGCGAAAAACATAAGGAAAATTTCAAACAAGAACCTAACCTTGAAGATATTATCTATGTTGATTTATGGGCTCGGAAAATTTGTAGAGAGTTTGCAAAAAAACAATCAAGAAAACTATTTTCCTAATCATAGAAAATGTTTCCACTTATAAGTCACCATATCCTTTTATGTGCAAATTCAAAGAAGGCACTATGCTGTAATCCATCGATAGGTATTGAAAGCTGGCAAACCCTTAAAAAAGTGATTAAAGAATTAAGACTAGAAGACCCTGAAAGAAAAAATGGTATTGTATTAAGATCAAAAGTTGATTGCTTAAGAGTTTGTACAGATGGTCCAATACTTTTAATCTGGCCTGAAGGGATTTGGTATAGGAAAGTAATACCAGAAAAAATTTATTCCATAATTAATAGTCATATTATTCATGGCAAACCTATTGAAGAATACATCCTAAAAGTTAGTACTTTTAAATGCTTTTCAACCAAGTATTCTTATTAAAGTATTTAAAAGCCATTCCTTAACAACTTCATCTCCCCAGCATCCATTAATTCCATGAAATCCATTATGACCTCCGTTAGTAGTGATTAAGAACTCTATCTTAGAAGAGTTGTATTTGCCTTTTAATAATAGTTCTTTCCTTAGGCATTCAACAGCTTTAGATGGTACCCATGGATCATCTTTCGATTGGACTAAAAGTGTTCTTGGTATTGACAAAGGATTCTGTAAAAGATCTCCTAATGGGGAAGCATTTTTATAATATTCATCAACATTTTTATAACCCCACCTTGGAGCAGTAATTATTCTATCAAAATCTTTAATTGAAGAAATTCTTGTAAAACCAAAATTATTTCTTAAAAGGAGATTTTCTCTTTCGATATCACTTATGCCAAATGGATCAGCTAATGTTTGTTTAATTAACCTATGTAATAACCAGGACTGATAAATCCGATTTCTTGGGAGCTCAATAGATTTACTGCATGCATTCAAATCAAGCGGACTACTAACACAAACAAGTCCATCTAAGACTGGTTCCTGAAATGAAAGATCTGTTCCAAGATGTAAAGAAGCATTTAAAAGAATAGTCCCACCAAGGGATAAACCAACTCCAAAAAGTGGGATATATCTATTATTCGATTTTTCATTATCTCCAATAGATTTACAAATGGAACGAGCATATTTAAAAACCTGACATAAATCACTATTACAATTAGCAGCATAAGTTCCTGCAGCTAATTCTCTTCCAGGATCAGCACCTCTTAGATTTAAACGAAGAACAGCAAATCCTGCTTCTACAAGATTTTCTGACATACGTCTTAAGCCACTTCTTCTACTTGAACCACCTAATCCATGAAGTAAAAGAACTAAACCACGAGTATTTTCTTTATCTTTAGGCTTATTCAAATAGGCAATTAATTTTGAGGACTCATCTATACGGTAGGTATTTGGTAGCAGTGGTACTGGTATTTTGAGAATCTCTCCATCATCTTTTGGCAAAACATCAGTCCTAAAAGTATCTCTCAATGTTTGAAGATCTCCGCCTATCCAAGGAAAGCGTTGTTGAAAATCTTCAAACTGTTTTTCAATCACAATTGCTTTATTAATACTATCCGTTCCTTCCAATGCCTAACTCCTTTAATTCAACTAATAGGTCACCCAAAACTTTTTTAGCATCTCCAAAAACCATTGAAGTGTTAGGTAAATCAAAAAGGTCATTTTTGATCCCCGAATAACCTGCACTCATCCCCCTTTTAATTACAAAAACAGTTCTGGCTTCTTGAACATCCAAAACAGGCATTCCATATAGAGGAGAACTTGGATCATTTTTAGCCTGAGGATTTACTACATCATTTGCTCCAAGAACTAAAACTACGTCAGTTGCTGGAAATTCTGGATTTATTACTTCCATCTCTTTAAGTTGTTCATAGGGAACATCGGCTTCTGCTAAAAGAACATTCATATGTCCAGGCATCCTCCCTGCAACTGGATGTATTGCATAGGAGACTTCAATGTTATTAACTTCTAAAAGTCTTGTTACTTCTCTAAGAGTGTGTTGAGCTTGCGCGACTGCCAATCCATACCCAGGTACAATTATCACCCTTTCGGCAGCTTCAAGGGTAAGAGCACATTCTTCTGGACTGCAACTAGTTATATTTACATACTCTCCTCCGCCTTTAGCAGTATCCATAGAGGTACTGAGTGCTCCTCCAAACAAAACAGAAACTAATGATCTGTTCATTCCATCACACATAACCTTAGTAAGGATTAACCCAGCCGCTCCTACCATTGCGCCAGCTACAATTAATATTTGACTACCTACAACAAACCCTGCCGCAGCCGCAGCAACACCCGAATAGCTATTAAGTAATGATATAACTACTGGCATATCTGCTCCACCAATAGGAAGAGTTACTCCAATACCTAAGATTCCAGAACTTATAACTAATAGCCAAAGTCCAGTTTGACCACTACGTAATAATTCTATTGCTGCAATTAAAGATGAAATAGTCAAAGATATATTAATTAAATGCCGAAATTTGCTTTGCATCAATGAAGGTGTGGCAAGCCATCCCTGTAGCTTTCCCATGGCCACAATTGACCCAGTAAAAGTAATTGAACCAACAAAGACAGACACAACAATAGAAGCTCTTTCTACCCAAGCAAAGTTATCTATTTGGTCACTATTTGATAAAGGAAATAATGCTACTGCTAAGGCAACGATAAGAGAAGACATCCCCCCACATCCATTAAATAAAGCAACTATTTCTGGCATTGATGTCATTGGAACAATCCTTGCAATTAGAGCTCCTAGAATGCTTCCAATACAAGAACCTAATGCAATCCAAATCCAAGCAGATGCTGATATACCTCCTTCAACAATTCCATTAAATAAAATCCCTAAAACAGCAAGAAACATTGCAATTGCTGCAAGACGATTAGCTTCTCTGGCTGATCTAACTTTTGACAACCCTTTTATTCCTAGAGCAAGCAAAAGTACTGCAATAAGATCAATAGAGTATTTTACGATTCCTACAACATTCATTTAGTGATTCTCCTATTTCTACGTGAAGTTTTACGGCTAAACATTGCAAGCATCCTGTCAGTAACAAGAAAACCTCCAATAACATTAAACAAAGCAAATCCTAGTGAAATAGACCCCATAATTAATAAAGGCAGATTACTTCCAGCCTTAATAATGAGAGTCAATGCAGCAAGCATTGTTATTCCGGAAATAGCATTAGCCCCACTCATAAGAGGGGTATGCAAAGTTGGAGGCACTTTCCCAATGAGCTCCAATCCCAGCAAACTCCCTAAGAGTAAAACCCAAAGTGCCTCGCTCAGAAATGACATCAGTTCCCTCCTCCTGAATTAAAAACTTGAGATATCCGAATAACTCCATCTTTACTAATTAGTGAACCATCAATCAATTCATCTTCAGTACTCAGGCACAATTCATTATCTTTTAAAAGTGGCCTAATTAACGCAAGCAAATTCCTTGAATAAAGAGCACTAGCATGATTTGAAACAGTTCGAGGCAAATCATTTGCACCTATAAGCTTTACCCCTTTTCTTAAAATTGTTTGAGAAGGCTTTGTATGAGAGCAATTACCCCCTTGGGAAACAGCAAGATCTACAACTACAGCTCCTGGTCTCATCTTATCAAGCATTTCTTCAGAAATTAAATTTGGAGCTCTTTTCCCTGGCACTTGAGCAGTACAAATTGCGACATCAGCGTCAGCCAACTGATCCATTAATAATTTTCTTTGAGCAAGAAGGAATTCTTCAGAAGCTTGCTTTGCATACCCGCCAGATTCTGAGGGGTTTTCAACCTCCTTAGGTAAATTAATGAATTTTGCACCTAATGATTCAACTTGCTCCTTAACAGCTAGTCGAATATCGCTAACATATACAACAGCGCCAAGTCTTTTTGCTGTTGCTATAGCTTGAAGCCCTGCCACACCTGCTCCTAATACAACAACTTTTGCTGGCTGCACAGTCCCAGCTGCTGTCATTAACATTGGGAAATACCTATCAAGAGCTGCAGCAGCAATAAGAACAGATTTATATCCAGCAATATTCGCTTGGGAAGACAAGGCATCCGCAGACTGAGCACGACTAATTCTTGGCAAAAGTTCTAAAGCTAATGCTGACAAACCTTTCTTCTTCAAAGAAGCTTCTAACTCTTTATTCCCATATGGGGCCAACAAACCAATAAGCACTGAACCATGAGATAGCTTGGACAGCAGTTCTTGATTCGGTGCGCTTAAACAGAGAACAATTAGCGATTTCCTAAGGAAGCTTTCATTAGAAGTCAAACAAACAATCTCTGCACCTGCTTTTTGAAAACTTTCATCATTAAAACCAGCTAAAAGTCCAGCACCTTTCTCAATAAAGACTTCGGATCCTAATGAGGAAAGTTTTTTTACAGTTTCCGGGGTTGCTGCAACTCGCGTTTCCCCTGAAGCTGTTTCTAATGGGATAAAAAAACTTGTCAAAACAAATTTTGAGACTAACCAAATTGAGATTAATCAGTAAAAGGTCTTAAGACCAGAATCTTTTGTAAAAAAAGCTTTTCCTTCAAGAAGTTTTTAGCTAATAAATAGGTCAGTACTAAATCCATCAAAAATGGGTCTAACCGCAATTGAATGTCCCGATGGAGTTTGTCATAGCCATCATGGTGGGCACGCTGTTTCAAGAACAGCTATGGAAAAAAACCTTCAAACCCATGGCAAAGAATGGTGTGAAAGACTTGCAGAGAGAATCTATGAAATGTCAGTAGATACTTACTCACAAACAGTTATGCCAAGCCTTCATTCATCTGGCTGGCAAAGAAAGCACTTAGATTGGGAATTCAAACTTGCAGATAAAGATTCTGAACCAGACGAGGCCTTGGTCGAGGGAATCATTAATGCAACAGAAAGCTTTCTCCGGAGTAGCGAAGTTCACCGGTTATTTATTCAGGAATTAGTCCAGGGAACATTTGCTGAGGCAACAGACGATAAGCTTCGCACTATTGCTGTGCAAAGGCTTATCGATAATGAAATTATTTCAATGATAAAAGAGCGGAAAGAAGAACTTCTTGATCGATTAGCTGAAAGCCTTTTAGAAGATGCTAACGGCAACTTTGATAGTGCAAGAAATGCAGCCCAAGAAGGAATAAATGAAGTACAAACACTCCTTATTAATCATACAGAAGCTATCTAATTGTTAAAAACTCCTAAATCCTAAACTTATTTTAACTATTGACAAATTCCTTAAATTGAATCCTCGAGATCCCAGTATTCATGTTAGATATCTATAGATTTCCTTAAGGTAATTAATCATTTTCTAAAAAAAATCGAATTTTGTACAAAAGGAGACATGATTTCTTGGCCTCATCGTGCAAAGGTAAGCACGCTGAAGGAACAAAAATGGATTCAACTCTAAAAAGGCGAATAAGCATAGCAACTTGCTGGGCCTCAAGCAGGATTGCATTGATGGATAGTGTCGAGCGTTATGAAGACAGCTATGCAATTACTCAAGAATTTCGTGAATGGATAATATGTCTGGAAAATCAGAAAGCTAATATTGATAAGTCCCTTTTGATCTTTCCATCAATACTGACAACAAATATTGATGAACAAACAAGTATTCCTGACATAGATGAAGTTGTAGAACTCTAACTTTACATAATTCACAACCTAATTGCTTCAGCTCAAGAATTAATATCCATTTGTTTTTTAAGTCCGTTTTTTTAACCGCAATAATTAGCTTTTCTAACTAAGATATTTTTATAATCCTTTTCGCCTTGAATAATGGAGGCTGAAGAAAAATCACTAAAAAATCATATTGAGAACCTTGTAATAATTGGTTCTGGTCCGGCAGGCTATACATCTGGTATATATGCTGCTCGTGCAAATCTCCAACCACTGTTAATAACTGGCTTTCAAAAGGGTGGGATTGCTGGAGGTCAATTAATGACCACAACATTTGTTGAAAACTTTCCAGGCTTCCCCGATGGGGTTCTTGGGCCAGATTTAATGGATTTGATGAAAGCCCAAGCTATAAGATGGGGCACAAAACTTCTTGAAGAAGATGTTGAGAAAATTGACTTAAGCAAACGTCCTTTTCGTCTTGAAACATCAAATGAAATAATTACCTCTCACTCAATAATCATTGCCACTGGCGCTAGTGCAAACAAACTTGGTATACAAAATGAAGAAAAATTTTGGAGTCTCGGCATAAGTGCCTGCGCAATTTGTGATGGAGCTACCCCACAATTTAGAAACGAAGAGCTTGCAGTTGTTGGGGGAGGAGATTCAGCGTGCGAAGAAGCTGTTTATCTTACTAAATATGGTAGTCATGTCCATTTAATAGTCCGGTCAGATAAGCTCAAAGCCAGTGCAGCAATGGCAGATAGAGTTCATTCAAATTCACAAATTACCATTCACTGGGAATCGCAATTAGTAAGTGCTCAAGGCGAAGAGTGGCTATCTGAATTAAGAATAAAGAAGAAAAATTCATCTAAAGAGCATGTCCTTAAAGTTAAAGGGGTTTTTTATGCCATTGGTCACACGCCGAACAGTGATTTCCTCAACAATCAATTAGAACTCGATAATAAAGGTTATATAATTACTCAGCCTGGGAGACCAGAAACTTCAATAGAAGGGGTTTACACTGCTGGCGACGTATCTGACAGTGAATGGAAGCAAGGCATTACAGCTGCTAGTAGCGGCTGCAAAGCAGCTTTAGTCGCTGAGAAGTGGCTATCTAAAAACAATCTTTCAACCTTG
The DNA here is from genome assembly GCA_003212885.1 of Prochlorococcus sp. AG-432-D11. Classification (GTDB taxonomy): domain Bacteria; phylum Cyanobacteriota; class Cyanobacteriia; order PCC-6307; family Cyanobiaceae; genus AG-432-D11. The sequence goes on along the minus strand of QCOP01000002.1, from coordinate 37,627 downwards.
TTAAAAAGAGGTTCCACAGAACCTGCTCAAGCAGACTCACCACAAAATTTAAAGGAAACCACCGAAGAGACATTCAAAAGTAACTCTATTTGGCAAAAAGGAAGCTATGCTCTTAGGAAGCTTTATCACGAAAGTTCAAAATTACTTTTAGTTGTTTACACCTCTAAAAGTTGTGGACCTTGTCATATATTAAAACCGCAATTAAAAAGAGTTTTGGAAGAGATTGGAGGAGAAGTTCTTGGTATTGAAATTGATATTGAAAAGGAACAAAAAATTGCAACACAAGCAGGTATCAATGGCACTCCAACAGTTCACCTTTTCAAAGAAAAAAAACTTTTACATCAATGGAAAGGAGTAAAGCAAAGGAAAGAGTTTAAAGAAGTAATAAATAAATTTATGACTTAAGAGAAAGTTTCTACTTCCTACGAGCTCCTCTAGCTCCTCCACCTCGGGAATTTCGTGGGCCACCACCACCAGCATTTCTTTCTCTATAAGTAATTCTTCCTCTTGTTAAGTCATAAGGACTTATTTCAACTAAAACCTTATCTCCAGCAAGCAACTTAATTCTGAATTTGGTTAGTTTTCCTGCCGCCCGACAAAGACACTGATGTCCCTCTGGCTGCTCAAGTGTGACTAAGTAAAAGCCATTTCCCTGCTCTTTCTCAATTGTGCCTGAAGTTTCAATCATCCAAAGAAAAATTTTATTTTTATCAATCTAATCTAAAGCAAAAGAAGAAATTAATTAAAAATATCTAACTTAAAGAATCTCGAACCTCATTTACTGTTTGCAATTGTCCAAAATAATAATTAGCTATTGAACGCCTTTCAAAATCATCAATGCCATCAAATGCATCAAATCCCATGCTTCGCCATAACTGAGTACCACAAGCTTTATCAAGAGCTTCAGAGGCTTCTTTCGCAAGGATATCTAGCCTTCTGTTTAGATTTTTTATTTGAACAACTGACATAGAAAGAAAAACTCTATTACAATAGTACAAATAAACTACAAGAAAGCAAGGTATCTTGGCTAAAAAGGAAGCTTTTTTTTCTCTTCTCTATTTAAATCTTTTTCCATTTCTCTAAGCCTTTTCAAAATCAAATCATAATACTCTCTGATATAAGACTCCATATCAGTCGTTTCTGAGGGGTTTAGTCCAAATGCCTCATAAGTTTGACTCATAGGTGCATCAAGTGATAGCCCACTTCCACTAACTTCAGAAAAGGCAAGCCTTTCTGCAACATTTAAAGTTGACTCAAAAAATGAAACCAAAGACTTAGCCACTGAGATCAAAAAAGGAGATACTCTTAAAACTCGTGCCTTTTTATTACTAAAACTTTCACACAAGCTAACAAGTTCATTGGCAGTCCAAGGTTTTGGGCCAACTACAGGAAATGTTTTTCTAATTGTTTCTTGTCTAATTAATGCCATAACAGCAAACTTAGCCATATCCTGAGTATTCATATAAGCTATTCGGCTACTGCTTCCACTAATCCACACTGCCTGGCTATCCAATATGGGTATTGCAAATTGACCAACGACACCCTGCATAAAAGCTGCTCCCTGAAGAATTGTGTAATCAAGATTCGATTGTTCTAAGAGTTTCTCTGTACAGAATTTAATATCCATTAAAGGCACATTTCTAAACTTTTCAGCAGCCAATAAAGAGAGAAATACTACTCTGCTAACTCCTTTGGCTTCACAAGCCCTAAACAAATTTAATTTGCCTTGCCAATCTGTTTCATAAATACTTCTTGGATCATCAGGACGACTAGTTGAGGAATCAATAACCGCTTCTATTCCATCAAGAGAATTCTCTATATCCCTTTCATAAAGAAGATCACCTTGAGTAAGCTCACATCCCCATTCTTGGAGATATGAAGCATTCCTTGGCCGACGAACCATACATCGAACATCGTGGCCATAGTCGACAGCAGTTTTAGCTATCTGACGACCAAGCGTACCTGTCCCGCCAATAATTAGAACCTGCATACCTTAGGTCATTACCAAAAAAGGATCTTAAAGGGAAGTGCTCAACATCGTGAGAGAAATTTAATCTCCCTGAAGTTTTAGCAAGAGGGCTCCGCCAGCTAGTCCAACTGGTATTAAAACCCAGAAAATTGCAGCAGTGCCAAAAATCTCAGAAGCCATAGTAATAATCTATATCATCTAACTATTTAAACCCCTAGCATTTAAATCCCCAACAAATCTATTTAAAAACCTACATTCGAAAAAACAATGAGCTTGAAGCTTAATGCAAATCCTGATTGGGGAGAAAAAAAATACTGGTCTTGGCAAGGGATTTCGTGCCACTGGCGAGTATTAGGAAAAGAACACAAAAAAACAATTCTTCTGCTTCATGGCTTTGGAGCTTGCAGCAAGCACTGGAGAAACAATGCCAATTTCTTTGTATCTGCTGGATTCAGAGTTTATGGGTTAGATCTAATTGGGTTTGGATCTTCAGAGCAACCTAAACCTAAAAAATTGAATCAATTAGACAACAAGGTCTGGTCAAATCAAGTAGCTGCTTTCCTTAAGGAAATTATTAAATCAGATTTAAATAATAAAACAGTTCTAATTGGGAATTCTCTGGGTTCTCTAACAGCTATAACGACACTTGCTTATAATCAAGAGCTTGTATCTGCCGTCATAGCAGCTCCTTTAGCAGATCCATCTCTAATGGGAAAATCTAATATAAAGCTACCAAATTTCTTAAAAAAGTTAAATCTATTCTTTATTAAATATTTCTTCAAACTTTTGCCATTAGAAATTATTCTGCCAATAATAACAAAATCAAAATTACTAAATATTGCGCTACAATTTGCCTACAAAAAAAATATCAAATTGGACTATGATTTAAAAAGGATAGTAAAGCACCCTGCGGAAAGAAGTTCAGCAGCCAGGGCGCTAAGATCTATGTGTATTGGAATGTCATCAAGAAAAAAAGAGGACACTGCTCCTGAACTATTAAAACTCATAAGAGACTCACCCAACCGACGCCCAATTCTGCTGATTTGGGGGAAAGAAGACAGACTTGTTCCTTTTTTTGTAGCTAAAAATCTTAAAAAATTGCATCCTTGGATTGACTTATTTTTAATTAATTCTTCTGGGCATTGTCCTCATGACGAATGTCCTGATATTTTCAATAGATCAGTCTTAAATTGGCTTGATCTACAAGCCAAAATAATATAAAAATATGAAGCACACTCTTTCCGTACTTGTTGAAGATCAATCTGGAGCTCTAAGTAGGATCTCTGGTCTATTTGCAAGAAGAGGTTTTAACATTGAAAGCTTGGCTGTTGGCCCAGCTGAATCTGAAGGTATTTCAAGGCTAACCATGGTTGTAGAAGGAGACGACCAAACTCTTCAGCAGATGTCTAAACAACTTGACAAGCTTGTAAACATACTGAAAGTTCTAAATTTAACTGGGCTTCCAGCAGTAGAAAGAGAACTAATGCTCCTGAAAGTAAATGCGCCATGTAATCAAAGGCAGGAAATATTAGATCTTGTTCAAATTTTTAGGGCTAAAGTGGTTGATGTTTCAGACAAAGCCTTAACACTTGAGGTTGTAGGAGATCCTGGAAAACTAGTAGCTCTTGAAAAGCTTTTAAATCCTTATGGGATTCTTGAAATTGCAAGAACAGGGAAAATAGCTCTTGAAAGAGAATCAGGTGTCAATACTGAAATGCTTAAAACTAGCAGCAAAGGGATTACTCTTCCAGCATAAAATCAATAGAGAAAGCCTGAAAATTACTTAATTTCAATAACTACATCTCCTTCATTAATCCTATCTAAAACATCAAGCCCCTTTATAACCTTGCCAAACACGGCATATCTTCCATCAAGTTCTGGCAAATCAGTTAAAGCAAAATAAAACTGTGAACTTCCAGAGTTTATAGCCTTAGATCTTAACAAGCCTATTGCTCCTCTCTTATTTAGCAATGAAATATTTTTTTGGTCTATTACATTAGTAATAGTAGTATTATATCTAGGCATATTCTCATTCCTTAGTTTTATTTCCAATGGAATAAATCTTGCATATCCAGTTTGCTCTTCAATATAATATCCTTTCCCAAGGTCTAAGTCATTTGCATTTAATTTAAATGACATAGGATCTCCCGCTTGAATAAGTTTAAATGATGAATCTCTAATTACTCTATGAAATTTTATTTGATTATAAAAACCTCTACTAACTAAATCATTGAAATTTCCTGAAGTCAATGGAGCCTCTAATCCATTAACTTCTATAATTACCGTACCTTTATTTGTAGTCATTTTAATTTGTTTTTTATCATTTAAACACTTAAAAGTTTGTGATTCACAAGCTCTGTTTTGAATATTTTTATTAGACTGCTTACAACCTACAATTAATAAACAAATAACGATCCAGAAAAAGAAGTACTTATTTTTTTTTCTGGATAAAATCATTTTTTTGTATATAAAATTCTAAGATGGCAGTCCTTCTAGATTCACATTTAAGAATCTCGCTAATTCTGCACCTTCCTGCTCTAAATCAAGCAAGGGTGATGGAGGCCCTGCAGGAGTTATAGGAATATCTTTCCTTCCCTGAATTCTTAAACAGATTCTCCTTTTTGCATTAAGGCCTTCACGAATATCAAGCTTTACAGCCTTAATATCTTTAAGATCGATTTCGACTAAAATTTCTTTAAAAAATCCTCTTCGTGAAAGCACTAGCTGTCCAGTTCCCTTATCAAAAGTGTTAAAGCCAGATCCAAAATCAACAACCACAAGGTTCCAAAGATATATAGCCAACAAGCTTCCAGCAATGCCATACAAACCCATAATCAAACCTTGTGGGACAAAAATCAAACTGGAAGGATTGCCCAAAGGTAAAAAATTCTTACCAAAGTAACTTGATAAAGAAGCAAGAGAAAAACCTATACCTCCAATAGTTAGGGAGCTCGCAACAAAATAATTTGAAATTTTTCTAGAACCCTTAATACTTTGTTCAAGATAGGTTTCTGAAGGATTTTCCATCTTTGAGCTTTCCTGTTTTTTTACTGACATGACTTGAATTAGACAAGAATATTCTCTTACAAGTTGGTCCAAAAATTACCAAAAATTAGTTTTTTGGACTATTTAGCAATACAACAACCGATTTCATCTGATAAAAATATTCCCCGTCATCCATCAGGAATTGTTAAAGTCCCACGGTATTCACATATTCTCAGCAACGTTCCTCTCATGACGATCGCTGTTGGACGCGTACCAGAAAGAGGGTGGTTTGACACCCTCGATGACTGGCTAAAGCGCGACCGATTCGTATTTGTTGGTTGGTCTGGTCTTCTTCTATTCCCTACTGCCTATTTGGCTATAGGGGGATGGTTCCTAGGCACAACCTTTGTAACTTCTTGGTATACCCATGGTGTTGCAAGTTCTTATCTTGAAGGATGCAATTTCCTTACAGCTGCCGTTAGCACTCCTGGCGATGCTATGGGCCACAGTCTTCTCTTCCTTTGGGGACCTGAGGCTCAAGGAAGTTTAGTCAGATGGCTCCAGCTTGGAGGCCTATGGAATTTTGTTGCACTCCACGGTGTATTCAGTCTTATAGGTTTCATGCTTCGTCAGTTTGAAATTGCAAGACTAGTTGGCATTCGTCCATACAACGCTCTTGCTTTTTCAGCTGTAATTGCAGTATTTACAAGTGTTTTCCTAATTTATCCACTTGGCCAACATAGTTGGTTCTTTGCTCCTTCATTTGGAGTTGCTGCAATATTCCGCTACATCCTCTTCATTCAAGGCTTCCATAATATTACTTTGAATCCTTTCCACATGATGGGTGTTGCTGGGATTCTTGGAGGAGCACTGCTATGCGCCATACATGGTGCAACTGTGCAAAACACTCTCTATGAAGATACAAGCATCTACTCTGAAGGCAAGGTACAAAGTTCAACTTTCAGAGCTTTTGATCCTACCCAGGAAGAAGAGACCTATTCAATGGTCACTGCTAATCGTTTCTGGAGTCAAATCTTTGGTATAGCTTTCTCAAACAAGCGTTTCCTTCACTTCCTGATGCTCTTCGTACCTGTAATGGGTATGTGGACTTCTTCTATTGGAATTGTTGGTCTTGCCTTGAACTTGAGAGCATATGACTTTGTAAGTCAAGAAATTCGTGCTGCAGAAGATCCAGAGTTTGAAACGTTTTATACCAAAAACATACTTTTAAACGAAGGTATGAGAGCTTGGATGTCTTCTGTGGATCAACCACACGAAAATTTTGTATTCCCTGAGGAGGTACTCCCACGTGGAAACGCCCTTTAATAACCTATTAAAGGCTCCTAACCAAAGTATTGAAGAGACAGGCTATGCCTGGTATGTAGGCAATGCTCGTCTAATCAATCTCTCTGGAAAATTACTTGGAGCACACATAGCTCATGCAGGCCTGATTGTTTTCTGGGCCGGTGCCATGATGCTTTATGAAGTGAGTCATTTCACATTTGACAAACCAATGTGGGAGCAAGGATTAATTTGCATGCCTCACGTTGCAATGTTTGGCTATGGGATTGGTCCTGGTGGAGAAGTTACAGACATCTATCCATTTTTTGCAGCAGGTGTTGTTCATCTAATTGCATCTGGAATCCTAGGTTTTGGAGGTATTTACCATTCATTGGCTGGACCAGAAAAATTAGAAGAAGCTTTCCCATTCTTCTCCACAGACTGGAGAGATAAAAATCAAATGACTAATATCCTTGGTTTTCATCTCATCGTTCTTGGAGTTGGTGCTCTTGCTTGGTCCATCAACTGGATGTACATCGGCGGAGCTTATGACACATGGGCTCCCGGTGGAGGAGAAGTAAGACTAATCAATCCAACTCTTGATCCTAGAGTTATTTTTGGATACCTACTTCAAACCCCTTGGGGTGGAGGAGGTTGGATGGTTGGTGTTAATTCCATGGAGGATATAGTTGGCGGCCACATTTATGTTGGTGTCATCGAAGTTCTCGGTGGTCTATTTCATATATTTACTCAACCATTTGGATGGGCTAGAAGAGCCTTTATCTGGAATGGAGAGGGACTGCTCAGTTATGCATTGGGTGGTATTTGTGTAGCAAGTTTTGTTGCTTCAACATTTATTTGGTTCAACAACACTGCTTATCCATCTGAATTCTATGGTCCAACTAATGCCGAAGCATCTCAAGCTCAGAGCTTCACATTCTTAGTTAGAGATCAAAGAATTGGCGCAAATGTAGGTACTGCTATGGGACCAACTGGTCTTGGTAAATATCTCATGCGCTCTCCTACTGGAGAAATTATCTTTGGAGGCGAAACCATGCGTTTCTGGGATTTCAGAGGACCTTGGCTTGAACCTCTTAGAGGACCTAATGGTCTGAGTCTAGATAAGATTCAAAATGATATTCAGCCTTGGCAAGTTCGTCGAGCTGCTGAATATATGACTCATGCTCCAAACGCTTCTATCAACTCTGTTGGTGGAATCATTACCGAGCCTAACGCAGTTAACTTTGTTAATCTTCGTCAATGGCTTGCTTCTGCACAGTTTTTCCTTGGATGGTTTACATTCATAGGTCATTTATGGCACGCAGGAAGAGCAAGAGCAGCTGCAGCTGGTTTTGAAAAAGGAATTGATAGAAATAACGAGCCTGCATTATCAATGGCAGATCTTGATTAATTTCAATTAATTAGTTTCTTAGTTAAACAAATAAGAAGCTCTCAACAATAAGTTGAGAGCTTCTTTTTTTATATTTATATTTGATTTATTACTTTATTAAGCCATGGCAAACTGATTCCAATCACATTACTAAAACAACCTTCTATAGATTCTATAAATCTAGCTCCATTTCCGTCCAAAGAAAATCCACCTGCACATCCCAAAGGTTCTCTAGTGGAAACATACTTTTTAATATCTACAAGACTCATTTCGGAAAAATGAATTTTAGTACTAACAACTTTTTTAAATGAGTAACTAAAAACTGATCCTCCTACTTTATCCTTAGTTTTTTTTCTATAAAGTAAGCAATGACCAGTATGAAGAATTCCTGTATTTGCAGAGATCATTATTAGTCGCTCTATTGCTTCTTCATGATTTTTAGGTTTGCCAAAAAACTTTCCTTGAACTTCAAACATAGAATCACATCCTAAAACTGATTCTATTTGTCTTAGGTCAAAGGAATTTAAATCACATTTTAAAAGTTTTTCAGCAACCTTTTTAGCCTTAGCATTTGCAAGATCTTGAACCAAATCTATAATATTTTCATTTTTATAGGTATCCTCATCTATATCACTAGGCATTACTTTATGATTTATCCCAACCTGATTGAGTAAACCTTGACGCGCGATAGACTTAGAGGCTAGGACAAGCAATTTAAATCAAATAAGATGTCATCAAAAATGTATCTCCTTAAATCAAAAAAACAACTTTTTCTAGTTCAAAATCCTAATAATGAATATAATTAGTAAAAAAATCCTCAAAAGAAGCGCAAATGCAATGCGATATAGCTTATTAAATCAACTATTTTTTAGAGATAGTAATAGTATTGGGTTAAGTTCTTTAGATGTTTTAAAATATCAAAAAACTTACATCGACAGAAATCTAAATCCCTTCAAAACATCTGAAAAAATAGAATCTGAGTTTCGATGGTTAATTACCCTTGGAGTATTAAGGAGAGAAGTAGATGGACAAGGACTGACTTCTAAAGTCCGCCTTACTCCCCTCGGAAGGGTAATTCTTGAAAATAAAGAAATCTATAATTTAAATGAAACGAACAATTTTGAAAGATTAAAAACTTGGATATCACGAAAGTTCTTATTCCAGTGAATCATAAAAGTAATTCCAAGCCCTTAATGATTTTGGGGACTTCTAGCGGTTCTGGTAAATCATTAATTTCAACAGCTTTCTGCCGAGCACTTAAACATAGGGGATTCAACCCAATCCCCTTTAAAGGCCAAAACATGAGTAATAACGCTTGGGTTGACTATGAAGGCAAAGAGATGGCTTATTCGCAGGCGGTGCAAGCATGGGCAGCTGAAATAGAACCAATGCATGCTATGAATCCAATTCTATTAAAACCCAAAGGAGACTGTATAAGCGAAGTAATTCACCTAGGCAAAAGCGTTGGCACAACATCAGCTAAGAATTATTATCAAAATTGGTTTAATCCAGGATGGGAAGCAATAAAAAAAGGGCTTAAAAAAATAGAACAAACTTATAAAGATGGAAGACTTGTTATTGAAGGTGCAGGTAGTCCAGTTGAAATCAACCTTCAACATAAAGACTTAACGAATTTACGACTTGCTAAATATCTAGATGCAGATTGCATTTTAGTATCTGACATTGAAAGAGGAGGAGTGTTTGCTCAGATAGTGGGTACTTTAGAATTACTAAACCCTAATGAGAAAAAATTAATCAAAGGGATTATTATTAACAAGTTTCGAGGTGACATATCACTATTTGATGAAGGCGTAAGCTGGCTAGAAAATAAAACAAACATACCTATTTTAGGAGTAATGCCATGGCTTAATGAAATATTTTCATCAGAAGATTCCTTAGATCTAATTGAAAGGAAAGGAATCAAACCATATGCTGAAATTGAAATTACGGTAATTAGGCTTCCTTCAATTAGCAATTTCTCTGATCTAGAGCCACTTGAAATAGAACCTACAATAAAAATAAATTGGATTGCACCAGGGGAGCCAATTGGCTCCCCTGATTGCATTATAATCCCTGGAAGTAAGCAATCTATTAGAGATTTAGAAGTACTAAAAATGAGTGGAATGGCTAAACAGATCATCGATTATGTTCGATGTGGAGGTAACATTTTTGGAATATGTGGAGGCCTACAGATGCTTGGTTTGAATATCAATGATCCTATGCATCTAGAACATACGAATAAAAGCGTTTCAAAGCAAGATGGTCTAAATCTTTTGCCAATTGTAACTACAATTGAATCTAGAAAATCACTCAGAAGGCGTCAAGTTAAAAGTCTATGGCCACAGGAGACAAATATTTTAGGGTTTGAACTTCACCATGGAAAAAGCATTTTGTTGAAAGACTCTGAGGAAAAAGTAAATGCAATTTTTAATGACCCATCATTAGGATGGATTATCTTCCCTACTAATGGATCATCTATTGGTGGAACTTATCTTCACGGAATCTTTGACAATGGCAAATGGCGAAGAATTTGGATAAATCAGCTAAGGAAACAAAAGGGACTAAAACAGCTTTCTAACGATGCTCCAAATTACAAAGTACAAAGAGACAAAACTATGAATCTTCTTTCCGTTGCCCTAGAAAAAAACATTAATTTAGAGAAGCTACCAAGCATATGAAAAATCAGTATTTACAAGTGAATTGGCCAAATGGGCAATCTTCACTAGTAAAACCTGGGAAAGGTTGGCTTTCAGAAGCAGAGAAAGCTGGGATTGCAATCCCTACTGGATGTCTAACTGGAAGTTGTGGTGCTTGCGAGATTGAGGTGAATGGAAAAATCACCAGAGCATGTATAAGTAATATCCCAAAAAGCAACTCTAATGTTCTTAATGTAGAATTTTCCTATGATCCATTTTGGTGAATTAGAATGTAAACTGTTTTTTAAAACTATTAATTTAAAATTTGATCAAAATTCATATAGTAGCAATCTATAAATAGTTTTTTGGCTAACAAAAATATAAGCAATCCAAAGAAAGCATCAATTTCTGTTATCACATAAAACTCGGAAAGACAAATTACTTTAGATCACCAAATAATGAATAATTGCACTAAAGAGGACTAATAAATGCTTATTATGGAAAGATAATCAAGATTACAGGCATCTAAAAAAGTGTCCAATTATATTCTTGGCATATCATCCTTTTATCATGACAGTGCCGCAGCACTACTATGTGATGGCGAAATTATAGCGGCAGCGCAAGAAGAGAGATTTTCTAGAAAAAAACACGATTCTAGCTTCCCAAAACACGCAATAAAATATTGCCTAACTTCACAAGATATAGATCTAGGTCATGTTTCTTCAATTGTCTATTATGAGAAGCCTCTTCTTACATTTGAAAGATTATTAGAAACATACATAGGAGCAGCTCCTAGAGGAGGAAGATCATTTATCGCTGCAATGCAAGTATGGTTGAAAGAAAAGCTTTTTCTAAAGTCAGAACTAAAAAAACAATTTAAAATCTTACAAAAAAATCTTTGTCCTCAAAACAGCAGTCAAATCCCTGAGCTTCTTTTTTCAGAACATCATCTTTCTCATGCCGCCGCAGCATTTTTCCCAAGCCCTTTTGAAAAATCAGTCATACTTTGTATGGATGGAGTTGGAGAATGGGCTACAACTTCAGCATGGATAGGTAAAAAAAATAAAATAACTCCTCTTTGGGAAATAAGTTTTCCTCATTCATTGGGTTTACTTTACTCAGCATTTACTTACTATTGTGGTTTTAAAGTTAACTCTGGTGAATATAAATTAATGGGATTAGCTCCTTATGGTCAACCTAAGTACTCAGAATTAATAAAGAAAAATCTTATAGATATAAAAGATGATGGTACCTTTAAATTAGATATTAGTTATTTTAAATTTCATCGTGGTTTCAGAATGACAAGTCATAAATTTCATAAACTTTTTAATAATCCACCTAGAGAAAGTGAAAAAGAATTAACTCAATTTCATATGGATTTAGCTTCATCAATACAAGAAGTAACTGAAGAAATAGTATTGAAATTAGCTAGATCTCTTCGTAAAGAAACAGGGATATCAAATATTTGCCTTGCAGGAGGAGTAGCTTTAAATTGTGTTGCTAATGGAAAGCTTTTACAAGAAAAGATTTTTGATGAGATATGGATTCAACCGGCAAGTGGGGATGCGGGATCTGCTTTAGGAGCAGCCCTTGTAGGATGGTATGAGAATTTAGGGCAAGAAAGAAAAGTAAATCCTAATGATTCAATGAAAGGAACCTATCTAGGACCAAATTACTCAAATGAAGAAATTATTACTTATCTAGAAAAAATTAATGCTCCTTACGAAACTCTTAAAGATAAAAACTTATTTGAAAAACTTGCTCAAATTCTTAATGAAGGAAAGGTTGTTGGATGGTTTAACGGACCCATGGAGTTTGGACCAAGAGCTTTAGGCGCTAGATCAATTATTGGAGATCCTAGAAATCAAAAAATGCAGAGTATCATGAATTTAAAAATAAAATATCGAGAAAGTTTTCGCCCATTTGCTCCATCAGTTTTGGAAGAGGACGTATCAAGTCAATTTGAAATGACTAGTAAAAGTCCATATATGCTTTTAGTTTCTCCTGTTAAAAAAGGACTATGTAAAGAAATGACTAAAGAACAAGAAGAGCTTTTTGGCATTGAAAAATTAAATATCCCTAGATCTTCACTTCCAGCCATTACACATGTTGATTATTCAGCCAGAGTTCAAACAGTTAATGAAAGAACAAATCCTCGATATTTCAACCTCATAAGTGCATTTAAACGATTAACTGGTTGCCCAACGATAGTCAATACATCCTTCAATGTAAGAGGAGAGCCAATTGTCTGTACTCCTCAAGATGCATATCGTTGCTTTATGAGAACTGAAATGGATGTGCTTGTGCTGCAAAATCAAATATTATTAAAATCTGCCCAACCAGAATCAGAAAAAGACGAAACCTGGAAGCAGGAGTTTGAATTGGATTAATTATGAAACAAGCACACTCTGAAAAACAGCTTCGTGAATTTGGCTTGATTATTGGAATTGGCTTCCCACTAATAATAGGATTTCTTCTTCCTTTAATAAGTGGGCATAGCTTTAGAAGCTGGACTTTATTTATAGGGCTGCCTTGTCTAATCTCAAGCATTGCCTTTCCAAAAATTCTTTATTACCCCTATATAGGATGGATGAGGCTAGGACATATCCTTGGCTTTATTAATAGCAGAATAATCTTAGGACTGGTTTTTCTATTAGTATTGCAACCTATAGCTCTGATTATGAAATTATGTGGTTATGATCCACTACGAAAAAAGAAAATGAACACATTGACCTATCGTGAAATCAAAGATACTCCTCCCACTGATTTAACTAGGATTTTTTAGTTATGGATGCTTTTCTAGATTTAATTCAAGACATTTGGGACTTTCTAAAAGTTCGCAAAAAGTATTGGTTAGCTCCTCTAATTTTAACTATCGTATTAATGGGAACCTTAATTGTATTTACACAAGGTTCAGTTATTGCCCCATTTATATATACAATTTTTTAATGCAAGCTAATAAAGGAAATCTAAATAAAGAAAATACTCTAACAAAAATTATTTATTATAATATAATCTTTTTGTTATCTTTTATTTCAATAATATGCCTGACATTTATTACATATGATTTCTTTAGCAAGAAACACGATAAATCAAATAGACATTTTATAAAAAGTGATTTTAAAAGAATCAATGAAGCAATCAAAGACAAACGTTTTCTTGACGAGTATGTCGTATCTTTTTACCCAGACTATGGAACAAATGTAACCAATTTAAATGAAAAAATCTTTCCAATAAATGGAATCTCAAACCGAAAAACTTACTTCTGCAACGAACAAGGGTATCTTTCAAACTATATAAGTGATCGCTATGGATTCAATAACCCTGACAATGTATACGAATCAAAAACAATAGATATTGCTCTAATAGGAGACTCATACGTACAAGGTGCTTGTACAAATGAATACACTATAAGAAATATTCTCACCAAAATAAGTAAGAATCAAAACAATATAGTTTCTTTTGCACAAGGAGGCGCTGGCCCCTTGCTAGAACTTGCCTACCTAAAAGAATATGCTAGAAAGTACAAACCAAAACATATATTTTGGTTTTGGGTTGGAAACGATTTAAGGAATCTTCAAGACGAAATTCAATCTCCTTTAGTAAACTATATTAAATATGATTTTAATCAACAACTTGTATTAGCAAAAAACAAAGCAATAGCTGATGAAAATGTAATGTCATATTTTCAATTAATTCAGCCTGAAAGCAACTCATTAAGCTCAATTAATTCAAAAAAGGCCACTTACAAAGAAAAGCTAAAAACCTTTGCAAATCTAAATTTCCCAAGATCTATTAATCTTATTAGGACTATACAATCACAAATTTTAAATTATCAAGTTATTAATAAAAAAAACAAAGTAATTACTAGAGAAGAAATTTTAACGAGAACTCTTCCTAAGAAAGAACTTGACTTAATGAAAATAGCTGCCAAGCAAGTAATGAAAGAACTTAGGACTGAATCTGAAAAATGGGGAGCAGACGTTACACTTATATATTTGGGCTTTGGTGGATTCAATTCCAAGCCCTATATTGATAAAAAGAAATACTCCTATTCAAATGAATTACAAAGAAACCTTCTAAAAGAAATAGCCAATGAAAACGGATTTTCTTTTTACGATCTAGATAAAGATATAGATTCCACTTTTAGTGCTAAGGATCATATAAATGGTCATTTCTCTGACTCAGGCTATCAAAAAGTAGGCGAGCTTATCTTTGATAGTTTAGAAAGTAAGTTCAAATAAATATAATTCAAAGACATCTAATGAAGGCTAAATACAAATACTAATTTCTCGTAAATAGTCAAAATCAAACTATCATAGAAGATGTTCTTACTTTACTTCTTAAAATTCAGAACAGAACTTAATTAAGTCCAGAGAGTTTTCTTTAGTTTTAAGACCTCTGAAAAAGGGAGCGGATTCACTGCAAACCATCTACAAGCCCTTCAAGCCACTATCAAGTCAAAATCTCATTTGATAGGCTGAAATCTCACCAAATCTACGATATAGTCGAAAGAAAAACATCAATGGACACAATTAACCAATAAAGCTGTAGTATGGATGAACATATCAATATTTCCTTTAGCGGAATATATAAAAATTATGGCCAAAAAAGGCACAAGGATAGTTGTAACCTTAGAATGCACTGAGTGTCGTACTGCTAGTCCTTCTGAAAAGCGCTCGCCAGGAGTATCAAGGTATACAACTGAAAAAAACCGAAGAAATACAACTGAAAGGTTAGAATTAAAAAAGTTTTGTCCTCAACTGAATAGAATGACTATTCATAAGGAAATTAAATAGTTGGTGATCATTACAAATTGAAGTTTCTCAAAAATTTCAGCATTGATTTCTTACCCATATAGCCGCATCTGCATTCCCAAATGATTCAGCAGATCTCCAGTCAGAACAAGCACCATTAAGATCAGTAACTAACTCCCTCGCAATTCCTCTATTCAGGAAATAATCACCATCATTTGGATTAATCTCAATTGCTTTACTATAATCAGATATAGCTCCCTCATAGTCTTCTAAGTTATCCTTCGATATACCTCTGTTGTAATAACTTATATCATCATTCGGATTAATATCAATTGCTTTACTGTAATCAGATATAGCTCCAGAATAATCTTCTAAGCTATCCTTCGAAATACCACGGTTAATATAACTCATTTCATCATTTGGATTAATCTCAATTGCTTTACTATAATCAGATATAGCTCCCTCATAGTCTTCTAAAAAACTCTTTGCAAGGCCACGATTATAATAAGCATCTGCATACTTTGTGTTAATCTCAATTGCTTTACTAAAATCAGATATCGATCCTAAATAATCCTCTAACTTATATTGAGAAAGGCCACGATTGTAATAAGCATCTGCATACTTTGTGTTAATCTCAATTGCTTTACTATAATCAGATATCGATCCTGAATAATCTTCTAAATTATACTTAGCACTGCCACGATTGTAATAAGCATCTGCATCCTTTGGATTAATCTTTATTGCTCTATTATAATCAGAAATTGCTCCAGAATAATCTTCTAAATTATACTTAGTAACGGCACGATTATAAAAGAAATAAAAATCTCTATCTGCATAAGCTTTGTCAGGTGAAGTCAACACTACAGCAGAAGCTGTCAGAGAAGCTCCAGTTATAAGAAAAAGGGGACGTCCTAGTGGCATCAAAGCAATAAAGGTAGCTAGGAATACATTTATTTTTTTCATAGAATAAATTTAATCACTATATATTCTAAAAATATAATTCAAAATTCATGATTTTGCCAACTGAGTTTTTATACATAGATATTGAAGAGAGGATTAAATTAGGAAGTCCCCTATAATTTTGTTATTATAGAAAAAGTCACGGAAAAGCTTTTGAGTGAAAAATCATATATACAAACTTTTCTATACCACCAGTTACCAATGCTTACTAATATTAAAGATCTAGATTTAAACGATTAAAAAAGGTACCATGCAACAAATTCACAACCTATATTAAATAGGGCATTATTCTTTTACTTTTTAGAATACATAGTGGTTAAACCATTCTTATGATAACTTAAAAAGTATCTCCAAGATTTAGAAATGAATTTAAAAAAATTAATTACTAATATCGTTCTTTTATCAATATCTATATTATTTGGAACGCTGGTTTTAGAATTTACTGGAAGGACAATAGGACTAGGTAATCCATTACTATATAAAGAAGATAAGCTAATTGGTTACAGGTTAAGGCCAAACCAAAGCAAAGTAAGATTAAAAAATACAGCTGTAAATACAGACTTTGAAGGTTTTCGTTTCGACCCTAATAAGAAACAAGATCCAAATGCTAAAATTATTATTTTTGTTGGAGATAGTGTAACTTACGGTGGTTCATATATAGATGATACTGAATTATTTTCTATTGCCTATTGTTCAAAGAATAGAAAATTAGTTTGCTTAAATTCAGGAGTAAATGGATGGGGAACGGATAACATGGGAAGATTTATTGCTAATTTCTCTCTCTATTCTGACCGTATACCATCAAAATTCATTCTAATTATTCTGCCTGGAGACGATTTAAGAAACTTATCTCAACTAAGAGGCCTACCATACTGGACATCACCACCAAAGCAGCCTAAAGCAATAAATGAATTATTTAATTATGTTTTTTTGAGATATATACTTTTAGGTTTAAGAACGGAGACTCCTGAAGAAAAACAAGTCAATCCCACAGATCAA
Organism: Prochlorococcus sp. AG-432-D11; assembly: GCA_003212885.1. Lineage (GTDB taxonomy): Bacteria > Cyanobacteriota > Cyanobacteriia > PCC-6307 > Cyanobiaceae > AG-432-D11. Next base: position 20,650 of record QCOP01000002.1, on the reverse strand, counting down.
AAAATAGAAGCGAGAACTATTGAAATAGCATGGAATGATCTAAATAATTACATTAGATCTTCAAAATTCAAGGTTGATGTTGTTTTAACCCCTCCAAAAGTATGGTTTGAAAAAAGCAAAAAGAATCTTTCTAATATAAAATTATATGATGATTATCTTATTACTCTTGAAGAAAACCCAAATGTCTTGAGCACCTGCAATCTTTACTATTTTATAAAAGAGGATTATTCGCCAACTGATTATGTTGACCGTGTTCATCTTTCTAAGAAGGGTCACATGAAATGGACAAAATATTTAAGGTCATGCCTAAATGAATAATATCTCCTATTAATTCTAGTCTGCTGAAGTATAAATTCACACAAAAAACAATTTAAATACAATAATTAGGGTGAAAATTAAATTTCCAGTGGGAATGAGGGGACTTGAAAAAATATATTTAATACAAGTCTAACTATCCAATAAATAAAAATCATAGCTATGAATATAGAAATATATAATACATTTAATCTAGATGGAATTAATTTTTTAGTTTTAAGAGTATAGAACATCCACCAAACTAAAAAAACTGCAATAGGTGGACCAAATAAGTGATATTCCAATGCTTCACCTAAATTACCGGTTAAACTTGCTGATACTGATCGAGTAAGAAAGCAAGTTGGGCATGGTACACCAGTTGCATGCCGCAAAGGGCAACTCAAGCCTGGCAACCAATTTAAATACTTTTTCAAAGAAAGATATCCAATCAGAGCTAATGGAATAAATTTCTTTTTTTTTGTCAAATTAATTCTTTGACTTAGAGTTGAGAAAAAATAAGACACTAATTTAGAATTGAATAAAGTAATTATCTAAAAAAGCTTTTGCTTTATTAGATAATTTAGCGGGAAAAAGTTTCATTGAATCTAGTATAAAGATTAAGAATCTCTGAACAATCAAGGACAACTTACTAAGTATTTTGAAAGTTTTTATTCATAAGCAAGTAACTCATATACTTTAACCAAGTGTATACTTTTTAATCAATGATTAAAAACTTATCTAAGATTAATCAAACTAATAGCGTTTTATATGGATCTATTTACCCCAATTACCTCAATTTCCCTTGGCTTAGGGCTTTCGGCTGCATGCGGTTTTCGTGCCTTTCTGCCACCACTATTTCTGGGTATTTTTACAAGAGCAGACTTAATAACACTTGGCGAATCCTGGCAATGGTTTTCATCAGATTGGGCTATTGGCTTATTTGCTGCAGCTGCATTATTTGAAGTTTGCGGATATTTCATACCCTGGCTAGATAATTTACTAGATATTATTTCTACACCAGCTGCTATAACAGCTGGCACAATCCTCACATGTGCTTCACTTGATGGAATCTATCCGGGATTACAATGGATACTTGCTTTGATTTCAGGGGTTGGGCTAACTGGTACAGTTCAAACTTCATCAGTCTTATTGCGTGGCTTATCAACTGCAACTACAGGAGGACTTGGCAATCCTATTATTGCCATTGCAGAAGATATAGTGTCTATAATACTAACTTTAACTGCAATTCTCCTACCTTTAATATCATTAATATTGATAGTTATACTATTAATATTGGGTAAAAGATTGATAGTCAAATTGCGAAACCACAAAAGGAATGGGGCGAACGAAGAAAAAGTTATTACCTAAAGAGAAGGAAGAAGATTTATTGCATCATTCCCAAGATTATTATTTTTCATATATCCATAGAGATAAAACTGAGCCACAGGGAGAGCTACAATGCCACCTAGACCAAAAGTGCATGTTATAGATAAAGTAAGCACTAGTCCAATGATAAATTGATTCATAATAAATAGCAATATTTTTTTAGATCCAAGTCCTGTAAACACTTCTTGAATTCCTAACTTGACACATTCAAAACCTGATTTGTCAGTATTTACAATTCTCGAAAGCACTAAAGGTGTAGAAAGAGAAACCAATATTCCTGGAATAAAGCAAAGTAAAGTACCAATAGCAATAGCTATAGTTTGACATATTCCAGCAATTATAATTCTCAAAAAGTTATCACCCAGAAATGATCCGATATCCTTAGGGGTAACAACCTTCTGTGTTTTATAAAAAATACATGGAACATAACCAATCAAAACAACCAGAATTGGGAAGAAAAAGAAACCAGAACAGAATGGTAATGCAAGAATGGCAAATACAAGAGTCATGGACCAGTGTTTTTTATAGTCCGACCAAGCCCTATTAAGAATTATTGATTGCGACATAAGAAGATTTAAATGATATCTAAAATTATAGGTATAAGAAAAGAATCTACCATAAAAAGTAATATGATGGCATAATATAAAGTAATTTATACTATGCCAAATAAAACTTGAGTACAATACTAATAACTATATATTAATATATAATCCCAAGAGAATAACTTGTTAAGTATTAACTGAAAAGAGCGCTCTACCTATAGAGATAAGAAGAATAATTGCTAAAAATAAAAATGGACTAACTATTCTTATATTAAATCCATAAAAGTATCAACAAAAAATTAATGCGATAATCTCTTAGAATTAATAAATGCAATTAATTAAATAAATTATTCTTGAAAACTAAAATATAGTTTATTGGAACTTTTGAAACCATGCAATCAGCCAACTCAAACTAGCTAGAAACATTCCTGAAGAAACTGATAATAAAAGAAACTTATACAATTTACCTGAATTCCTATTAGTAAAACAATTAATTAATGAACTACAAGAAGACATAAAGTAAAAAACAACTTGTATAAATAAAATACTTACGAATAAAGAGAATGGTAGACAAAAATCAAAATACTCACACACTACACTACTAATACCATGAAGTAAATATAGTAATGAGGCAAATAAGAGCAAGACGAGAGATGCTATATCCATATAGATCTTTTAAATTAAAATTTAGTCTAGCAAGCTCTCGCAAATATAACAAATTCAATCCTAATAGAAATTAGACATTTAAAGAGACTTGAAAAGTCTAAAACATCTAAATACTTGAAAGGGCATCAATTAACCTGCTAGTTAAAAACTATGGAAGCATTTATTAATTAGATTTATATCTAAAATAATTACAAAGCAGAAGATAGAATGTCAAAATAAATATTCTAAAATATAATATATGCACAGATCGAAGATGCGAATATAAATAAAAAATATTTTATTCAAAAATCATGATCATTAGTTTATTATATAAATGTACAGCATGACATAAGTAACGTCTTCCAATGGAAATCGAAAACTCCAAAATAATCAAAAATTTTAGGTACATTAGTACCTTGGAGATAGTTTTTTTTACTTGGCTTACATGTGGTTTATATGGTTACTATTTGTTGTACAAATGGATAGAAGTTCTCAATGCAGTTGATGAAGATTCGCAAATATGCAACCCATTTATAGCAGTTTTCATATCATTCTTTACTTGTGGTCTTGCTTTTATTTTATTTGATTTCATAATACCGGATCGGGCTGCTTATTATACTAGGAAAACGAAAGGAAGTTCGAATAAAAGAAGAGACAACTTGACTCCTCCTATAAAGGATCTTCCAATGATTATTCTAATGTTTAATTTGTTTTTTGTGGTTTTTTCATCTTGTATATTTCTTTTATCATTTAGTATTGTGGGTCTAATATTGTGGCCTCCCTACTTTGCTATCTATTTTGTTTTTTGTATTTGGGCTAACATTTCAATGCAACGATCAATAGAGTATCTACTATGTATAGACAGAGCTTATCATGTCTAATTTATAAGATCCTAAAATTAATAGTTAAATAAATTGTAAAAATTATCTCTACTATAAAAATACAAACGAATATAAAGCAAATGATAATCTGGTATTATTTATACCGCAGAATCCTTATTCTTCAGAAAGATAATTAATTAATTTTTTTCTAATTGTTTCTTTCCAGATTTTCTTGATTGATCGATACCCTTTTTAGCAAGGAATGGAGTCGCTACAAAACCTCCAATAGCTCCTAATCTACTAAGATTATCCTCTTTTGCCTTAGGATTAACTATTGCAGAAACAATCCCAATAGTTAATCCAACCAAAAACCCCCCAAATAATAAATAAAGAAAAGGAGTTATAGTTCTCCTAGTAATTGCATAGTAGATCCAAAGAAAGGGAATCCAATGAGCAAAGGCATACCCCCACCCTGCATCTTTTTGCCTATTAGACAAAGCTTCTATTTTTGTAGTCATATTTGAAAAAATTTCAACCAAAAGGGGAGACGGTGTCCGACTAATTAGTAATTTTTGAAAGTAAATTAATTGCTATAAGACAATTTATACCTAAAAATTCTTCAGATACTATAACACTATTTTTTTATAACCAAAGTGACACCGGGTTAGAAATTCTAAGTTCAAGGATGGAGGGGGTAAACCCTACTCTGATCTATTTTCTCTTGTATTCCATTTTTAATATCATGTTCCAACTAAACCACTACATTTGAGGCTATAGAGGTATGAAGAGGGAATATCTTGTCAGCCAATTGTCAAAAATAATTGCTCTCGATATCAAAGTAGGGTGAACAACTTCTGTTAAGAGAAGAAGAATCATAATAGTCATAAATATAGGATATCAAAAGAAAAATGGAACCTATTCTTTACAACAATCTACTAATATAGACCGAAAGTTCCAATTATCATTATTTACTATAAAATCTATTTCTCCCGATATAAACTGAGTTGTAGATTGTCCTTTAAAGTTTATCGTCAAGGATTCTCCTGAAGGAATTATTTGATTGATTTCATAAGAATAAGTATTGTCAAGAGGGATAGGCTCTCCTATAGAACCATCCATCCTAGATAAATTAAGAGTTTGATGTAAAGACTTATCGATATCAATCTCACTAAGAGTTTTGTCCGAGTCTGAATAATTTGTAATTGTAGTTTTTAATATGATCTTTTCATTGGTAGTTTGGATTACATTTGCATCAAATTTCACCTCCTTATTTGGATCAGCACAAGCGACAATGGTAGACCCAATAATCAAAGATGTCACTATTTTTCTTAGTAAATTCATTGATTTAATTTTACAAATGAGAATATTATATTAATTGGGATTTTTTTTGGACGCTATCACTTAAAAGTGTTCATCAAATTAATAAAATCCTCCTCAACTACTACGTTGGTATTTTCTCCATCCAAAGTCAAGAATTTGAGTTTAGAGTACATACCATTACCATCTATAACTCCAACACGACTGTGCTCTGCCTCCCAACGTATATTCGCTGATTTAATAAATGAATCAAATATCTGACCTAATAGCACCAACTTCCACCCTGCAGTTGAGCAAAAAACTATTCTCTTATCAGTCAAGTAAAGAGTGCCAAAATTACTAGCATGTCTCAAATTCTTCCAGTACGCACGCCGTTTTAAGGAAAGTAGATTTTCTCCTTCTTGCAATGCAAATCTTGCCATATCAAATAGTTAAATATTAGATATCTTAGATCAAATTAATTAGCGTGATACTTATTTGCACCCTATACAACCCAAGTTCGTTTTAGAAAAGCGGAGAAGGTGTCCGCCTAATTGAACACTACTGAACAGGTATGGACAGGAGTGCGCAGGTACATTTCAGAATACCTAATAATCCTCCAACACATCCGCCAACACTTCTTATTACGTTCAAAAAATAAACTGTAGGCAATCAAACTTCTAAAAAAATATCAGCATTCGTTCTTTACCCATTGTGCAGCATCTTCATCTCCCAATTCAGATGCTTTTCTCCAATCAGAACAAGCACCTTTCATATCTTCTATCAGTTCCTTTGAATTCCCACGGTTTTTATACGCATCTGCATCCTTTGGATTGATCTCAATCGCCTTGTTGTAATCAACTATTGCTCCCGAATAATCTCCTAATTCATCTTTTGCATTTCCACGGTTGTAATACGCATCTGCATCCTTTGGATTGATCTCAATCGCCTTGTTGTAATCAACTATTGCTCCCGAATAATCTCCTTCTTCGCCTTTCTTATATGCCCTTTGGAAATAGAACTCAGCACTCTCTGCCTTTGCTATTTCAGGGGCAGTAAGCATCACCGCAGCACTAGTCAAAACCGTTCCAGTCCCTATCACCAACGGTTGTCCCATAGGTAGCAATGAAACCAGTGTTCCAATAATCGCAGTTCGTTTCTTCATCTCGATCCGCCAACAACTAACTACATTCTATCCACCAACACAAAAAAACCTTATGGGGAAATTTTTGGCGGGATGTTTTCTCTCAAAAGGAATGCTTTGTAGACTTTTGGTTCCTAACTTTTTTATATAACAAATTAACTGCAAATTACGTATACTTTTAACAAGTGATCTGTAAGTATAAATAACTGGTAAATCCAAACTAAACCTATAGTGTAGGGAACAATTCAACAGCAAAATATTAGAAACTGATACGTCGAAAGTGTCCATATAGTGACGACCAAGACCGTCATTAAATCCCCTCAAAAAAGGACTGGAATTAAATAACATCTAACACTTAATTATGATTAAAGTAAGAAAAAGAACAAAATCAATTATTTGATGAGGTTTGTGCTTTTAGAAATGCAAATTATCCATTACAAGATAGACATTGTTTTAAAGATAATTGGATTGTGAGTATTGAAAAAGACATACTATCTAATGATGGTTATGACTATGAAGATTACAAAGAGTGGAAAGGTGAAGATCAAAATCTAATCAAAGTAATTGATTAGAAAGTTATTGTCAGAGGGAAAATTTTTCAACCAATTCTACGATTGTTTTGCCTACAAGAACTAAAAACAATCCTTCTACAAAGAGCAACCAAGCAATCGTGGAATTATTCAGACCCAATTTCCTATAGCAATCAATTGTGGAGTCGTGTATTTGTCTGATAGTGGTAAGCATTTATTTCGCTCCCATTACTTTGATTTGATTTCCACCATCGCTTAATTTCATCCACTTCTTTTCTTCCTCATCAGTAAACATCTCTACCCTTCTTGCATATACGGCATCTGCATTTAAGTCTTCGATCATTTCATAACCAAAGAATTCCAATAATTCTTCCTGACTTGTAAAGCATCGATCACTCCACTCATAATTTTTATTCCCCTTCGCATTTTCATACTCATAGCACTCATAAAAATAATCAGTTCTATATCGCTCTACTAATGCAAACTCCTTTTGCTCTTCCTCTGAGAGTTTGTCGTACACGCTCCAACCAATTATCAAAACTGGCATTACTTGTTCATTTGAGATCTAAGAACCAATTGTCGCTTGAGTTTAACATTCTCATCTTTTAGTTCTTCCATTTCTTTTTGGTATTTGTCGATCAAATCCAGCGTCCACTTCCAGTTCTTTTCAGTGCAGTGCTTTCTGGCAGCATTCCAATCAATAGTCATAACAACCTCAGAGATGAAAGAGTAATCGCTCAATGATCAGAGTGAGAACAACGCCTTTAAAAAAAACAAACCAAAGCAATCCATAATCAGACAAACCAAGTTTCTCTTGGTACCAAGCAATGAATTTTTTGTGCTGTTCAATTAACTGCATACTTTTTTACCAGTCTGGATAAGAGAAGTCCTCTTCATTAAGGATATAGAAGTCACACTTGGCAAGTCGATGCTCCCATTCAAGAAATGAACTTTGGCAATTAGGAGTCGGAGGTTCTCTATAACCTTTCAACTTCTTCCAGCGTGTGTACAGAGCACCTAAGTGCCAACTCTGTGCCAATGACTTTGCACCATGCATCAACAAGTTTTCTTCCTTCTTATTGAACTTTGCCGAGTCCAATAATTCTTCTCTCCAATTGATGTCATTCATTGCTTTGCCTCTTTTTCAATCGTTTGTATTCCTCATGAAGAGAACCAAGTTTCATTGCATCCAAAAAACCTCTCGGTCCTTCCATGAGCAATTTCACGTCTTCTGGTTTATGTGCCTTCATGTCTAAGAAATCTTCTTGCCATGAGGTGTCTTTCCAATCAGTACTCATACTTTCTGCCCATACTTCTTGAACTCATCCAAGGAACTTACAACTATGCTCTTGTAATCATCAGGAAACCTATGCTTCATTATCTCAGGGATTTCCAAGCAATCTGGATAGGGATTATGCAAATAAAAAATAACTTCCTTCTCTTCCTTCAAAACAATGTAATTAGATAATCCACCTGCATAATTATTTGTTCTAATCATGCTGCTACCTCCCTTTGAACAATCATCTGTACTGTAGATTTCTTCATGCCCAATGACTTGGCAATAGAACCATATCCAAAGTTTTGCTGATGATTAGTTACTTTAATTTTGCGTATTTCTTTATCAGTAAGCATTAGATAACTCCTCACACCATTTATCAACTTCAGATGCAATCCAAAAAATCCTATTTACAGAAGGGGATAACCTTTTAGGGAACTGCCCTTTTGCCTCTAAACGGTCAATAGTTGAACGTGAGTATCTTGTAATCGCAAGGACATCTTTTCGTGTATAAAAATGAGGTTTCATAGCAATGAAGTCGTATCTACTATAGGGACACTTTGGACGTACCAGTAAGCGTTAACTAGCAGTGGTAATAAGGGTTTGAAAGAAATAACATCCGCCAACACATATCTAAAAAAACAACTCATAAAAGCACCTAATATTTCCGCCAACACATTTATATTATCCACCAACACATCCGCCAACACAGGACTGAAACTCTATGAATATCCTTGAGCGTCTAGGAACAGATGTTTCCCTCTAATCCTTTCCAGTGCAGGGAGTATTAGCATCCATGAACAAAAGAAATTACGGAGAAGGTGGGATTCGAACCCACGGACAGTTACCTGTCAAACGATTTCGAATCGTTCGCTTTAAACCTCTCAGCCACCTCTCCATAAGAACAAGGTAATCAAAGTTGTTAATTAGTACTTAAAAGTAATATTTATTATTCCCATCCAGTAGCTGCCATCAACTCAATGGCTTTAGCATTATACTCTCCTAGTTCATTAACAGTCACTCTATCAGGAACAACATCACCAAAATTTTCAAGTTCTTTAGAATCATTAAAACCATTCAATGGATGTTCGAAAGTAGGTCCTGCCAAGCCTGAACTGCCATCAGGAGAAGCTAAAAACTCTAAAAGTTTTATACCTTCCTTTTTGTTTTTTGCATATTTTGCCAGGCCACCCGCGCTGACATTTATATGAGCAGGATTAGGGGTAATAACTATAATTTTTTTTGCTAATTTACTATCACGTTTGCCATTAATTCCTGCAAGCATTCTTGCAACATAGTAATGATTTACGATCCCAATACCACATTTGCGTTGCGCAACAGCACGAGTAATCCCAATATCACCAGGGAAAAAAGGTTGTGACACATTCCCCAACATTGATTCTAGCCAAGACTTAGTATTTTCTTCACCTTTCAAAACTAATTGATTTGCTACTAAAGATTGATTATAAGGACTATTTCTCTTTCGCAGACAAACTAATCCTTTTAAAGATGGATCGGCAAGGTCAGAGAATGTTTTTATCTTTTCAACATCAACTAATTTAGGGTTAGCAACCATAACTCGAACTCTTCTAGTTAGCGCATACCATCTTGCTTCAGGATCTCTATATTCGACGGGAACATTTTTTTCTAGGAGATCAGAGCGATAAGACTGTAATAATCCTTCTTTGGCTGCATTTGCAATTCTTGCTGCATCAACTAATAAAATTACATCCGCATTTGAGTTCTTCCCTTCTCGTTTCAATCTTTCAACCAAAGAAATACCTGTAGCTTCAATGAGTCTGACCCTAATACCAGTTTCCTCGGCAAACTTCTTAAAAACTTGGCGATCTGTATTGTAGTGCCGGCCAGAATAAACTCTAACTTCTCTTTCAGAAGCCTTAATTGAGAGTGGTATGACAGCAGAGAAGAACAATGAAGTTATAGATGATGCAGTTAAAAAACGCCTAATCAAATTCATAGAAAAACAAAATCCTATAATTATTTTATATAAAGAACTAAGATTTTACTTCAAGTCTACAAATGATACCTCGATAGGTAAAAAATGAATCAATGCTAATATTGATCTGTTAAGAATACTAAGGGAAACATAAAGCGAAAGTGGATTATTTAACGCACGAATTAATTAGCAAAATTACAGCAAAGAAAATTATCAAAGAAATTCTTGAAAACAAATCCCTATGGAAAGATGGAAAGCTAACAGCTGGAAGTCATGCTTCAGCTAATAAAGAAAACTTTCAACTAGAAAAAAAATCAAAAGTTTCTGAAAGAAATAGTTATTTAATAAAGGATCTCATTACATCAGATGTACTGATTAAAAGCTTTGCAATACCAAAAAAAATTCATGGAACCATGTTTACAAAAACTCAAGCTGGTCAAGGGTACGGGAAACATATCGATAATCCATATATGAGATCTGGTAGAAGTGATTTATCATTTACTTTATTCTTAAGTGAACCAGAAGATTATGAAGGAGGCGAATTATGTATACATAATATTTCTAATTCAGAAGATATAAAGTTAGAAGCAGGAGAAATAATTATTTATCCTAGTACGTCTATTCATTCGGTAAAAAAAGTAACTCATGGAACTAGAGTTGTATGCGTCGGATGGATTGAGAGTTATATTTCTAACAATGATCAAAGAAGGTTTTTATTTGGTCTAGATGCAGGAGCAAAAGGTCTTTTAGCAAGACATGGTAGATCTGATGAACTTGATCTTATTTTTCAGGCATATAGCAATCTGATAAGGTCTATAGGAAATTAAGTGTAACTTTTTATACATCAAATAGTTGCAATGGTATAAAGGCTTTAAAAAATAAAGTGACAAAATAGGATTAGTTTCCTATTGGCAATGAAAAAAAGCTCCCCTGTTGCAATATTGATCGCAGCTACAGCCTTTTTAGGTTCAGGAGCAATCAATCCAATTGCAGTTCAAGCTAATGATTCAGATATGGGTGGAACAAAGGAATGGACAACAGATCAAGATGTTGACGATGAAAGTGTTCTAGATGAAGATGCACAAAGAGCCCAAGATGAAGCAGAAAAGAATGAAATTTGCATTCCTATTGGAGAGGGGGAAAACTGCTGGTAAATTAAAAGAGATCACATAAAATCAGGCCATATATACAAACAAATACAAAGCGATTTAATGAGAGATTTTTAGAAAAAATTATAAATTTTCTAGAGATTTCAGTTTCTTTAACATATCCACGAAAGAAGGCATATAAGACAATGCTTCTTAATAAATCAACAAAAGTAATTGTGTAAAGAAAAGTAGCTTCAAAAAAAAAAGCGCTCAAATGAGCGCTTTTAAATCTAAAGACTCTCAGAGTTTTTTTAGAACTTAAAGGTTACTTTAACTAAACCACCAAAGAAGTCATCTGAGTCGCCACCATCATATACATCAGCTCCAGAGAAAATAGCTGGCGTAACTGTGATTGAATCAGCAACTTTGTAGTCGTAATAAGCTTCCCAAGTTAATGGATCTGCAGGATCATCAGCACCGCCAACAATGTCATTAGCTTGCATTGCTGAACCAAGTGCAACACCTAAACGATTGCCATCAATGAAAGCATCCTTCCACATAAGACCAATCATCCAACCACTAGCAGATTCAGTAGCACCTACAGAACCATCATCATCAACAGTAAAGTAGTCGTATCCAAACTGAACATCTGGAACAATACCTGACTCTTCAGCTCTCAAGTACGCTCTTAAAGCATGAGATGTCTGATCACCAGTTGTTGATCCTGCCGCTGCAGTATCAAAATAACTTGACCAAGCCTTACAAGAAGAGCCACAACCATGAAGAGCTAAAGCATAGGAGACTTGCCAACGGGGTGAACCATACTCAACCTTGGAAAGCCATTTTGTTTGAGCATCATCATCAAACATTCCGACGCTAGCGTCGTTAGCTTTTTTAGCTACGTAGTTTGTAGATACAGCAAATCTTGCTTGATAAGGATCATCAGTTGATTGAGTCCAAGCAGCACCAAAACCACCATCAGTGCTAGATCCATAGGTGGACATATTTCCACCATTGGCAAACGCCTTCAAGATTGGCTTATAAATTGAAGGAGAACTTGCAAGCATGTAGTAGTTCTCAATTCTTGGGCCAACCCAAAAAGTGAAGTCTCCAACAGGGAATCTATACCAAATTTTGTCAACTTTTAAAGCATTGCCATTCTTATTGGCAGCACTTAGGTGAGTACCGTAAGTAGTGCTTTCAGCCCAATGAGATGAATCAGCATTACCAGTAACAAACCTTGTATATAACTGATCTTTACCAGTAAAGCTGTTTGTTACATCATACTTAGCTCTGTAGTAACCACTTAGGTTGTCATCGTCAGCATTATCTCTGTCAAGATAACCAGTAACGAAGTCAACAGTTCCACTCATCTTTGTAGTAGAAGAGAAAGCTCCAGCACTAAGTTCTGAGACTTTATACTCAAGCCCGTCAACACGACCTTTCAGTATTGCCATCTCTGATCCAAACTCCTCTGAAAGAGAAATAGCATCAGGACTTAATCCTTCTCCATTAGCAATGAGGTTGCCTTCAAGGCATGAATTAACTAAGGCTGCTGCTTCAAAACGAGTTAAAGGAGCACCATTATTAAGACTTTGAGTATAAGCACTGTCTACGCAACCGTAGCTTGCACTTAAATTCTGTAGAGCGGTATAAGCCCAATCACCAGGAACAACATCTGAAAGTTGGCTGGAAATTGAAACTTGCTCAGGAGACGTTGAATAAGAAGCAACGTCATCAATATTCAACTCAGCAGCATTTGCTACTAAAGGAGCTGACAGCCCAATAAGAGCTGGAGCAACAAGAAGTTGCTTAAAAAGGTTCATTTCGGATCCCTCACACAGGAAACCCAATTATTTGGGTATCTTTAATGTATTTCTTCAAAAACTCTTATCAAGAAAAAGTTTTACGCCATAGTGTCTCAAAAGATACAAGCACGTCAAAAAAGTAATATTTGATACCTGAACTTATATCAAAAAATCATTTTTTCATTGGGTCGCTTTTCATTCATCTATTTTTGTTAGCAAAGGAAAACCTAAAATTTTACGCTCTTCAAGCCATATTTCAGCAACACTTTTAGACAAATCTCTAATTCTTTTTATGGTGGCTGTTCTTTCTGTTACTGAAATCACACCACGGGCATCTAGAAGATTAAAGGTGTGACTACATTTAAGAACGAAATCTAAGGAAGGTGCCGCTAACTTCCTCTCAATTAAGTGCTTAGCTTCTAACTCATACAGATTAAAGAGCTCAGTCAACCTGGCTGGACTTGAATCCTCAAAATTATATTTGCAATTTGCCCTTTCAAAAGGCAGCCAGATATCACCATATGTGTATTCACTATTCCACTTTAAATCCCATATACTTTCAATATCTTGTAAATACATGGCCAATCTCTCAAGCCCATAAGTAATTTCTATAGAAACTGGTCGGCAATCAATTCCTCCACATTGCTGAAAATAAGTAAATTGAGTAACCTCCATTCCATCAAGCCATACTTCCCATCCAACTCCCCATGCACCAAGAGTCGGAGACTCCCAATTATCCTCAACAAACCTAATATCATGCTGCATGGGATCAACCCCTATTTTTTCAAGAGATTTTAAATAGATTTCTTGAATTCCTTCGGGAGAAGGTTTTTTTAAAACTTGATATTGGAAATAATGTTGAGCTCTATTTGGATTATCTCCGTATCTGCCATCTGTTGGTCTCCTACATGGTTCAGGGTATGCAATTGACCATGGCTCAGGTCCAATAGCTCTCAAAACAGTGTGTGGACTCATTGTCCCAGCTCCTTTCTCAAGATCATATGGTTGAAGTATTAAGCAACCTTGATCTGCCCAAAACTGATTCAATGTTGCAATTATGTCCTGAAAGTACACTAGGTTTTCTCCTACTAGGTTTGAGTTGGTCGATACTGGATTTTGTGTCTTTTAGCAGTAAAAGAATTTGAACCACTAAAGATTTTTAAAAAACATGGGAACAATAATTAGGATTAATCTAGTTTACTTCGTTGTATAAACTAAAATTTGTCAAACGCTTATTCAGAATCAAATCAGTTATTAATAAATTGGAACAAATTAATATTACATTGGCAACTCTATAAAAAAATAAACATAGAATTTATTGAATAGAATTAATAAAGATCTTTTTGTAAAAAATAAATAGCAAATAAATATATTAACTAGAAATAATCAACCTAAGTCTAGAAAATATATACAAAAAGAAAATTAGACGACACCTCTTCTACAAACTACAGTACTTAGTGCCATCGAAGATACTCCAGTAATAGAAGATCTAAGAAGATCAATTATTGGATCAATAGCAACAATTAAGAGCAGTATTGGCGGAATAGGCAGACTAAAGAATGCCAAAGCTACTCCAATACTTGGAAGGACAGCAACACCAGTCAAACCAGCTGTTGCTATTCCTGTAACTATACCCATTAGAAGTGCTTGGATTAATATTAGAGGCGTTATACGAACATCATAAAGATTAAATGCAAAAATAATAACAATTACATTGTAAATTATATTTCCTAATCTAGCTAATAACAAACTCATCGATGCAGAAGCCTCTACCTCATTAGGATCTCTACCAATATTCTTTAATGTATTTACAATAGTTGGATAACACGCCATACTGCTTCCCGTTGAAATTGCTAAAAGATACACATCATCAAGTGGATTGGACGATAGAATATTCCTCTCCTCAGTAGAAGTAAATTTTCTAAATATAACTTTAGATATACCAAGGAAAGCTATTGATCCAACTAAAACACAAAGTGCCAAGTTCAAAAGGGCTACTATTATCTCTGTACTAATTGAAGAAAATGCACCTGCAATTAAACAAATTAACATTACTGGTGATAGAACAAGAAGCTCTTCTAAAACTTTTACAGACAAAGCATTTACAGATTTCAAGAAGGACAGTATTGGCTTGGCTTTTTCTGAGGGAACAGCAGCTAATCCAAGACCAGTCAATATTGAACCTGTAATAATCCTCAAAGTAGAGCTATTAGCTGCATCAGAAATAATGTTTGTAGGTATAAGAGTTTGAAAGAAGTTAATATTGCTCGAAACTAAACTCTCTGTTTCAGATTTAAATATATTAACTTGAATATCAGTAGTATCCAACATATATTTACCAATAGACAGTTTACCTTCAGGAGTAAGAATTCCAGGTTTAATAAATAAAGAAAGGAAAAGTCCTAACGCTGCGGAAAAGAAAATAAATCCAATCAAAGAAAGAATTAACTTCTTTGCAAATTTATTATGAGATGTATTAACTCCAGTAAAATCAAAAAGAGACGTTATCGAAATAACAACTGCTGAAAGAACTAATGGAATTGCTGGAAAGGTAATCAGTTTAATTAGAGAAACACCTATAGTATTTAATGACGATGAAGCGGAAGGGAAGAAATAACCTATTAACAAAGCAATTGGTAAAATGATCAACAAAAAGTTCTTGACTGAACGTAGTCTTAGACTGAATTTTTTGAAAGTTAAATAATTCATAATTAATATTTAAAAGATTAAAAGAAAAAAAATTAGTTAATAGGGTTATAGAATTCTGATAATTCCTCCATTATTTCTGCATCACCTTTTATTCCGTAATCTCTTAGATAAAAATCTAGAACATCTGACATAGCTACGTTTGCATCTGTTGGAAGGAAAATAGATATAACATCTTTAACATCATTAAATAATATAGGAACATATTTAATTGAAAGATTAGGCTCTTGATAAATTATTTTTTTTATCTCAGTAGCATCTCTATAAATTGCATCAATTTCATTAGTTTCAAATAATGCCTTCTTAACAGCAGGCCAATCTTTATAACCTACTTTCTGAGCTGAAGGCATAAATTGATTCGCATAAGATTCCCATGAAGAACCACCTATGATTCCAACTTTCATTTTTGAATTAAGTATGTCTTTCCCTAACTTGTCTTCTGATATACCTTTATCTAAAGATGCAACAAATTTTCTGTTAACAAGTAGTGCTTGCCTAAAATTCATATATTCATGAGGGTGAGTGTCAGACATTCTTTTATAAGTTGTACTCAACTTACCAATCGCTAAATCAAAATCTCCTTTTCCAGCTCTGAAAACTGTATCGTTAAAATCTTTTGAATCTCGGTCAAACTCAACTTCAACACCCAATTTATTGGCAAATCCATTCACAAGATCAATGTCATAACCTGCCATTTCTCCTGTTTTCTCGTCAGGATAATAGAAGGGAGGAGTTATATAAGGGGGGAAGTCCTACTTTAAGGTAACCTCTCTGCTTAATATTGTTTATATAATCAATCTGAGCAAGATCAGATGAGGAAGAAGCGCTTACTGGAGAAGAAAAAGGGCTAACAGCAAAAAGAAATATCAGAAATAAGCTAGAAAAGAATTTCATCAACCAATGGTGGAATGAGTGAATTATAAAGAATGTGCCTAAAAAAACTAGGATGTGTGCGTATTTTAAGTTATTGAAATATCAAATGATCCATTAAAAATAAAATAAATTGGTTAGAACCAAATAGGTATACAGATTAAGTTTTTTGTATTAAAAGATACAAAATTGGGTAATCCTAAACATAATAATACAAACATATACTCTAAAAGCTCATAAATTACATGCTTTGCTTGTCAAATTCGGAATTGCTGTCAATAATATTTGCTGTCAACAACGCGATACAAACCAATCCTAATAAACCAAAAATTGTTGTTATTGCCTTTCCTAATAGAGATTGAGGTATTATTCCGTCAAAAGCAAAGCTAATCATAGTAATGGAAAACCAGAAAGACCTAAGTATTGATCCAAAATGCTCTGGATCATTATTTCTTTCAGCCAAGTATATTAATGTCGCAAAAGCATAACTCAATACTGAAAGGAGAATCATAGGGAAAAAAGTCTTTGTTGGGTTGTCTAAAATAATGTACTTTAATCTATTAATTATTTCTCGTAATTCAGATTGATAAATAGTAAATCCCATTTTTATAATATAAATAGCCAAAAGAATTGGACTTTCTTTAGGTAAAATAGGTAAAATCAAAGCAAATAAAGAAGCCAGGTCAAATAGTGACCTTGTGTTAGTTATAGAAAGAATTAAAGCTGAGATTTGATAATCTTTTTTTGACCAACTGTTAGCAATTTTTCCAATATAATCAGTAACAAAAAATATCTGAACTAGTTTCAAGAAATAATCTAATATATAGGATACATCATTATAAGAAGCAATGGATTCTTCAGTTGAAATAGAAATATTTAAAAAAAGCAAAAAAGTTATAAGATAAATAATCTTATTGTAATTCAATCCTGGGAAACCACCAGAATAATCACCAAAGTACCAAGAACTAGATTTTGAAGCCATTTAGCCCAAAAATGAACAATTAATTACATATTATATATCCTAATCAATCTTGATCTACAACAATTCATTATCAAAGGTTAGGAATAGTTACTCATGGGAACTTATCTAACTCTTTAATGATATCAAAACTCAAGGATAACATAAAAAGAGGAAAGTATCCATAAAAATTTATAGGCTTTATTTAATATGATGCTAATAATATCACTTTTATGAATATTGTTACCTAATCAATTATTGCCTCATAAATAACTCGCATTAACATTCTAACACCATCATCATTCTTTAACTTTCTATAAGTAGGTAATCCTGAGAATTTAAACTCCCTAAGATCATCTAATAATTCAGGGTGAAATTGGAAACTAAATGAACGTCTAACATGATGTGTTTCATAATCTCTATAGTTTATACATGTAGCTGCTACCTCTGTACAAATTTGTCCCTTAGCACTAGTTGAGCAAAGTATTTCGATAGACGTCGGAAGATTTAAAAGCCAAGAAAGATTAGAAACAGAAATCGATTTTCTTACTGGAGATAAGGCTTTATGTAATTCACCATACGACCAATTCGCAAATAGAATTGCTTCTTCATTAACTTCATCACTATGAAACATAACAATATTTAAATCCTTTTCATAAGTTATTGAGTCCTCAACAATTCCCTGATCTTGATGACTAGTTAATTCATGGTAAATATGTAACTTAGAGAATTCATTGGAAGGGTGCTCTCCTGTATGCGAATAATGTAATAATTCGACCTCACCGACTTCCGGAATCTCATTTAAAGCTACTGCAAAACAAGGATCATTCCAACCACTCGCAACTTTTTTATTATCTTTATAGACCAAAAGGTTTTGTCCAGTCTCCTTAATCCTATTACAAGTATCAATTAAATTCTGATAATAAGATAAGGATTTAAAAGAATTAGGATCTAAATCTCTTATTATTGCTTGAGTAGCTCTTTTAATTAGTCTTATATGTGATTGAGCAGCTAATTGATGTCCCAAGCAAATAAATATCCCTGGGGCTGTCTTTAATCCCCTTGATAAAAGTATTTCATCACTAATTTGTTGTAATTCATCAAGACTAATATTTAAATCAGAAAATGATTGTGAATCTTTAACCGTGGGATGACCGCCTTCAACTATTACCGCCAAACAATTGCTGAGTAAAGCCATAAGAAGTTCACTATCTAATTTTCCAGTCTTCCAGAGAGGAATTAGAATAGAATCACAATCTGCTATATATTGATTTAAAAAAGCAATATTGCTAGATGCCCTAACTCCTTCTCCATATGAATTAATTCCTACATGTTCTGCAGGCTCAATAACACAAATTGCATGTTTATATAGAATTGGATGACATAATAAGGCTTTCAAATCATCATTGCTACTAATAACTTCCTTGAAAATCAAATGCTCGTCTCTCACAGTCCGTGTAAATTTATCTTGTTTTATCTTGTGAAAGCTAGCGATAAGACTAGGAGAAACCCTATCATTTAAAAAATCACCTATTAAAGATTGAATACTAGAATAATTAGAAAATTGATTTCGAAAAAAACCAGGCTCGTAGATCATCGAATTAAACCTATATAACTCATTATATAATCTATTAGGATATTAGAGCATACAAAGAAAATAATTGCTCAACCAGTGCAAAAGAGTTGGCATTCTGAATCTATAAAATAGAAAGTATATGAAGGAATGGTAAATAAGCAAAGAAAACAGTACAAGATAATACAATGAAGAAAACAAGCGATTGCAAGCTAAAATTAAATTCACTCATTTCTTAATACACAATTCAAAAATAATTACTTACTTAAGTTACTCCAAAATATTCAAAACTTTTGCTCCAGTTTTTCAATGCGAGCCAACAGTTGTGCCTGACTTTCTAATAAATTTTTATTCTTAGCTTCTAAAGCATTGATTCTCTCGCAAACATCAATAGAGCATCCGTTGGTTATCTTGTCGTTGATCATTGTCTGATTATTGAGTTTGCCTAATTTAAAAACCACCCCTGCCTTGACCATTGAATTATCGAGGGTTCCATCACCGTAATCATGAGAGCCACCAAAGACAAACGATCCGCCTGCATTCACATCGATTCGTTGATTGATCTTTTTAGCGCAGCCAAAACCCAATCCAATCCGTCCGCTATAACTTGCAGACCCTAATCCACAACTGGCATTGGAATCATTCGAGCCTATCTGAGGTAAAGCATTTAAAGCTCCTGATAGAGCAGTTGCACCAGCAACACCTTGTCCAAGATTATTGATGTTGTTCCTATTCGTATTGATGTTCAATGTATTGGTATTGATGTTTGAGGTATTGGTATTGATGTTGGAGATGTTTGTATTAATTGCAGATTGATGACTACTAATATTGGACGTATTGCTAGAGATATTCGATGTATTGCCCGAGATATTGGAGGTATTACTACTAATATTGGAAGTATTAGAAGAAATATCAGAGGTATTACTAGAGATATTCGATGTATTAGAAGTAATGTCCGAGGTGTTAGAAGAAATGCTAGATGAATTGCTATTAATGCTGGATGTATTGCCCGAGATATTGGATGTATTGCCGGAGATATTGGAGGTATTAGTAGATAAACTGGAGGTATGATTACTAATATCAGAGGTATTAGATGTAATATTGGATGTATTATCAGAGATCTTAGAGGTATTGGTAGATAAACTGGAAGTATTACTGGTAATACTGGATGAGTTAGAAGTAATACTGGATGAATTGGAAGTAATATTAGAGGTATTAGAAGTAATACTTGATGAGTTAGAAGTAATGCTGGAGGTGTTGGTGGTTATGATTTCATCATTTTTGATAATTGCATTACTTTGATAATATTCACAAGCGGCAGCGGGGTCAACAATGCCGCTATTTTGATCATGAAGGTCATTGGTTATATCGGATACGTAGTGGCAATTATTAAGCTGTAAGGCAGTAACTGACGAATTGGCAGAAGCTGAATTGGTCAGTCCTCCGGCAATTAATAAGCTGCTAGCAATCAGGGGATAAGAAAAAAAGCGCATCGATATTTTTTTGTATGCCTCATTATGCAGTCTGAATCGTTTTGTTTCTTTTGCAGAAGCAAAAAGCATTGTTTTATTTCCTAGGAGGACTAACAATTATTTCTTTTATCTTTTAAAGCGTTAAACGATCCATATCCATTGGAGTGGTACTACGAACGCTCCTGCATCTAGGATGATCCTCTTATCTGCACATTAGGTTTGTTTCTATAAAGCAGTCTCAAGAATTGAGTCGGAGGAGTTTCCATTGTTAACCTTATTTCTTA
>QCOP01000001.1 GCA_003212885.1 Prochlorococcus sp. AG-432-D11 | reverse complement strand
TTTGCAGCTTTGGCAGAGATATCTGGATTTCTTCCAGAACCAATTCAGGCTGAATTCCCTTGGCTCAGCCTCTCTATTCTCTTTCCGATAGTGGGTGCTTTTGTTGTTCCTTTCTTCCCTGACAAGGGAGAAGGCAAAGAAGTGAGATGGTATGCATTAACAATCGCTCTAATTACTTTCTTAATCACCGTTGCTGCCTATCTGAATGGATATGAACCATCTCGAGAAGGGCTGCAGTTATCGGAAAGGGTTAATTGGTTGCCAGATCTTGGCCTCACTTGGGCTGTAGGGGCAGATGGGCTGTCTATGCCGTTAATATTGCTTACTAGCTTTATTACTGCTCTAGCTGTTTTAGCAGCATGGCCAGTAAGTTTTAAGCCGAAATTATTCTTTTTCTTGATTTTGGCAATGGATGGAGGACAGATTGCTGTCTTTGCTGTTCAAGACATGCTCCTTTTTTTCCTTGCTTGGGAATTGGAGCTGATCCCTGTTTATCTTTTGTTAGCAATTTGGGGAGGAAAGAAAAGACAATATGCAGCCACCAAATTCATTATTTATACAGCAGGTAGTTCTTTATTTATTTTGCTTGCTGCTTTGGCAATGGGATTCTTTGGAGGAGGGGCCCCAAATTTTGAATTTAGTCATCTTGCCAATCAAAACTTTGGGATGACATTTCAATTGTTTTGCTACGCAGGATTATTAATAGCTTTTGGGGTCAAATTACCAATAGTTCCTTTACACACATGGTTGCCAGACGCTCATGGAGAGGCTACTGCTCCTGTTCATATGCTTTTAGCAGGAATTTTATTAAAGATGGGAGGATATGCTCTGCTTAGATTTAATGCACAGTTACTTCCTAGTGCCCATGCACAATTTGCACCTTTGTTAATAGTTCTTGGAGTTGTAAATATTATTTATGCTGCATTAACTTCTTTTGCCCAAAGGAATCTAAAAAGGAAAATTGCATATAGTTCAATTAGTCATATGGGCTTTGTATTAATAGGTATTGGAAGTTTTAGTTCTATTGGAACAAGTGGTGCAATGCTTCAAATGATTAGCCATGGTTTAATAGGCGCCAGTTTATTTTTCTTAGTTGGAGCTACCTATGATAGAACTAAAACTTTGCAATTGGATGAGATGGGAGGTGTTGGCCAAAGAATGAGAACAATGTTCGCGTTGTGGACTGCTTGTTGTCTAGCTTCACTTGCTTTGCCAGGTATGAGCGGCTTTGTATCTGAATTAATGGTTTTTGCTGGATTGGTTACTGATGAGGTTTATACATTAACTTTTAGAGTGGTTATTGCTGGCTTGGCAGCTATTGGAGTAATTCTTACGCCAATTTATTTATTATCTATGCTGAGGGAGATTTTCTTTGGTAAGGAGAATGATCAATTTTTATCTAACAAAGAACTTGTAGATGCTGAGCCTAGAGAGATTTATATCATTGGCAGTCTTCTTGTACCGATAATTGGAATAGGCTTATATCCAAGGATTATCACAGAAACTTATAGTTCCTCAATTGATAGTTTGGTTACTAGAGATAAGCTTGCAGTCGAACGGATAAGTCCTCCATCAGAATATATTTTGTCTAATAAAAACCTTTCTCTTTCATCAGGTTCTGCCCCGAAATTTAATTAATAGACTATGTTTTTAATTTTCTTTAGATTATCTATGGCGCTCAAGTCATAAGGAAGGTATTTTTTGTCTGGTTATCTAACAATTCCTTGTCGCTTGAGGTGCTACAAAAAACATCATCTGGCGCTGGAGCAAGGCTTGCTATTCGTCTCTTGCAAGATGCTGCCCAAAGAGGAGATATTGACCCGTGGGATGTTGATGTCATAACTGTTATAGATGGTTTTTTAGATCAATTACATCAAAGAATTTCTTGTCCATTGCAGACTTCCTCTGGTCACCACAAAACTGGGGGCTCATACGAAAAGGACTTGGCAGATACAAGTGAAGCTTTTTTGGCGGCGTCAGTGTTAGTGAGCTTGAAAGCAGAAATTCTTGAAGCAGATATTTTTTCTGCACCTACTGATTTTGAAGAGACTTATGATTCTGAATTCCCCATGGAACAAGGCTGGTTGGATCCTTCTCTTGACATCCCTAGAAATCCAGAGAGGTTACTGTCTAGGCGTCCAGTAGCTCCTCCCCCTCTAAAACGATCAGTTAGCTTGGGCGAACTGATAGAGCAACTTGAATCTATTGCAGAATCTCTTGAGTCAGAAGATTTTCATCGTCGTAGACTAAAGAAAAAAAGATTTACAGATAAGGAAATAATTAAACAAGTATCTTCACTGGCGCATCGAGAAAAGCTCCCTGAAACGACTGCTGCCTTAGGTAAATTTTTAGAGAATTGGGAGCAAGCCCTTCATTGGGTTGATTTTGATTTATTGGTTTTTGACTGGGCAAAATTTGCCCCAACTGATTTAGATACAGATCGAGTGGGTGTTTTTTGGGCGTTGTTATTTTTGTGCTCTCAGGGAAAAATTGAATTGCATCAAAAAGATACTCTTTATTCTCAACTGACATTTAAAAGAATCCTTGCTCCCGGTACATATGCACAATTGCCAATTAATGACATAGGCATGTCATCTGTGGGATCTGCTGCCGCTTAAATTATTGATTAGGTTAGACTATAGGATGACTACATTTTTCAGAGTCTAAAACGCCTATGAAGGCGATGATCCTTGCGGCAGGTAAGGGGACGCGTGTTCAGCCAATAACACATGTGATTCCCAAGCCAATGATTCCAATCCTTCAGAAACCAGTAATGGAATTTCTGTTGGAACTTTTAAAGGAACATGGTTTTACTGAGATAATGGTAAATGTTTCTCATTTAGCTGAGGAAATTGAAAATTATTTTAGAGATGGTCAACGATTTGATGTGGAGATTGCGTATAGTTTTGAAGGTAGAATTGAGGATGGAGAATTAATTGGAGATGCTCTTGGATCTGCTGGTGGTTTAAGAAAAATACAAGATTTTCAGAATTTTTTTGATGATACGTTTGTTGTTTTATGTGGAGACGCTCTGATTGATTTGGATCTTTCTGAAGCAGTGAAAAAGCATAAAGAAAAAAATGCGCTTGCTACATTGATCACGAAAAAAGTACCTAAAGATCAAGTAAGTAGCTATGGAGTTGTTGTAACTCATGAGGATGGTCGGGTGAAAGATTTTCAGGAGAAACCATCAATTGATCAAGCTCGCAGTGATTGTATTAATACTGGAATATATTTGTTTGAACCTGAGATTTTTAAATATATCCCTAAAGGCAAACCATTTGATATTGGTGCTGATTTGTTCCCGAAATTAGTTCAGGAGGGAGCTCCGTTTTATGCTTTATCTATGGATTTCGAATGGGTCGATATTGGTAAAGTGCCTGATTATTGGCGTGCTATTAGAAGTATTTTACTTGGGGATGTTCGCCAGGTTGATATTCCAGGTAAGGAAGTGCGGCCTGGAATTTTTACTGGTTTAAATGTTGCGGCTAATTGGGACAAGATCAAAGTTGAAGGTCCAATTTATGTTGGTGGTATGACTAGGATCGAAGATGGTGCAACTATTATCGGACCCTCAATGATTGGACCAAGTTGTTGTATTTGTGAGGGTGCAATTATTGATAACTCGATTATTTTTGATTATTCTCGCATTGGTTCTGGAGTTCAACTAGTAGAAAAACTTGTTTTTGGTAGATATTGTGTTGATAAAAATGGAGATCATTTTGACTTACAAGAAGCTGCTTTAGATTGGCTTATTACTGATTCTAGAAGACAAGATCTTGTTCAACCTTCACCTCAACAGAAGGCAATGGCAGAATTACTAGGTACAGATCTTATTTCGATGCCAGGTTAATATCTGCTTTCTCAAGAATAGTTGAAATATGTTCTTCTGCTTTGATTGCCATAATATGAACCCCTTTTGCGATTTTACAAAATGATTTAGTTTGTTCAGCGGCAATATTAATTCCTTCACTAAGAGGATCTTTGGCCTTATTTAGTCTTTCAATAATGTATTCAGGGATACAAGCGCCTGGAACATATTTGTTAATGAAAAGGGCATTTTTTGCTGATTTAAGCAGAAAGACTCCTGCAAGCACTGGTAAATCAAGAGGATCAGCTATTTCTGTGCAAAAATTTTCTAGAGTTTCGTGGTCCATTACCATTTGAGTTTGAAGAAACTTGGCTCCTGCTGCTTTCTTCTTTTCAAGTCGTTTTTTTAAACTGTTGTAATTCGAAGCACTTGGGTTTGCAGCTGCACCTGGAAATAAGTCTGTTGGTCCATTTGCTAAAAAACCTGAAACAGGGTCTTCTCCTCTATTAAATGCTGAGATTTGATTTAAAAGCTTCACTGCTTCCCAATCGTGAACAGATTTTGCTTTTGTTTGATCTCCAGCTTTAACAGGATCCCCTGTTAAACAAAGAATATTTTTTATACCAAGAGCATGAGCTCCTAATAGTTCGGCTTGAAGACCGATACGGTTTTTGTCCCGACATGCAATCTGCAGGATGGGTTCAATGTTGCTTTCTAGTAATAATTTGCAAAGAGCAAGGCTACTCATTCGCATGATTGCTCTACTGCCATCTGTGACATTTATTGCATGTAATTTCTTTGATAGAACCTTGGCTTTTTCAATGGCATCAGAGGGGTCTCCCCCCCTTGGAGGCATGATTTCTGCAGTGACAGTTACGCCCTCTGATTGGAGAGAAGATTGCAGTTTAGTACGCAATGTTTTTCTAATCACATAATTACTATCGCTTATCAAAAACCCTAATTTGCGTAATATGAAATAAATGAGTTGATTTGGAGGGCATGTTTTCAGGAGATTTCTTCAATTCAGGACAAATGTCTCTTTCTTCTAGAGAGACTGAGATTATTGAATTGGTTGCTGATGGTTTAACAAATCAAGAGATAGCTGAGAAATTGACGATCAGCAAACGGACTGTAGACAATCATGTCAGTAACATGTTTACCAAAACTGGTTCTAAAAATCGAGTAGCTCTTTTGAATTGGGCTATGGATCGTGGAAAAATTTGTAGGGATGGTTTTAATTGCTGCTCTTTACCCGATTCCGCCTCCTCGCCCGACCTTTAAGAGAGGACAAATTAGGCTCAGGAAGATCCATAAGAGAGAATTCGCCTGCATGCAGCTCAAGAAGCTCTGCATAAGCCATGCAGGCTTCCTTGTCTGCACAAGTGATTCTTAGGATCCCTTCAATGTCATAAAGGCCATACAAGGCTTACCAACCTGCAGCTTGTACTGCGCTAAGCCTCATAAGGCTAAGAATATAAAGAGAATATAAAGACCTTACGGTTTTTTTTCTAATGAAACTTAATTTTTCCCTTCTCTTTCTGATTCCATTTCGAAAAAGGTAACTTTGCTAAAGCGGCATTGCTTAGGGATTGAATTTCTGTAATTTCTTGTCCTGCCCAAGCTGGCTTTTTGATAATGATTTGAGTGTTGGGCAATTCTACTTCGGCAATTGTTAGTGGAAAATTTTCTCCTTCAAAGCAGTCAACAACCCATTCGCCAGGACTAAGATCAATCCGGTATCTTTTTTTTTCTAATTTAAAGTTAAGGAGAGGCCAAATTTGTTCTGCTTCTTCAATTGGAATATCAAATTCGAATTCGTAATTACTTATTTTGTTTATTCTAGATTTAAGAGTTATCAATGACTTTTCATTATTGATAATTCTCATGCGCATAATCCAGTCATCTAAGTTCTTGGTAAAGTAAGCTTGACGCAACTTTTCTGGAGCTTGGGCTAAAGCTTTCCATTCTTCAGATATAACTAAAAATTTTCTTTCAATTTCAATTTTCATAAGTTATTTCGGCTGTTTTACTACACTTGCCGCCCAGTTAAGTTTACAAGTTAGTGTTCGATAATAGGAAGGATTTTGATGAAGCACCACCATTGAGGCTTTGTGAAGGGATTGTTGTATTAAGCATTCGTCTCCAGGGGCAATTAAGGCACTGCTTAAACCATCTTGCCAAAGTTTTATTCTTCTACTTTTTTCTCCTAACGGTCGAATAATTAGCCTTGAGCCTGCTGGAACCACTATTGGTCTGCTAGATAGGCTCATTGAACAAATGCCGCTTACAATGATTGCTTCGATTCCTGGGTGAAGAATAGGCCCGCCTGTTGCCATGGCATATGCAGTGGATCCTGTTGGTGATGAGAGGATTAAGCCGTCGCCACGATAGATATCAACTTCTTCTCCATCAATTTCAAGTTGAATAGTGCATGTAGGGGAAATTTCATCCCTATATGATCGAAAATAAAAATCATTTAATGCCAAGAAATGCTGAACATTCTTTTTTGAATTAGTAGATTTGATATTTAGTTCTGCTTGCAGCATCATCCTGCGCTCTATTGCAAATTGATCTTCTAAAATTCTTTGCCATAGCCTTGGATTTTTCAGATGTGTTTTGTCATGAGTTAGAAATCCAAGATGTCCACCCACATTGAAACTTAAAATAGGTATTTGATGGATTGCTAAATGCCTGGCTGCGCTAAGAACCGTTCCATCGCCTCCGAGAACAATAGCCAAATCTGGAAGATCATTGATTTTCTTAAATAATTCACTGAAGGATTTTGATTCTTTGTTGTTTACTAAAGTAATTACTTTTCCTCCTATTGATTTTATTCTAGAGGCGCAATTAATAGACTCTCTTCTTGCAATTTCACTGTCTGAACGATATATTATCCAAACTAAATCTAGCTTCATTTTTTATATCTTTACCATCTTAGTAAGTTAAAGCTTTCCATATCTACTGTGCTTCTATTACGATAAAGAGAGAGTAATATAGCTAGACCGACAGCAGCTTCAGCGGCTGCCACTGTTATAACAAATACCGTAAAAACTTGACCTCTTATTAGATCTCCATCAATATAAGATGAAAAAGCCATCAAATTAATATTTACTGCATTTAACATTAGTTCTATGCTCATCAAAACACGAACAGCATTTCTACTATTTATCAAACCCCAAACGCCTATGCAAAAAAGAATAGAAGCAATTAATAAATATGCTTGAAGGGGTATAGGTCCAGATAAATTGAACATAATTTAAGGAAGATAGGAAAGAAGAGTTAGTTTTTTATTGATTTTTGATCAATTAGAACTGGGGTTTTGGATTCATTTATGATTTCTGACTGATTATCTTTCTCAATGGAATATTGCGCTTTTATTGTATCTCGTCTTGCGAGAACAATTGCTCCAATCATTGCCATAAGGAGGAGAACAGAGGCTAATTCAAAAGGTAATAAATAATCTGTAAATAAATGTTCTCCGATCCTAATTGTTGATTCTTCTCCAATAGCAGCAGGTCCAGGAATAGACCAGGGAGTAGAAAGATCGACTCTAACTAGTAAAATGAAAAGACCTATGCAAACAATACCTGAAAGGATTTTTCTGTACTGAAGGCCTTTAATTGGTTTTAAATCTTCTTTTTTATTGACTAGCATAATTGCAAAAAGTATTAAAACATTAACTGCTCCCACATAAACTAGTATTTGTGCTGCAGCTACAAAGCTTGCGTTCAGCAAAAGATATAAGCCAGCTACACCCATGAAAACTCCTCCTAAAAGAAAAGCTGAGTAAACAATATTACTGAGTAATACAACACCTAAGGCTCCTGAAACAATCGTTGCGGTAAGAAGAAAGAAGCAGATTTGTTGAGTAGTACTTGCAATAGTCATTAATTTAATCTCCCTGTTTATCTGAGTCTTTAGTTTTGTTCTTAGTAGAGTTTTGATTACTATTATTTTTCATCCAATCAACAATTTCTGATGTTAATTTACCAGCTCTCGCTTCAGCAGGATTTATTTCATGCGGATCCATAGCTCCTTTGGGCAGGTAAGCAAGCTCTCTAAGTGGCTGGACAGACGGATCAGTAGTAACGCTCGTTGGTAGTCTTCCTAATGCAACATTGTCATAGTTCAAACTGTGTCTGTCGAAGGTTGCAAGTTCATACTCTTCTGTCATAGAAAGACAGTTAGTCGGACAATACTCAACACAATTACCGCAAAAAATACATACACCAAAGTCAATAGAATAATTACGCAATTCTTTCTTTTTTGTTTCTTTATTCATTACCCAGTCAACTACAGGTAGATTAATTGGACAAACTCTTACACAAACTTCACAAGCAATACACTTATCAAATTCATAATGGATGCGCCCTCTGTACCTCTCTGATGGGATTAGTTTTTCGTATGGATATTGGACAGTTACTGGGCGTCGACGCATGTGATCGAAAGTAACTGAGAGCCCTTGTAAGAGGTAGTTCCCAGCGCTAATTGCTTCACGTGTGTATTCAGATACTTTGTTAAGGAAATTAAGCATTTGACTTAAAGTATCAACCAAATAAAACCTATACCCAGATTTTACAGTCCTTTTTGATCAAATAGTACTAATCTTCTTCAAAATTCGGATTTGTTTTCAATTCACAATTGAAAGTTTGTTCACCCCCCAAAAGCAATAGGAAATGACAGTTTTAATGCAGCAGTAAAAAGTAAATTTACTAGTGAAATAGGTAATAAGAATTTCCAGCCTAGATCAAGTAGTTGGTCAATACGAACTCTAGGAGTAGTCCATCTCAATAAGATTGCTAGAAAAACTAATAAATATGTTTTAAGGATAGTCATTACAATACCAATCGAAGCAGTTATTACTTGAATAAAGGCTTGATCAATTGATTGTTTAAATAAGCTAGCTATCCATTCCACTGGGACAGGGAATCCCCATCCACCCAAGTAAAGAATTGAAACTAAAAGTGCTGATAAGACAAGGTTTATATAGCTTCCTAGATAAAAAAGAGCAAATTTCATTCCTGCATATTCTGTTTGGTATCCTGCTACAAGTTCTTCTTCAGCTTCTGGAAGATCAAAAGGAAGTCTTTCGCATTCCGCTAGAGCGCATATCCAAAAAATGATAAAACCAATCGGTTGTCTCCAGATGTTCCAACTAAATATCCCAGCACCATTTTGTTGATTAACAATGTCAATTGTACTTAATGAGTTGCTCATCATAACAACTGCTAAAACTGATAATGCAAGGGGGATTTCGTAACTAATTGATTGAGCTGCAGCTCTTAGTCCCCCTAGAAGAGAATATTTGTTATTTGAGGCATATCCACTCATTAAAAGTCCAATTGGTTGAATGCTACTTAATGCAATCCAAAGGAAAATTCCAATTCCTACATTGCTTATGAGGAGATTTTGTCCAAAGGGTACAATCAACCAAGATAAAACTACTGGAATAACAACTAATATAGGACCAAGTGTAAAAAGTACTTTGTCAGCTTTGGCTGGGATGATGTCTTCCTTAACTAATAATTTAAGTCCGTCAGCCATTGGTTGTAGCAATCCAAGTGCGCCAGCATATTCTGGACCTACTCGTTGTTGAGCAGCTGCAGAAATTTTTCTTTCTAGCCAAACAGTTGCTAACACTCCTATTAGTGCAGCAGTCAGAACTACTAGCATTGGCAATGGAAGCCAAAGCATATGGGCAAAGCTTTTAGAGAAACCTAGCCCTTGAAGAGCATTGTTGAAGCTCAATTCAATATCTATGCCTGTGTTCATCAAAATTGGCATTTTTTAAATAGCCTAGGAAAGATTTTTTGTTTGTCCTATTAGATAAGTTAGTCCTATTCATCACTTAAGCGCTCATCTAAAGCTTTCCATGTTCGTTTTTTATGACCTGTATAAATCTGTGTAGGTCTAAAAATCCGATTTGCGCTTAATTGTTCTCTCCAATGAGCGAGCCATCCAGATACTCTTGATATTGCAAATATTGGTGTAAAGAGATCCTTTGGGATCCCCAGCTTCCTGTAAACCAGACCAGAATAGAAATCAACATTTGGATAAATCCCTTTCGGGCCTAATAGAGGAATAGCTGCCTCCTCAATGGCTTTGGCTATTTCGTACATGTTGTCTGTCCCAAATCTTGCAAATAAATCCTCGGCAAATGTTTGTAAAAGTTTGGCTCTAGGATCTTTAACTTTATATTCACGATGTCCAAAACCCATAATTTTTTGTTTTGCTCCAATAGCACGTTCTAAATATGCTTTTGCATTTTGGGGATCCTTTACTGCTTCCAGCATTGCGATAACGTCTTCGTTGGCCCCACCATGTAATGGACCTGCCAGTGTGCCTACCGCAGAAGCTATGACCGCATAGGGGTCTGTAAGTGTACTAGCAGTAACTCGAGCACTAAATGTACTTGCATTAAGGCTATGCTCAGCATGAAGAATTAGACATCTATCAAAAACACGAGCTGCAAGCGGATCTGGTTCTCGTTCGGTAAGCATATATAAGAAATTAGCTGAGTAAGGAAGATCATCTCTGGGCTGGATAGGATCTTGTCCTTTTCTTATTAGTTGAAATGCAGCAACCATCGTGGGAATCTTTGCAATCAATCGCACTACTGCGTCATAGATATATTTTGGGTTGTCAATTGCTCTCCTTGAATAAAAGAGCCCCAATGATGCTGCACTGGATTGAAGAGCATCCATTGGATGTCCTGATGCAGGGAAGCATTTCATCATGTCTCTCACACGAAAACTTAACCGTCGATGCATTTGTACTTCATGTTCAAAATCTTTGAGTTCCTTTGAGTTGGGTAGATGTCCCCAAATGAGTAAAAAGCATGTTTCTAAAAATGAGCTGTTAGCAGCAAGTTCTTCAATTCCATAACCTCTATACCTAAGTGCACCTATGGAGCCATTGATATCACATATTGCTGATTTCGTTACTGGAACTCCTTCAAGACCAGGCTTTAAGATGATTTCAGGGTTTCCTTGTTGATTTTCTATTTTTGGTTCTCCTTTGACTAGCTTGCAGATATATATTAGATGGCTGGATAGCCTATAGAAATTTTTGCTTTTAAATTTATTTCTGAGTTTGAATCGGGAGTACCTATGCCGATTGAAATTGCTTTGAGCTCCGGCTCTGGCTTAGCAAAAAGACTTTTTATTATAAGCCATGGCATAAGCTTTTCTATATTTCTCAGAGTCGACTCTTCTGAAAAAAGTATGGAATTGGGCAAGGCTTCGAATTCTTTTAACGAGGTATGATTAAATTCATTCTCTATTGATTCTATAGAATTGCCATCTTCTATTTTTTTATAAGACTCTAGGCTTTCACTCCACAAAAAGTCATTCCCTTTTTCTAATAAAATAAAATTAATTTGGTTGTTTAGAAAAGTTTTATTTTCAAGGTTCTTGCTTGAAAGCTTTGACCATACTTTGTAGTTATTTTCTTTAATTGTTATAGATTGATTTGTGACTAGTTTGTCATAACTTATATCTTCAGAAATAGTTTGTTTGTCTGCTTGCTTAGTTATTAATAACCAATCCTTATTTTCTCTTAGAAAAACAAATGGACCGTTTACTTTTCTGATCAGTGTATTTCCATTCTTTGATTGATTGCCTTTTGTCTCGATTCTGATTAAAGAATTTAAGAGTATACTTAATGGTTTTGTTGATTCTTCAAACTTTTTTGAAAGAGATTCATTGATAATAAGTTTATCTTTAAAATCTGTATTTATAATTTCGTTATTTTCGAATTTAGGTGGAATTTCATCATGCAATTCTTCTATAGGATTATTAAATTTAAATATCCCATCAATATAAAATTGTTTATTTTCTAATTTTAATGCTCCTATGAAAAATTTAAACTTTTTATTTGAGCTTATTTTTTCTGGAAGATTAAACCATTTAGTGAGAGCTTGAGGCGAAATCTGGAAGATAGCTAATCCATTATCAAGTTTTGTATTTAAGCTTATAAGATCTTGATTTGAATGCAAACTTTTTTCTTTGCTTTGGCTTTTATTTATGGTAGATTTTAATATGTTCTTATCAGCTGATAGTAGAATATAGTTGTCTTCAGTTGTAGAGGAAAAAAAGGCAAGACCAGTTTCTATGTCTTTAAATGATTTAATTGTATGTTCCGCATATAACTCTTCATCAGTAATAACTTTTGATGAGTTTTCATCTTTCCAAAAATTGTCTAAATTAGTATCTGTTTTGTTCTGGAAAGCAAGAATCCATGTTTGTTTACCTTTACCTTTTTGGGATTGACTGATAAACAAGCTTATATGATCATTTGTCCAATTTTTGAGGTCTTTTTGATAGTTTAAACCTGCTAAGGAAAATAGACTATCTTGCAAATTTATATATGTATTTTGCGTTGCCTTCTTTATTTTTTTACCTTTTATTTCTCCTATGTATTTTTTAAGATTTGTTTTATCTAGGTCTAGATGTATAGTTAAGTAGGGATCACTTGGGAAATAAGATGCAATCTTTGGAATCTCTAGATGGTGGTTTTTGATACTAGTTTGATTCTTGAGATAGCCTATTTGCCAAATTATTACTGAAATTAAGATTAGTGTTATTACTCCGATACTTAATATGATACGTCTTATCTTCATGATTGTGCTGAAGTGCAATTTGTTTGTATATTATAAATGTAAATATTGCTTGGTATTTTAAGCTTAAGTAATGGAAAAAATGCCTGCTAAAATTACTGCTACTGATTTGGCAAGGTGGTTAAAAGAAGAGCCTAAGCCAAAGATTATAGATGTTAGAGAAGACAATGAGCTTGAAATTGCTTCTATGCCAATCCCAGTAATTCATTTACCTCTAAGTCAAGCTTCAAGATGGCAAGATGATTTGCTAGAAAAATTAGCTCTTGAAAACTCATACGTGGTCGTTTGTCATTCTGGGATTAGAAGTTGGAATTTTGCTCTTTGGTTATTAGAAAATGAATCTAGATACAGGATATGGAATCTTACTGGTGGTATTGATGCATGGAGTGTAGATGTGGATAATTCGGTCACAAGATACTGAACTGCTTTACAGCATAGATTCCAATTTGTTTGCAACGGTATTTACGTCCTTGTCTCCTCTCCCCGAGCAGTTAATGATTAACTCAGTCCCTGAAGGTAATGAAGGTGCTAGTTTATCTAGCCAAGCAAATGCATGAGCTGTTTCCAATGCAGGAATAATCCCTTCTAGTTTACTTACTAATTGGAGAGCATTTAGCGCTTCTTTATCTGTAACAGCTACATATTCTGCTCGTCCAATTTCTTTTAAATAGCTATGCTCCGGCCCAACTCCTGGATAGTCAAGACCTGCGCTAATTGAATGCGCTTCTTGCACTTGTCCATTTTGATCTTGAAGAAGAAGACTCATTGCTCCATGCAATACTCCAATCCTGCCTTCAGTAATTGTGGCGGCATGTTTATCAGTGTGTACTCCTTCTCCTGCTGCTTCTACGCCTATTAGTCTTACCGATAAATCTTCAATAAATGAATGAAATAAACCCATTGCATTTGACCCTCCGCCTACACATGCCATGAGAATGTTAGGAGCTCTACCAAATGCATCAATGCATTGTTGCTTAGTCTCTTGACCAATGACTGCATGAAAATCCCTAACTATTTTTGGGTATGGATGTGGGCCAGCAACTGAACCAAGAATGTAATGAGTTGTGTTGACATTCGTAACCCAATCTCTAATTGCTTCACTAGTCGCATCTTTTAAAGTTGCAGTACCTGAAAGAACTGGTTGAACTTTTGCACCCAAGAGTTTCATTCTAAATACGTTTAAAGCTTGTCTTTTCATATCTTCTTGGCCCATATAGATAACGCATTCCAGTCCAAATCGGGCGCATACTGTTGCAGTAGCAACACCATGCTGTCCAGCTCCAGTTTCAGCAATAATTCTTTTTTTGCCCATTTTGATTGCAAGAAGAGCTTGTCCTAGCGCATTATTGATTTTGTGAGCACCAGTATGATTAAGGTCTTCTCGTTTTAGCCAAATTCTTGCTCCACTTCCTTGTTTCGAATAGTGGCTAGAGAGTCTACTTGCCTCGTAAAGAGGAGTTGCCCGCCCTACATATGTTTTTAATAAGTGATTAAGATCATTAACGAAATCTTGATCTAACCAAGCTTTTTCAGCAGCAGATTCTAGTTCTGCGAGAGCTGGCATTAAAGTTTCTGGTACATATTGACCACCAAAACGGCCAAAACGACCTGAATCTGTTGGTCTGGCCTTAATTGAAAGGTCTGTATCTGTTGGGGTGGAATTAATTTTGCTTGACACCTAAGAGCGAAGCGATTTATATAACAGACTAATAAATAGATGAATGAAGAAGCGAACCTGGAAAGAATTTGGTGATGATTTGGCACCTCAATCAAATGAATTTACATTACAGTCTCAACTTAAAGCTGAGATGAAGGTACGTGTTCAAAAAAGTCGAGGAGGTAAAGGAGGTAAGACAGTAACAGAGATTACTGGATTGAATATTCAAGAATCTGAAATTACGAAATTGCTTAAGACTCTTAAAGCACATCTTGGTACAGGAGGTACAGTTAAAGGAGGAATACTTGAATTGCAAGGAGACCAGATCTTTGGAGTTATGAAAATATTAAAAGAGCAGGGCTTTTCTCCTAAACAGGCTGGTGGATGAGGCGTTTATATCCATATCATTGGGTAGGATTACTCTTGATGTTTAAGTGATCTTAGAAAGGTATGACTGACAAATCTAAGAATATTGTTTGGCATGAAGCGTCTGTTGATCGTCAGGCAATTTCACAACAACGAGGTCATAGAAGTGCAATTTTATGGTTTACAGGATTATCTGGTTCTGGAAAAAGTACTTTGGCAAATGCTGTGAATGCGAAATTATTTGAAAAAGGATTATCCACTTATGTGCTTGATGGAGATAATATTCGCCATGGATTATGTAAAGATCTTGGGTTTTCAGATTCCGATAGAGAAGAAAATATTCGAAGAATTAGTGAGGTCTCAAAACTGTTTCTTGATGCTGGGATAATTGTCTTAACGGCATTTGTATCACCTTTTCGCGATGACAGAGCGAAAGCAAGGGCATTAGTTGATAGAGGTGATTTTATAGAAATTTACTGTGCAGCCGATTTGGCGAAATGTGAAGAAAGAGATACTAAAGGCTTGTACGCCAAGGCAAGGCAAGGCTTGATAAAGGAATTTACAGGTATTTCTAGTCCATATGAGACGCCACAAACTCCTGAGTTGCAAGTTGATACTGGGGAATTGCAGTTAGAAGAAAGTGTTGAACTTGTTATTCAAAAACTCCACGAGATGAAAGTTATCTAAATTGATCTTTTAATTTTTAGAATTTTATATTTTCTTTAAATATTCCTTGCATCCAATTTCTTGAAGGATTCGATCTTTATTAATTACTTGTGCTCTCATTTTTTTTCGGTAATTCTTAATTATGTCTTTTAGTTGATTATTATTTGAAGCTAGTATTTGGGCAGCTAGTAATCCAGCATTTAACCCACCGCCAATTGCAACTGTTGCTACTGGTATGCCGTTGGGCATTTGAACAATTGAATGTAGTGAATCTATACCAGATAAACTTTTGCTTTGTATCGGTACGCCAATCACAGGTAACAAGGTTAATGAGGCAATCATGCCTGGGAGATGAGCCGCTCCTCCAGCACCGGCAATGATTACTTTTAGTCCTTTTTTTTCAGCATTTTGAGCAAATTCCATCATGACCAATGGTGTTCTATGTGCTGACAGTATTCTTATTTCTACTGAGAGATTAAACTCTTTTAATACATTGATGGCGGGTTCTAATGTTGGCAGATCAGAGTCACTACCCATCACAACTGCAACTTGCGCCTGTTTTTCAGCATCTCCTGAGACCACGTTGGATAATTTAGAGTTCTCTATTAATAATGGCTAGAAAAGACTAATTCTGCACTAGCTTTTAAATTAAACTGTTTCCTATGCGATATATAACCAATGTACGCTTTCCTAATCCAATATCAATTCCAAACCAGAATGAATATTGGAGTGTTTCCATTGATTCAAATCATAAAATTGTTTCTATAAAACCTTTCAATCAAAGTATTGATTCATTAAGTGAGGATTGGAAGGGCGATTGGCTTAGTCCAAGAGGCATAGATCTTCAAATAAATGGAGGGCTAGGTCTTTCTTTTAATGACCTTGATTTAAAAGATTTGCCAAGATTAACATTATTATTAGAGCAGCTTTGGAAGGATGGAATTGAAGCTATTGCTCCAACTTTAGTAACTTGCTCTAGAGAATCTTTAAGAAAATCATTGGATATATTGAGAGAATTAAGAGAAAATAAAGTAAATAATACCTGTAAAATATTAGGTGCTCATATAGAGGGTCCTTTCTTACACAAAAATTTTCGAGGTATTCATCAATTGAAATACCTCTCTAAACCAAGTCTTAGTAAATTAGATGAGTATATCAATGGTTATGAAAATGAAATTGCTTTGATTACGCTTGCACCAGAGTTGCCTGGTTCTGCAGAGATTATAAGAAGATTAACTTCTCTAGGCATAACTATCTGCCTTGGCCATTCAGCAGCAAATACAAAAGAATCAAACATAGCTTTTGATGAAGGTGTCACTATGCTGACGCATGTATTTAATTGCATGCGTGGAATTCATCATAGAGATCCTGGGCCAATTGGAGAAGCACTCTTTAATGACAAAATCTCAATGGGGGTAATTGCTGATGGATTTCATGTTTCTCCTAAAGTGGTTGTAATGCTTTATAAGTTGGCATCAAATCAATTGATTTTAGTTAGTGATGCTTTGGCGGCATATGGTCTTGATAAGGAAGAATTTCAATGGGAAGGACAAACTTTGCTAGTTCAGAAAGGTTTGTGTCGCTTGACAGATGGTACTTTTGCAGGAACGACTCTTCCTTTGCTTGAAGGGTGCAAACGATTTGCTTCTTGGACTAAGGATGCTTCCGCAGCAATTTGGTCTGCAACTATTTCACCGCGAAGAGTAATTTCTAAGAATATCTCGATTGAAAACTGCTTAATTGGCAAAAAATTTCAAAATCTTTTGAGATGGCATTTTGACATTCAATCTAATGAGTTAACTTGGCGAACGGCTGAGTAGTATCCTCAATAAGTGATTTTTTTGAAATGATGACGATAGAAGATCTAAAAAAAGCTGAGAAAGCAGAGGTGTCAACTTATTTCAATGGTACTGGTTTTGATAGATGGAATCGAATTTATAGTGATAGCAAGGATGTTAATAATGTCCAAAAAAATATTCGACTCGGTCACCAGAAAACTGTTGATGATGTTCTGGATTGGATTAAGGAATCTGGAAAAATTAATCAACTTAGTTTCTGTGATGCAGGTTGTGGAGTAGGCAGCCTTGCTATCCCTCTCGCTTTGTTAGGTGCAAATTCGCTGACTGTTAGCGATATATCGAAAGCAATGGTCGATGAAACGAGGCGAAGAGCAAAACTCTCAGGTTTAAATCATTCTAAGATCAATTTTTTAACTTCTGA
Source organism: Prochlorococcus sp. AG-432-D11 (assembly GCA_003212885.1). GTDB lineage: Bacteria > Cyanobacteriota > Cyanobacteriia > PCC-6307 > Cyanobiaceae > AG-432-D11. The sequence continues at coordinate 59,491 of QCOP01000001.1, read as the reverse complement.
TTTAGAGAATTTGACAGGTACTTTTCATACTGTCATTTGTCTAGATGTATTTATTCATTACCCTCAAAATGCTGCTGAAGACATGGTCCGTCACTTATGCAGTTTAAGTCAAGAAAGATTGATTGTTAGTTTTGCTCCTTATACACCATTATTAGCATTATTAAAAAAAATTGGTCAGCTTTTCCCAGGACCAAGTAAGACGACTAGAGCTTACACACTTAGAGAACAGGGGATTATTGATGCTGCTAAATCGTCAGGTTTTTCAGTTGTGAGAAGAAAATTTAATCAAGCACCTTTTTATTATTCACAGTTAATAGAGTTTGTTAAATCCTGAACTTTCTTACAAATGAATATTATTTAACAAGATGGTTTTCTAAGGCATATCTTACCAATTCAGTTCTGCTTGAAGTTCCAGTTTTGATAAAAAGTCTACTTACATATTTTTCTACATTACGAATCGATGTTTCTAGTTGCCTGGCTATTTCTTTATTCATTAATCCTTCAGCAACTAGTTGAAGCACACTTTCTTCGCGAGGTGTGAAATTTGGTATGACGGTATCTCTTTTAGCTAAATTGTTATCAGCATGAGTTAACATTGAACGTATTTCTGTAATTTGTTTTGCCATTTGACCAACATCAGTATCTGCGAATCTCGCTGCTTCTCTCAGTAGTCTCTCCTGCCTAGCAACTACGTTTTTAACTCGTGCAACTAGTTCATCTGGGTCAAAAGGTTTTGGTATGTAATCATCGACTCCAGCTTGATATCCTTGAGTCCTATCTATTGTCATCCCTTTTGCTGTAAGAAAGATCACTGGTGTTCCAGCTAATCTTTCATTGTCACGAAGTCTTTTTAATAGTTCATATCCATCACATCTGGGCATCATTACATCACTGAGAACAACGTCAGGGACTATTTGTTGAGCTTTCTGCCATCCATCTTCTCCATCTGTTGCGGTCGTTATATCAAATCCTTCATCTTCAAGATATGCTTTTACCGCATTCCTTATCCCTGGCTCGTCATCAACGAGTAAGATCCTGTGTTGCTGGGGAGCTTCTGTTTGTAAGTTTTCGGAAAGAGCCATGAATCAAGCAATTAAGATTTTTGGAGCATATATTATTGTCACTATTAAGGATATTTATTTGTTGTTATTTTCACTAGTCCCTTTATGAAGGGAAAACCCCTCTATCTTGATTATCAATCCTCCACACCTTGTTCAACAAGAGTACTGGAGGCTATGGAGCCGTATTGGAGCGACTATTTTGCCAATCCGTCTGACAGGCAACATAGTGATGGAATTTATGCCTGTGCAGCGAGCAATGTATCAAGGGAATGCTTGGCTGAACTATTAGGAGTAGATCCAACTCGATTGATTTTTACGAGTGGAGCCACGGAAGCTAATAATTTAGCTTTGCTTGGTTATGCAAGGGCGAGGACTGCTGAAACTGGCGATAAGGGCCACGTAATTACTCTTTCGACAGAGCATCTTTCTGTACTTGAGCCATTAAGAAAATTACAAAAAGAAGGGTTTCGACTAACAGAATTGCAACCAAATTCAGATGGAATTATTTCTCTTGATCAATTCGAAAAAGCTTTTCAAAAAGATACTTTTTTGGTCAGTATAATGATGGCTAATAATGAAATTGGTGTATTACAACCTATTCGAGAAATAGCTTTAAGATGTAAATATAATTCTGCACTTTTACATTGTGATGCATCTCAAGCTTTGGGTAATATACCTTTTAATATAGATACATTAGATATAGATTTGCTAACTATTAGTGCGCATAAAATCTATGGTCCTAAAGGTATAGGTGCCTTAATCAAGAAAAAGAATATACGTATTCAACCTCTTCAGTGGGGAGGAGGTCAGGAACAAGGCCTTAGGCCTGGAACATTGCCTCTTCCTCTTGTAGTTGGCTTCGCTACAGCAGCTAAAATTGCAATAGAAGATATTCATACGAATATTCATAAATACAAGTTTCTTAGAGATACACTTTTAAATGATCTTACAAATAAGATTCATGGCTTGAAGATTAATGGGTCTCTAAAAAGCCGTTTACCAAATAATCTGAATATTACTGTTCCAAATGTGAGAGGAAAGAAAATGAATTCTCTTTTAAGAAAGCATATTTCTTGTAGTAGTGGTTCTGCATGTAGTAATGGAGCTCCTTCTCATGTACTGCTTGCGCTTGGAAGAAGTCTTCAAGAGGTTGAATGTTCTTTGAGATTAAGTTTAGGAAGATATACCACTGAAGAGGATGTATCTCAGATTTCAGATTTTTTAACAGATGCAATTTTCAAATCTAAAATTTAGGCAATTAAATTTATAATAATTTTCTAGCGATTCTTAACTTAGCACTTCGACTTCTTGGGTTCTTTTCTATTTCTTGTTGACTCGCTTGAATAGGCTTACGAGTAATTTTTTGTAATCTTTTATCTTCATTGAATGATATTTTGACTTCTCTATCTTCTAAAGAATGAAAACTTATTATTACAAGAATACCTCCTGGTTTTAACCAATTAGGCGCTTTATTTAAAAATTCTTTGAGGATATTGATTTCATTATTCACTGCTATGCGAAGGGCTTGAAATGTTCTTGTGGCAGGATGGATTTTGGCATAACGCATTCTTTTTGGATAGCATCCTGCTATTGCATAGGCTAAGGCAGCAGTGTTTTTATAAGGCCCACAAGTTAAAAGATCATTTTTGATTTTTCTTGCAATTCTTCGAGAAAATCTTTCATCACCATAATTATAAATTAAATTCGCTAAATCATTTTCATTAAGACTACTTAATAGTTCAGCAGCTGTAATTTTGATTGATGGTGACATTCGCATATCGATTGGTCCATCTAGTCGAAAACTAAATCCCCGTGATGCTTGATCGATTTGAGGACTACTAACACCTAAATCGGCAAAAACGATTTCTGTTTGTGCTTGAGGTGTGAAATCAGCAAAATTTGTTTCAAAAAATTTGGTTCTTGGAGAAAAGTTTTTTAGTCTTTCAGATGCAGCCTGTATTGCTTCAGGGTCTTGATCAAGACCTGTTAAAGATAACCTTGGGAATTCGCTCAAAATGAGCTTTGAATGTCCGCCTCCGCCTATTGTTGCATCAATCATTGAAAAATCTGGGCAATGTTCTTCTGTGAGCTGCTTTATTGCTTGCAGTAATTCATCAGCTAATACCGGCACATGGTTGAATTGATAATTGCCAATTTTAGATTCTTCTTTCATGAGAACTAATTAGTATCTAAAATGTACATATGTAAGTAAAGGCCCAATGTCGCAACTCGAAACGCGTACAGAGCCAATGGTGGTGAACTTTGGGCCCCATCATCCTTCCATGCACGGTGTTTTACGTTTAGTAGTAACACTAGATGGTGAAGATGTTGTTGATTGTGAACCAGTAATTGGATACCTCCATCGGGGGATGGAGAAAATTGCTGAAAACAGAACAAATGTCATGTTTGTTCCTTATGTCAGTCGTATGGATTATGCAGCTGGAATGTTCTACGAAGCAATTGTGGTCAATGCTCCAGAACGTTTAGCAAATATCGCTGTTCCCAAAAGGGCAAGTTATATACGAATTTTGATGCTAGAGCTCAATAGAATTGCAAATCATTTGCTTTGGTTGGGTCCTTTTTTGGCAGATGTAGGTGCACAAACTCCTTTTTTCTATATTTTTAGAGAACGAGAGATGATTTATGACCTTTGGGAAGCAGCCACAGGCCAAAGATTGATTAACAACAATTATTTTCGTATTGGTGGAGTTGCCTGTGATTTGCCAAGGGGTTGGCTGGAGAAATGCAAAGATTTTTGTGATTGGTTTGGACCAAAAATTGACGAATATGAAAAGCTAATCACTAATAATCCTATTTTTCGTAGACGTATTGAGGGGTTGGGTGTTATTGATAGGGAGCAAGCGATTAACTGGAGTCTTTCAGGACCCATGTTAAGAGCTTCAGGTGTGAAGTGGGACTTGAGAAAAGTAGATCATTATGAGTGTTATGACGACTTTGATTGGAGCATTGCATCTGAGCAAGAGGGTGATTGTTTTGCCCGCTATAGGGTACGAATCGAGGAGATGCGACAATCTTTGAAAATTTTATATCAAGCCTGTGACATGATTCCTGGTGGACCTACAGAAAATATTGAGGCTTCCAAAATAGCAGAAGGGAAATCTTGTTTGTTTAATGGCTTTGACTTTCAATACCTAGCAAAAAAAGTTGCGCCAACCTTTAAAATTCCAAAAGGCGAACTTTATACGCGATTGGAGTCTGGAAAAGGAGAAATTGGAGTATTTATTCAGGGGAATAATGATGTTACTCCTTGGAGGTTTAAGATTCGTGCTGCTGATTCAAATAATTTGCAGATTTTGCCTCATATACTAAAAGGCGCAAAAGTGGCAGACATTATGGCAATCCTTGGCTCAATAGACGTCATTATGGGATCAGTTGATAGGTGAATTGTGTCTGATCGCCTTATAAAGAAATGGCTTAATCTTAAGCGAATAGCTCGCTTTGGAGATACTGATGCTGCTGGCGTGATCCACTTTTATCAGCTTTTTAGATGGTCCCATGAGGCTTGGGAAGAAAGTCTTCAAACTTTCGGAATTAATGTGTTAGAAATTTTCCCTACTAGTCATGAGGGTGCCCCAAGATTAGCTTCTTTGCTGCCCATTGTTCATTGCTCGGCAGAATTTTATTTACCAATTTATGTTGGAGATTGTTTAGATGTTGAATTATGTCCAAAGAAGATTGATTCTTCAAGTTTTGAATTGAAAGTAATCTTTCAATCTAAACACAAACGAGTTGCATTGGTTTGCGTAAAGCATTTCTCGATTGATTCGGTTAATCGTCAACGGTGTAGTTTGCCATTACCATTATCAACGTGGTTGGCTGAATCAGAGCATACATGAGATTGTCTCGAAAATCATTTTTTTTGATTTCTTGCAGACTCAAGCCATGTTTTCCATTTCTTTAATTCAAACTTACCTATTGAATTAACTTGAAGCCCAGGGCATTCAATCCAGTCTATGGGCTTCTCTTGGGGTAGCCAACTATTAGTAAAATGACTAAGTTGTACTAGATATAATTCTTTTCTACTTTTGCTTATCTCTTTAGAGAATCGTAATAAGGCAAAAAATGATTCCCCCCACGTCTCATTATTCGTAGTAATTAAAAGTACTTTAGTGATAGGGACTTGATTCTCCCTACAATAATTGGTTATTTTTAATTCTAGGCTTTCTGGATAAACTGTTTCCCCTCCTGAATTTATAGCTCTATCTATTCTGCCTATTATTTTAATTTCTTTTTTCCCATTTTTTGTAATTATTTTTGCAGCATCTCCAGACTCCCACCAGCCATGCGCATTTGTAATTTTTTGTGGCGTTCCTTGTTTTGATAATGCTAGAGCCAATCTTGATGATCGAACTTGCAGTACTTGATTTTTAGAAGTTTTAACTTCAATATCCTCCAGTAAATAACCTGAGGTTGAATTGCCATTTAAGAACTCTTTTGGTGATTGAGCACTTATCATTGCAGCAGTTTCAGTAGATCCATAACAAGGAGATAAATTTATTTTTGCTTGTCGTGCTTGATGAGCCAATTCTTCTGAAATTGGGGCTCCTCCAACCCATATAATTGAAAATGCTTGTAACCATTGTTTCCCTTCAGTACATTTGAGTAATCGAGCCAGTTGAGTAGGTACTAGAGAGGTAATATTGTATCCGTGTTGCAGAACATCTTTATATGTGTTTTGTAAATCTTCTGGATGTCTCATTAAATAGGGTTGTATGACTGTATGATTTGTCTTCCAGCATTTACTTCTCCACCAAGGCATCAGTCCACTTATGTGATGAATAGGTAGAGGATTAAAGATATGACAATTATGTGGTTCAATACCATTGCGCCTAAGCCATTCTCCTGTAGCTTTTGCTGATTGAGTGAGATTACGCAAACTTTGCAGACATTGATGTGGTCTAGAATTACTACCACCACTACGGATAATGAAGCCTGGTTCTTTGGGTAGATCGCTTTCTAACAATAAATTGTTCTGGTTATCTTCTCTATCTTTTGGGTCTTGAATATTAATCCATGCAAAATTTCCTAAGAGAGATGTAATTTTTTTTAGTGCTTTATCAACTTGATCCGTTTCATAAGTAATCAAATGTACTCTTTTCATACAGCCCTCCATACTATTTCTGGATTATTGTTAAATAGATCTCCTATCTGATGCCAACTTGGTGCGAGACCAGCGGCTGTTGGAGTTGAACTTTTTTGTTGGATTGCTGCTAGATGATAATTCCACCTCATACCGATACCTGTTTCGAAAGATGTGCTAATAGTTATTTGCGTTTTCCCATCAGTCAATTCTTTGAGCAATTTCCTTGGATCACCCTCTAGAATAGGTCTTCGAACTTGCCAATCTTTCCAGGTGTTAATAAGAGAAGGATTATCAAGAAGTGACTCATCTAATGCAATTGGTAATCTTTTTGATAATTGTGTTAGACCATCTAAATCTTTTGACCCTAAAGGTTGTTCTAACCATTCAAGCTTCGGTTCGTCTTTTAACAAGTCAACCCAGGAAGTGGCTTGTTGAAAATTCCAGCCTCCATTAGCATCTAATCTTAAACGACTATTATTGGGTAGTCGTTTGCTGATCTCTTTGAATAAATATCTTTCTATTTCTTCAGGGTGAATCGCAACTTTCCATTTAATTGTAATATCTGATGGATTGTTCTCGTTCTTGATTATTATTGAATCTAGAAATGGAATTAAAGAGTCATTTGATGGTAACAAGTAGGCAGTTTTAGCTTTTGTCAGCCATGGTTGATGTGAGTAGTTTCCGACTAATCCATCTATTTCCGCTAAGGCAGCACCTATGCCAAAATTAAGGCAATTCGGCCAGGTTGACATTTTTATTTCTAACAACGAACGATCTATAGATGCATTAAGCTCTTGCAAAATTGTTCTACAATCACTTAATTCAGATTCATCGAAAGGTGATACTTCTCCCCAACCTATTCGACTATCTGAATCTTGAATTTGTAATAACCAACCTTTTCTCTCCTGAAGCCTACCCTGTGATGTGATTATAGATTTAGGTAACTTAAATGTATAGAATTTTTTTTGAAAATTTAATAGCATAAAACTCTAGAAAGACTCTATTACATTCAGGCCAAGTATTGGAGAAATTGCAATTCCAATACTCATCCCAAGAGTATTCAGAGTTTGGAAACGTAAAGCCAAGAACTTACTTTCGCTAATCAATTTTGGATGGTTATAGTTTTTCTTGAGCAAGCGGATTAGTGAGAAGGCTGAAGGTAAGCCTGCTAGACAGAAAATGGTTGTTGGTGGTAAAAAGCCAAAAACAACTGGAGTCAATTCTAGAAGAAAGCACATACCAATAATCCAGGGTACAAGTTTTGCGGCTTTCTTGGTTCCTAATCTGACTAATAAAGTTTTTTTTCCATGTTGTTTGTCATCATTTACTTGATGAAAGTGTGAGCAAAATAGAACTAGTGTTGTTGCAAGAGCTGGACCTGCCCCTAGAAGAGTTGCTGTTTCCCAGGGTATTCTTGTTAAAGCGTTTTCAGGTTCAGATAGAACCATTAAAGCTGCTGCTGTTCCTAAAGGTCCGAATGCAACCCAGCAGAGAGGTTCGCCTATACCTTTATATCCTAATCGAAACGGAGGGCCTTGGTATAGATAGCCTAAGGCGCAACATCCGATAACTAAAACGATTACCGAAAGATGGCTTCTGAGAGCTAAATAGAGCATTAAAGAAAGACCTATTGAGAGAGATAAATTTGCCAGGTTCTTGATTAATGCTTTTTGACCAGTTAAAGCGACTATGGAATGAAATTTAAATTGATCTACACCTGTTTCTGCATCGAAAAGATCATTGGTTAAATTTTCCCAAATCAACAGTAGAACCGATGCAATAAGAAATCCTATAAGTTGACCAAAATGGATATTCTGTTGCATCCCTATTTTCCAACATGATGCTAAAACGATTGGCATGACAGCGACTGAGTACAGAGGCCATTTAATTGCTTTTCTCCAAAGATGTTTGTTTCTTTTTTTTAAGGAGTGAAGTGATGCAACAGCATTTTGATCTTCCATGAGTTTTTGTTTCTGTCCGATTAACCTGAGTAACGATTTATACATTTGATCACGGCCTTTGATCTGTGTCTAATTTTGCATGAAAATGAGAAGTATTTTCAGTGAAATTTTAAATACCTCTTTGCAGTCTTGGTCTGAAAGAGGTACAGATCAAAGTGTATTGAGCATGGCCTTGCCTGTAAATGGTTTAGATCCCTTGGCTTGTTTAGATACCTTGTCTGAAGATAATCAATTTAAATTCCTTTGGGATATGTCTCCAGGCTTATGTTTTGCAGCTACAGGACAATGCCAAAATTTTGAGATGGTTGGTCATAAAAGGTTTGATCTGGCGCAAAGGTTTAGTGATTTTACTTTATCTAAATTAGTTGATTGCTCTATTGATGTTCCATCACAAGCTAAACCAAAAGTTTTATTTGCGTTTACATTTTTTGAACATCCATACCAATACATTCCCGAAAATAAATCTTCGCCTGCTGTTCAGGCGGTTCTTCCAAAGTGGCAGTTTACGTCTTCTAAAGGTCAGGGATGGTTGCGATTAAATTCTTCTGTCATAGACAAATCAGGTGTTAGAGACTTTGTTGAACAATTGTGGTTAATGCGCGAAAACTTGATGAATTTAGATACAAATAATCTATTAATGACTCATAAAGATGAATTCTCCATATTAAACACTTCTGATTGGATAAAAAGTTTTGAGGTGACTTTAGGTAAGGGTATTGATTTAGTAAGTTCTGGCCAACTCACTAAAATTGTACTTGCGGTTAAGCAATCGATTGAGCTTGACAAAGCTATCTCACCAACAAAGCTTTTGTTTAATCTACGTAGATATCAAAGAGGAAGTTGTAGATTTATGTGGAATAGATGTAAAGAGGAATCTTTTTTTGGAGCATCTCCAGAAAGATTAATTAGTGTGAGAGATGATGTTTTGGAAAGTGATGCTTTGGCAGGTACTGCAAAGAAGGGTGATAATGGTTGTAATTTATTAAAGTCACTTAAGGATTTGAGGGAACATCAGTTGGTAGTGACTTCAATTTCTGGGAAATTGAGAAGGCATGGTCTTAACCCTATGTTTAAAGATAAACCTACTATCGTTAAATATGGAGAGTTAATTCATTTACATACACCTATTAGAAGTAGAGTTCAAAAATGCTCTCCACTTGGTTTAGTGAATACACTACATCCCACTCCAGCAGTCGCAGGATTGCCTTGTAAGGAAGCTATGAATTGGATAAGGACATTGGAGTCGTTTAATAGGAATGCCTATGCTGCTCCAATTGGATGGGTTGATAGTGAAGGTGACGCTGAATTTAGAGTAGCTATTCGTTGTGGGTCTGCTTGTGGAAAGAGGCTTGATTTATTCGCTGGTGCTGGAATTGTCGATGGGTCTAATGTTGACGATGAAATCAGGGAAGTTGGATTGAAGTTAGATGTTTTGGCGACTCAATTATCTACTCGTGGGAAAGAAGAAATATCAAAAAAAGGTTTTTAATAGACTTTGAATCACTTGATCAGCAAGTTGGACTTTCATCAAACCCTCAACTTCTCTTATTCCTGTTGGACTTGTGACATTTATTTCACTTAACATTCCTCCAATAACATCAATACCTACAAAGAATAGACCTTCTTTTATTAACGAAGGTGCAAGGCACTCACATATCTCTAATTCTTGATTTGATAAGTCAGTTGCTTCTGGCGTTCCACCAAGAGCAAGATTACTGCGGAAGTCTCCAGGTTTGGGCCGTCTATTTATTGCACCTAATGGCTTTCCGTTAACTAACAAGATGCGTTTATCTCCATTTTCAACTTCTGTCAAATACTTTTGCATCATCACAGGCATTTGTTCTTGTGATGTTACTAGTTCTATTAATGCTTGTAATCCTGGTTCGGAACTTGATATACGTATTACACCCTGTCCCCCTTTGCCCCCTAATGGTTTTATAACTACTTCGCCATGAGTTTTTGCAAACAATGTTAGTTCTTTTACTCTGCTAGCAACAATAGTGGGTGACATTAAATGACTAAACCTTAGGGCGCCTAATTTTTCATTCCATGCTCTTAATGAAGATGGTTTATTTAGGACTAAAACACCATTGCGTTCAGCTACTTCTAGAAGGTGAGTTGCATATAAAAAGGCTTCGTCTACAGGTGGATCTTTACGCATCCAAATGCAGTCGAATTCTTTTAGTAAATAGTTTTGAGGATCGTTCAGTGTAATCCATGGCTCAGGGATCGCTTTTTGAGCGGTTACGCTTGCCTGATTCCCAAGTGCTTGAAGATCAGAATCAAGGCATACCCATATGTCAATCGAGGCTCTTTGGGCTGCTTGCATTAGTGCAGCAGAAGAATCTTTAGTTGGCTTGATTAAGCGAATTGGATCGATAATAAATAGATGTTTCATTGTTTGGTATTAAGTTAGAAGCTTATCTAGTTGGTTATTGCTTTCGAGCTCATAAAGCTCATCACACCCACCAATACCTTGATCATTTATGAAAATTTGAGGTACCGTAGTTCTGCCTTCTGCTCTAATACTCATTTTCTCACGAGCATCATTGTTGCCATCTATTGCGTATTCTGCGTATTGAACCCCTTTTTGGTTTAGCAGTGATTTTGCTCTTATGCAGAAAGGACAAAAGCGCCAAGTGTAGATCTCAACTTTTGACATTAGGTATTTTTCTTAATGAATTTATTTTATTAGAAGTTGATCGCTAATATTTTGAAAGTAGAGAATTGGATGATTTAAATTGCAAGATCTCACAGAATTCAAAAGAGAACTCTCATCATTGACTATTCGCCTGGGCAATGCCCAGGACTGTCTTTGACGAGGCTAAATTAAAGGCTGATCAGCTGAATCTAGAGCAGATTGTTGCACAACCTGATCTTTGGAATAATCCTAAGGATGCACAGATGCAAATGCAACATCTTGATGAGATTAAAGATCAGTTGAAAAAGTTAGAAAAATGGACGACTTTAGTTCAAGACGCTGAAGCGATTTTAGAGCTATATGCATTAGAGCCTGATGAAGAAATGCTATTTGAGGCTCAGTCTGGTTTGAAGACTTTGAAACAAGATTTAGATGCTTGGGAATTGGAACGATTGTTAAGTGGTACTTATGACAAAGAAGGTGCAGTTTTATCTATAAATGCTGGTGCTGGAGGGACAGATGCACAAGATTGGGCTCAGATGCTTTTAAGAATGTATTCAAGATGGGCAGAGGGTCATGGAATGAAGGTGTTGGTAAGTGAAATGTCTGAAGGAGAAGAAGCGGGTATTAAAAGTGCATCGATTGAAATTGAAGGTCGTTATGCTTATGGTTATTTGAAGAATGAAAAAGGAACGCATCGTTTAGTTCGTATTTCCCCTTTTAATGCCAATGGCAAGAGGCAAACTAGTTTTGCAGGAGTAGAAGTCATGCCTAAGTTAGAGAGTGAGGTGAAAATGGATTTACCAGAAAAGGATTTAGAAGTTACTACTAGTAGGTCTGGTGGTGCTGGGGGCCAAAATGTAAATAAGGTTGAGACAGCTGTACGTATTTTGCATATTCCGACAGGTATGGCTGTTAGATGTACTCAAGAACGTTCTCAACTCCAGAATAAGGAGAAGGCTTTGGCACTCTTAAAAGCAAAATTATTGGTTATTGCGCAGGAGCAAAGGGCTGCAGAGATTGCTGATATTAGGGGTGATATCGTCGAAGCAGCATGGGGTAATCAGATAAGAAATTATGTCTTTCATCCATATCAAATGGTCAAAGACCTTCGAACTGACGATGAAACTACAGATGTTGAAGGAGTAATGAATGGGGGATTAGATTTGTTTATTGAGTCTCTACTCAGACAAAAGATGGCCACTGCAAAATTGCAAGAGCGTTAATTACATTATGAAAAAAGATTTATCTTCAAATGTTTCTATAAAGAAAAATACTTCATCTCCAAGTTTTGTAAAACTTGCAATGAAGAATATGGTCCGTAAAGGTGGCCAGAGTCTAGTGCATTTAGGTTTAACAGCTTTTGGTTTTATTATTTTTATTGTGTTAATTGCATCAATTTCACGTCCAAATATACCTAATTGAATGTGATGGAAATTCAATTAGAAAAAATTGAACTGGATCTTGCTTTTACTCCAATTTCTTCAGATTACTTTATTAAAAATCCCGCAAATAGTTACTTAAATCATTCTCAATATTGGCTAGACCGTTTAAGGGTTTGGATTTATTCGGCTAAAAAGTTAGTGCATGAAAAGCTCCCTCGAGTTTTTATAGCATCGAACAAGTTTAGTTTAGGTCTTCAGTTTACTGACGACTTAACAATTTCTGATTTGAATCAACAATGGTTAGGCAAATCTGAGCCTACAGATGTTTTGTCTTTTCCTGTTATTGATGAGAATATACATATGTTGTCATTTCCTCAGGAGACTCTAGAGCTGGGAGATATAGTTGTTTCCATGCCCACTGCTCATAAACAAGCTATTTCTTTAGAACACACCTTGGAAAATGAGTTATGCTGGCTTATTACCCATGGTCTTCTCCATTTACTTGGATGGGATCACCCGAACTCTCAAATGCTTGATCAGATGTTGACTTTTCAGGGCAAACTTATAAATGCTAGTAACAATTACTCAAATCTTAGTGCTTTTGAGGTAAATCAGTAATGAGTGCTGAGAAAGTAAATTCTTTAGACGCCTCAAAGGTTACTAAACTTTCAAATCATCTTGATAGGCCTTCTAGAAGAGGTTCATGGAAGATAGCCAAAGACTTGCCTTCTAGTTTTCGTTATGCAGCTCAAGGACTTGGGTACGCTTTTTCTAGTCAACGCAATTTTCGTATTCATCTATCTTTAGGTTCGGTAGCAAGTCTTCTTGGGTTGTGGTTAGAACTTCCTTTGTATAATTTTGCCATACTTGTTTTGATTATTGCTGCTGTTTTAGTTTTAGAGTTAATAAATACATCTGTTGAAGCTGTTGTAGATTTGGCGATAGGTAGACGGTTTCATCCTTTGGCTCGAGTAGCTAAAGATTGCGCAGCTGCAGCCGTTTTAGTAGCTTCACTTACATCTGTAATAGTAGGAGCACTTTTATTGTTGCCCCCTTTATTAGTTCGCTTGGCAATTATTTAGTCTGTTTATGATCCTTGTAATAGATAACTACGATAGTTTTACTTTTAATCTTGTTCAATATCTTGGTGAATTGGCTACAGATTTTGCTGTTGCTGAAGAAATTGTAGTAAAAAGGAATGATCAATTATCTATACTTCAGATTATTGAATTAAGTCCAAATGCAATAATTCTGTCGCCAGGACCAGGTGATCCAGATCAATCAGGAATTTGTCTAGAAGTTGTACAGAAGCTTTCTAGCGATATCCCTATACTTGGTGTTTGTTTAGGGCATCAAACTATTGCACAAGTTTTTGGTGGGAAGATTACTGGGGCAAGTGAACTTGTCCATGGTAAAACTTCAAAAATTTTCCATAATAATAAGGGTGTATTCTATGGTTTGGCTAATCCATTTATTGGGACTAGATATCATAGTCTTGTGGCAGAAAAGGTTAGTTTACCCGATTGTTTTGATGTAACAGCTTGGTTAGAAGATGGAACTATTATGGGAATAATGCATAAAAAATATTTACACTTACAAGGAGTGCAGTTTCACCCTGAAAGTGTGCTTACAGAATTTGGTCACGACTTACTTAAGAATTTTTTGTCTTTGACTAAAATGAGAGAATGACTTGCTACTTTTATTTTTTGAGAAATTAGTTTATGAATTTTTACTTGCTTCTAACAAAGACTTTACGAACAATTATCTTAGTTGTCTTGTTTTCTACAAGCTTTCCTTTTTTTGCTCGTGCAGAAAAGGTAAAAATAACAAATCTTGGCCATAGCTCAATGATAATTAATGGTGCAGGTCATAAGATTTTACTAAATCCATTTAAAGCTGTTGGCTGTACTCAAAATTTAGATGAACCTAATGTTGATGCTGATATTGTTCTTGCAAGCTCACTTTTACTTGATGAGGGATATATAAAGTACAAAGATAAGTATGAAATATTTTTGGTTGAACCAGGCTCTTACAAAATAAATGGTTTGAGAATAAGAGGTTTTCATTCTCCTCATGATCGATTGAATGGTCGAAGATATGGATTCTCGTCTTTGTGGCAGTGGAATCAAGGGGATTTGAATTTTGTTCATTTTGGTGGCGCTGCAACCCTTCCTTCAACTGAAGATCAGTTACTAATTGGTAAGCCTGATGTGTTATTTATTGCAGTTGGCGGAGGCTCTAAAGTGTTTAATGGGAAAGAAGCCGCTGAAGTTGTAAGAAGTATGGGTCCGAAATTAGTTATCCCAGTTCAATATATTAAGGATGAAAACTTAAAAAATTGCGATTTAACTGACATTAATCCCTTTTTAGATGCCCTCAAAGGAGTTGAGGTTATTAAGAGTCCTAAGACAATTAGTGTTTCTAAAGATTTGCCAGATAATTTGAAGATTTATGTTTTAGATTGATTTTTAGTTTCTATTTTTTCAAATACTTCCCAGAAAAACTTCATTTGCTCTAATGTACCAATACTAACTCTTAATGACTTATCTATTAAATATTTTCCAGACATATTTCTAACTAAAATACCAGATTTTTTTAGGAGATTCTCTACTAATTTAGTTTCTTTTTTAGGCCAAATAAGAAAGTAGTTTCCAGCATCTATATGATATCTTATATCATGATAGATAAGTTTATTTTTGATCCATTCCCTTGCTTTTATAACTTCTTCTACATATCTTTTTGTATGTGAAGCATCGGATAATGAGGCGTAAGCTGCTGCTACTGCAAAACTGTTTATGTCATAAGGTCCTGTAACACTTTTTATATGATCAATAACTTGACTATTGCCTATTGCAAAACCAATCCTTAGACCTGCTAGACCAGCTGTTTTTGAGAGAGACCTTAATATAATAATATTTTTTGTGTCATTAAAGTTGATTATTGGAATAACACTTTGTCCTAAGAATGCTTCATATACTTCATCAATAATGACTAAAGTTTTTGGAGATATTTTAGCAAGTTCAATGATTTTAGAAGGGTCTAACATTGTACCTGTAGGATTATTAGGGTTACATATAATTAGTAGCTTTGGAGTATGTTCTTTTAAATAGTTAGATATTAAGTTGAAAGGGAATTCAAAACTTCCAGTTTTGTAGGGAATTGCCATTACTTCCATGCCTCGCATTGCTGCACATGGTGAGTAATAGCCAAATGTAGGAATAGTTGTTAAAAGCTTATCGCGACTATCACCATAAGAGTGAAATATTGCATTAATAGCAGCATCAACCCCATTAAAAAGACCAATTTGATTTGTATTTAAAATGCTTTTACTTCTTGAAATATTAATCGTCTTAGTGATTAAATCTAATAGATCACTATATTCCGGATAAATTGCTATTTCTTCTGATGAGAATTTCTTAATTACTTCAATTACTTTTGGACTTGGTCCAAGAGTATTCTCATTAAAGTCTAGCCTAAGTAAGTTTCTTCTACCTTCTAGTGGTGCAGAGTAAGATTGCATATTCTGAACCGCAATACGGGGAGAGGGAGGTTCATTGTTAATGGGGTTTCGTGAATTTTTCATTACATTCTTTGTAATGTTTCAATGCCTAAAAGACTTAATCCTAGTTGTAAGGTATCAGCAGTTAATTTGCAAAGTGCTAAGCGAGATGACTTTTCTATAACATTGGCTTTAAGTATTGGAATCTTGTCATAAAATCTATTAAAAATTTGGCTTAATTCAAACAAGTAGTTACACAATCTATTAGGAAGGAGTTCTTCTTCTACTTCTATTATTATATCATCAAATTTTAGCAAGTGCCTAATGAGATTCCATTCTTGTTGTGTAGTAAATTTCAGGCTATTAATGGCATGATTTATATTTCCACCTTTACGCTGAATCCCTGCAATTCTAACAAAGGCGTATAAAAGGTATGGTGCAGTATTACCTTGTAAGTTGAGCATTCGATCAAAATTAAATTGATAATTTGTTGTTCGATTTTGACTGAGGTCAGCATATTTAACGGAAGCAATGCCAATTACTTTTGAAACTTTATTAATAAATTCCTCATTTTCTTCTCGTTTTTCAGAAGAAAGCCTTGATATTAAATCTGCTTTTGCTCGTTCCACTGATTCATCCAGCAAGTCTTTTAATCTAACAGTATGACCTGAACGAGTTTTGAGTTTTTTCCCATCTGCGCCAAGTACTAAACCAAAAGGTACGTGTTTACATTGATTTTTATTAGTTACCCAATTAGCAAGTTTCCCAATCTCAAAAACACTTTCAAAATGACTTGCTTGGCCTGAATCTGTGACGTATATTAATCGTTCTGCTCCATCTCCTTCTGGAACGGCAGATAGTCGATATTTAATAGCTGCAAGGTCTGTAGTTGCATAGTTGAATCCTCCATCACTTTTTTGCACAATTACTGGGGGAGAGGTGCTCTTCCACCCCTTGACTTCATTCAAAAAAACACATTGTGCACCATTATCTTTTTTTAATAATGCACATTCATCAAGTTCATTGATTACTCCTTTTAAAAATTTATTGTAGAAAGATTCTCCTCTCTCAATAAGATTAATATTTAGTCGATCATATATTATTTGGAACTCTTTACGAGATTGATTACACAATAAGCTCCAGGCTTTAAGACTATCAACATTACCATTTTGTAACTTAACTACTTCATCTCTAGATGCTTTTTGAAAATTTTTATCTTCATCGAACTTTATTTTTGCTTCTCTGTAAAAAGTCACTAAATCTCCTAATTCGATAGCATTTGATTCTTTTAGTGCTTGAGGTGCTACCTCTTTTAGATGTGTAATCAACATTCCAAATTGAGTGCCCCAGTCGCCAACATGATTTAGACGAAGTACCTTATATCCTCGAAACTCAAGGACTCTTGCTATTGAATCTCCTATGATTGTGGAGCGCAGATGTCCAACATGCATTTCTTTTGCGATATTTGGGCTTGAGAAATCAACTACTATAGGTTTTTTCTGATGCTCTTTTAAGTTGACTTCTACTTTAGGAACACATAGATTCGAATCATTAAGTCGTTGAAAAATTCCTGAGATCAAACAACTCTCATTTAAGGTTAAATTTATAAAACCTGGTCCAGCAATTTCAGCAGGCTTACAGATGTTCTTAAAGCTTTCGATTTTGTTTAGTTGATTTATAATTAATTCTGCAATTTCACGAGGTGATTTTCTGAAAACCTTAGCTAGAGATAGAGCACTATTAATTTGGAAATCTCCAAACTCTGGCTTTGTGGAAGGTAAAACACTAATTTGACAAGAACAATCATTTGTATGTTTAGTTAATGAACCTTCAGCTAAAGCTGCGTTCAAAGACTGCCCTATTAAGTTTTCAAGAGTTTTTTCGATTTGTTTCATAACAGATCTTGTTCAGGACTGTTAAAGCGCATGCTGAAATCTATCCATGGACTTTTAGTTATTGCTGCACTGCTTGATATCAAGTCAATACCAGTTGATAGATATTTTTTTATATTATTTGGATTAATCCCAGAAGCTTCTATTATAACCTTTTTATTTTTTATTGATGCAATTTCTCTTAATTGTGGAACTAAAATAGATATTTTTTCAGGATTCATTTCGTCAAGAAGAACTCCATCAGCTCCTGCTTGAACAGCTTCTTTTGCTTGTTGAGGAGTTTCTGCTTCAACAATAATTTTTGCTGTCCACGGTATGTTTTGACGAAGCTCCTCAACAGATTGAGTAATACTTTGTCCCCATGCTATATGATTTTCTTTCAACATAGCGGCATCATCTAGCCCCATTCTGTGGTTTATTCCTCCTCCACATCTAAAGGCATATTTTTCAAAAACTCTTAGCCCTGGTGTTGTTTTCCTTGTATCAGCAAGTTTTATTTCCGTGCCCTCAAGGTATGAAACCATTTTTTTTGTTGCAGTAGCAATTCCTGAAAGATGCATAGAGAGATTAAGAGCTGTTCGTTCTCCTGATAGTAAAGAAGCCACTGGACCAGTTAATTCTAGGATTTTTTCACCTGCAGTTAATGTTTCACCGTCAGTTTTTTTTAGCTTAACTTTTGTAGATGCATTCAATTTTAGGAAAATGTACTCTATAAATAGCCCTCCACAAAAAATAGCATTTTGCTTTGAGATCCAGTGGGCATTTACAAATTTGTCTTCGGTATTGATAAGACTAAGATCTCCGCGTCCAATGTCCTCATCTAGAAACTTGTCAAGTACCTTTTGAATTGAAGGAGTGATATTTTTCAAGAGAACAATTGGTCTGAGATTAATGTTTAAGCTTTAATATAGGAAACTTACTTCCCAATACAAAATTTTGAAAAAATTCGGTCAAGAATAGTTTCGGAAATTTCTTCACCAGTTAATTCACCTAACGAATAAATTGCTCTTCGCAAGTCAATTGTCCAGAAATCCCATGGCAAGTCATTTGCTGCTGCTTTTTCGACTTCCTTTAGAGAATTCGATGCCTCTTTTACTAAATCTAATTGTCTTTCATTGAGAGAAAATTCTAGACTATTTAAGTTTTGAGCACCAGAGATATTTACTAATTGCTCTAAGAGATTATTGTTACCTTCCCCATTAACTGTGCTTATATATATATCTGCCATGTTATTATTTTTGCTAAAAATAAGATCAGATTTGTTGCCAACAATTATCCTAGGAGTTTTTGGAGGGATTTGTTTTAGTAGGTTCTCATCAAGAGATGTCCATCCTAAATTAAGATCAAATACTAGAATAATAATATCTGCTAAGGCTATAGCTTGTTGACTTCTTGCGATGCCAATTTTTTCAATTTTATCGTTAGTTTCTCTTACCCCTGCTGTATCAATTAAAGTTATGGGCATACCTTCCAAAATAATTTCACTCTCTATAACATCTCTAGTGGTACCTGGTAAATCTGTGACGATTGCTTTTTGTCGCTTGAGAAGACTATTTAATAATGAGCTTTTGCCAACATTAGGTTGACCAATAATGGCAACTTTAATCCCATTATGTGCCAATGCTCCTTGCTTAGAAGCACTTATAAGTTTTTGAAGATCATCTTTAAGATTGATAATATCTTTAATCAATTTCTTGGGATCTAAAGGTGATAAATTTTCTTCAAAGTCAATTCGTGCTTCAATTTCACTTAAGAGATTGAGTAGTTGATCTCTAAAGGAGTTTATCTCAAGGCTTATATTGCCTTCAAGACCTGCTATTGCTAGGTCAGCAGCTTTTTCACTTCTTGCACAAATTAAGTCATTAATAGCTTCTGCTTGAGTTATATTTAACTTCCCATTTAAGACTGCTCGTTGACTAAATTCTCCTGGTAATGCACGTCTTACTTGAGGGTGTTCAAGTACTTGTGCCAGTACTCTTTGAACATTAACTAAACCACCATGACAGTGAATCTCAACGATATTTTCACCTGTAAAACTTCTAGGTCCCTCCATATTTAAAATGAGGACCTCATCAATATTTTGTTGGCTTTTTGTATTCACAATATGACCGTAAAGGATCTTGTGACTTTCCCATCTTTGCTTGCCAGGAAGATTGACTATTTGTTGAACTGCCTCTTGTGCTTTGTTGCCAGATATTCGTATTACAGCAATTCCGCCACTGCCTGCAGCAATTGCTGATGCAATTGCTGCAATGGTATCTTCGGTGGGCAATGTTAAACTCATTAAAGTTTTAACTGAAAATCTTTAATTTGAGGGAAGTTTCTTTTTTTGATTTGAATATTTGTAGACATGAGCAAAGTTTTCTTTAAGCACTGTACAAGAGTAAGGTTTCTGATTAAGTGGCTGATGAATCAGGAAGGTACTCCTGCTCAACGAGCGAGAGGATTGGCTGTCGGGGTTTTTAGCGGTTGCTTTCCCTTTTTTGGTTTTCAAACGATTATTGGCGTTTGTCTTGCCAGTTTGTTTAAGGGGAATCATCTTCTTGCAGCAGCTGGCACCTGGGTAAGTAATCCAGTAACTTATGTGCCGCTATATGTGTTTAATTATAAAGTTGGATCTATATTCCTAGGTGAAGGAACCAATCTTGAAGCTCTCAATCAATTATCTAAAAAAGAGTTATTTGAGCAAGGTTGGTTATTTAGTAGCAGGATTCTTTTAGGCTCATCAGTTTTTGGATTGCTTCTAGGATTGCTTACTGGAGTGCTTTCCTATGGCGCCTTCAGAAGTATTTCTACAAGACATCGTTATTTGAAAAAGCATTAAATATTAGGTTGATTTTACTCGTAGCATGAATTGTCTAGATTTTATAGTTTAATATTTTTGCTATGGCTATATTTTGTTGTCTATGAATATGCATATAGAATTTTTATAACATTTTTTTGATGAAAAAATATTTCTAATGTCTAGTTGTGAGGGGATTAATAAAGTCTGATAATTTTGAGAGATCAAAGCTTGTTGTTTCAGGAAAGTTAATTCAAGCTTGTTCGAGCAATATCAATTACGTCTGCCATGGAGCGGATTTGGTTCATAGTTATTTTCAGTTGCTCTGCGTCTTGAACTTCTATTCTTAAATCAATGCATGCAGGCTTTCCATAAGCAGTTTTGACACGAGCATCACTAACGTTAATCCCACTATCAGATAATCTCATTAAAATGTCTTTGAGAATTCCAACACGATCAATTACTTCTATTTTGACCTGACTTGAAAACCTTGCATTAATTATAGAAGATTTTTGATTCCATCTAACGGGTAGTTGCCTATCGCTGGGGATTGAATTTACATTGACGCAGTTTTGTTTATGGATAGTAATGCCATGATTTCCTAATGCAACGGTCCCTACAATTGCTTCCCCAGGCAAAGGATTACAACAGCCCCCAAGGCGATAATCTAGCCCTTCTACTCCAACAATGGGAGAGTTCTCTTTTGAGAGATTCCTTAATGGTATTGGTTCTCGGCTAGATAATTCTTCTGCAACTTCAGTATTGGATTGAGGGGGAATATGGGTAATGTTTTGCAAACGGATTTCTTCTCTTAATCTGTTGATGACTTGGTGAAGAGTAATAGCTCCGAAACCAAGTGCAGCCATTAGATCTTCTATCGATTTTAAATTGCATCGATCAGCTACTTTTTGCATGGCATCTCCTTTTAAGAGTGTTTCAAAGCCTTTCCTGCCAAGCTCTTTTTCTAGTAATTCTTTTCCTCTTTGAATAGTTTCATCCCTATGACTTTTCTTATACCATTGGCGAATTCGGTTCCTTGCTGTTGTGGTGGCAACAAAGTTTAACCAATCAAGACTAGGGTGAGCAGAATTGTTAGTTAAGATCTCAACAAAATCACCATTGCTTAATGGCTTTGATAATGGAGAAAGTCTGTCATTGATTCTAGTTCCATGGCAATGGTTGCCAACTTCGGAATGGATCCTATAAGCAAAATCGATTGGAGTAGAGCCTTTCCTTAAACCGACAACATCACCTTTTGGGGTAAAAACAAAAACTTCTTCATCAAATAGATCTTCCTTGATAGAAGACAGGTAATCATTATGATCATCATTGCCACCTTCTTGTTGCCATTCTACTAATTGACGTAACCAATTAAATCTTTCGGTATTTCCCATAGCCGGTGAGCCTCCTTCTTTGTACTTCCAGTGAGCTGCTATTCCAAATTCAGAAATTTGATGCATTTCTGGAGTTCGGATTTGAACTTCTATGGGCCTATGTCTTCCAATCACTGCTGTATGGAGCGATTGGTAACCATTTGCTTTAGGCAAGCCTATATAGTCTTTGAATCGTCCGGGAATTGGCCTGAATGTATCGTGGACAACTGCAAGCGCTCGGTAACATCCTTCTAGTGATGGAACAATAATTCTTAGAGCAGCAACATCATAAATTTCATGAAACTCCTTTTTTTGTCTTTGCATTTTGCTCCATATGCCAAAGAGATGCTTGGGGCGACCATCAACTTCGCAATTTTTTAAGCCGGCTGAATTGAGCTTGTTTTCTAAAAGCTTCATTGTTATGCCTAATCTCTTTTCTCGATCACTTCTTTTTGTTGAAATCTCTTTTTGAATTTCTTTAAAGGCCTTTGGTTCAAGCAGTTTGAACGAGAGATCTTCTAGTTCCCATTTGAATCGACCAATACCTAATCTGTTAGCTAATGGAGCATAAATTTCTCTCGTTTCTAGGGCAATGCGTTGTTGTTTGTCAGGCTTAAGAGAACTTATGGTACGCATGTTATGCAATCTATCGGCCAGTTTGACCAGAACAACTCTAATATCACTAGCCATAGCTAAAAACATTCTCCGCAAGTTCTCTGCTTGTGCTTCTGTTCTATTTGTAAAATGAATACTTCCTAATTTTGTTACTCCATCAACCAGGCAACTAACTTCTTTCCCGAAAAAGGCTTCTAATTGTTCAAGCGTGAGATGTGTATCTTCAACTGCATCGTGTAAGAATCCAGCTGCAATAACAGTTGGACTTGCACCAATTTGTTTGAGTAGATCTGCTACTGCAACGGGATGAACTATGTATGGTTCTCCACTGGCACGGAATTGACCTTTGTGAAGTCTAAAAGCTAAGTCAAAAGCACTAGCCAATAATGATTCTGATGTAGTTGGACACGATTCTCCAATGCCTGGTGGAGCGTTTTCTAAACAATCGACAAGCCACTCGGGTAATTGAATTTGATATTCCTCTGTGCTACAGATTGGTTCAGTTCTTAATTGTGGTTGTTTGCATGTAAGTTCTTCTAAGTCACTACTGGACTTATTGTGATTAGTCTTGGATGTGGAGGCGGTTTCAAGCATCCCACCTTGGCATTTAATCCATTTTATTCATGGTAAACAATCATTGCTACATACAATGAATAGTTCTGATGAAAATGTTTTAAAGATTCAGCACTTGCAGATGGGATATCCCAATAGTAAAGAGCTGATCCTTGATGGCTTAGATTTAAAGGTTGGGAAAGGAGAAAGTGTTGCCTTAATAGGGATGTCGGGCTCTGGTAAAAGTACTCTTTCAAGGGTATTGCTTAATATTCTCCCTCAGGGGTGTTTTTGCGCTGGTGATATTAGTGTGAATGGCAGAAATTTCTTTGGAATTGATCCCCAAAAGTCTAAGAATTTTCGTGGGCAGACTATTGGTTTGGTTTTTCAGGATCCCATGACTCGCTTAAATCCCTTAATGACAATAGGTGATCATATTCTTGATACTTTGAAAGCACATAAACCTCATAAATCATCTATTTGGCATTACAATAAAGCAAAAGAATTGCTTATTAAAGTTGGTATTGATTCATCTCTATTTAACTGTTATCCTCATGAATTTAGTGGTGGAATGCGTCAACGTGTTGCCATTGCACTAGCTATAGCATTAAACCCTCCTTTAATTATTGCTGATGAACCTACTTCAAGTTTAGATGTTGTTGTTGCCAGTAGGATTATGCGTGAATTGAAAGAGCTATGTTTAGATTTGGGAAGTGCATTACTATTAATTACGCATGATATTGCTTTGGCTTTAAGATGGTGTGACCGTATATCGATTCTTCATCAAGGTAAAATTATAGAGGAAAGTTATAGTAATTCATTTGTTAAAAATCCTAAGTCGATTATTGGTAAAGAACTGGTAGATGCTGCAAGAATAAGAGAATTAAATTCACATAAGGATTATCCTTTTGCCGATAAGATTCTTGAAGTTGAGGAACTTAGATGCTGGCATTCTATAGGTGGATATCCATGGAAGATTGATTGGGTAAAAGCAATTAATGGAGTGAGTTTCTCTTTAAGTTCTGGAGAAACTTTGGGAGTTGTTGGATTGTCAGGTTGTGGTAAGAGCACATTGTGCAGAGCATTACTAGGTCTTAATCCAATAAGGGGTGGGGTCATCAAGTTTATGGGTAGGAATATTTCTCAATTAAATAATGCTTTACTGAAGGAATCACGTAAATTAATTCAATTAGTTTTTCAAGATCCATTTGCATCTTTAAATCCAAAGATGACAGTCTTAGATATTATTTCAGATCCATTCTTGATACATGGATTATGTTCGGTTGCTGTAGCTAGGGAAAGAACTAGATCTTTGTTATGTCTAGTAGGATTAAATCCTCCAGAGAAGTTTATGAATCGTTTTCCAAAAGAACTTTCAGGAGGTCAACAGCAAAGAGTTGCAATAGCTAGGGCAATTGCATTGGAGCCTAGAGTTTTAATTTGTGATGAAAGTATTAGCATGCTTGATTATAAAATCCAGGCTGATATTTTGGATTTATTAAGACAATTGCAAACTAATTTAAAGATATCAATTTTGTTTATTACACATGATTTATCAGTTGCAAGTAGTTTTTGTCACAGGATTATTCTTTTAGACAAAGGTTCTATTGTTGAAGAAGGTACTGCTGGAGAAATTTTTCAAAATCCTCAGTCAGATCTTGCAAAGGAGCTAGCAGCAGCATCACCAAGAATTACTGAGGCTTTCTAATGCAGTATATTTTTACGCAGTATTGTTAGGGCTTTATTGAAGGATTTAGGCAAAGGAGCGTTGAAAAGCATGTCTTTTTTTGTTTTTGGATGAATAAGTCCAAGTTCGATAGCATGTAAAGCTTGACCTTGCAATTGAGTAGGTAATTTTTTGCATCGGCTATATGTTTGGTCTCCTAAGATCGGATGACCGAAATGTGCACAGTGGACTCTAATTTGATGAGTTCTTCCTGTATCTAGCTTGAAGCTCATTAGGGAATAATCTCCTAGTCTTTCTTCTAACTTCCAATGAGTACGAGCAAATCTACCAAGATCGTCCGAAACTACTGCATATTTTTTTCTATCAACAGGGTGACGTCCTATAGAACCACAGATTGTACCTTTTGTTGATTGAGGAGCCCCGTGAACTATAGCGATGTAGTTCCTGGATGCAATACGGTTTTGTATTTGCTTTTGAAGGTTGACTAATGCCTCTTGGCTTTTGGCAATAACAATACAACCTGTAGTGTCTTTATCTAGTCTGTGTACTATGCCAGGTCTGAGTTTGCCTCCAATTCCAGGTAAATTTTTGCAGTGATCTAATAATCCATTTACTAAAGTTCCGTTTTTATTGCCTGGAGCAGGGTGAACTGCCAGGCCCGCCTGTTTATTGATTACTATCAAATGTTCGTCTTCAAAAAGTACATCTAATTCCATTTTTTCTGGAATTAAATAAGGTAGAGGCTCTGGGGGGGGCAGCCAAATTGCAATTTCATCCCCTTGTCTTAAAGGTGTTTTTGATTTTGCTAAGACACCATTTACTTTTACTAACCCTTGAGTAATGAATTTTTGAATATGAGCTCTGCTTTGTTCAGGTCTTTGGCTTACCAGCCATCTATCCAGTCTCATCGGTAATGGTTTTGTATAACTAAGTACAACGAGCTCTCCATCTCCATGACCAAAATTTTCTTGTTTCGTTTCTATTGTCATGGAAGTTCTAGAGAGATCGGGCCCAAGAGTAATTTTCGGAAGTCATCTAAGAATCTTTGAGCCATTCTTGTTGTATCTCCAGAAGTATGTTGAATAGCACAGAGCTTTAACCATTCATGTGAATTTTTAAAATCAATTTTCATCTCTATTCCATAACGTTTTTGAAGAATAGATTCAGCGCGAACCGAGTTTTTACCTGTAATTTCTTCAAGCAAGTTTAAAAAAGCTATAGCTACTAATTCAACGTCATATGCTGCTTCACCAATATCATCACAGATAGCAAGTTTTAGAGCGGATTTCTGATCATCAAGTTGAGGTGGTAAAATTCCAGGTGCATCAAGTAAATCTAGACCTTTGCCCAGTCTAACCCAATGTAATGATTTGGTTACTCCTGCTCGACGAGCACTAGCAACTATTTTTCTCTTCATTAATTGATTAATTAAAGCGGATTTGCCAACATTGGGGAATCCAAGAGTGAGTGCCCTAATAGGTCTAGCAAGCATTCCCCTAGATAATCTTCGAGCATTTAATTCAGTACCAGTTCTTACAGCAGCTTCTTTAATTTCGTTTATACCTTGACCGATTTTTGCATTACACCAAAAAGGTTGTTTACCTTCATTAATCAATTTGTGATCCCATTTTTTTAAATTACTTTCTGAAATCATATCTTTTCGATTAATCACTAAAATATGCTTTTTGTTATTGATCCATTGCTTTAAACTTGGATGAGATGTGGAATGGGGTATTCTTGCATCTCTGACTTCAATAATTAAATCTACTTTGTTTAGATTATTTTTTAGGTGCTTCTCAGCTTTTGCTATATGTCCAGGATACCACTGAATAATAGGAGATTTCATGAGATTATCATAGCTGTATAGGTAATGATTTCAATTATTTGATTGATTTTACCTCTTGAATCTCTTCTAAGATTTATATTCCTCACAGATATCACGATTAAATCTATTTGATAACACCTCAAATTACCTGATTTAGATTTTTATCTGTTTTTCTATCGTGCGAAAAATTATTTTTCTAAACATTGTTCAATAGTTTTATTTAATAAATATGTATATATTGTTTTTCTTTGCGATAGTTCTCAATTAATGAATGATTTCTGATCTTTGACTCTTAGTAAGGTCGATAACTTTTGAAAGTGTTGAAAAATGCTTGGTTCTGACAAATAGGGAAAAGGATTTTTTTAAACATATTTTAGTCAGGGTATAGGATTTGAGGATTTTTTCCCAATGGTCAGATGACTCTTCTGGCTTAGTAAAAAATAATTTGCAACGATCTCGGGTTATTGTCGCTCAGTTTTTATTCGTATTTAGGACCTCATGGCAAAGCGTTCTCTTTCTAGTCTCGGCGCTGAGGAGCTATGCGGCAAGCGTGTATTCGTAAGAGTTGATTTCAATGTACCCGTGAATGATAACGGTGACATAACTGATGACACACGAATCAGAGCAGCAATTCCAACCATTACTGATTTGATTGCAAAAAAAGCAAAAGTTATTCTTGCTGCTCATTTTGGAAGGCCCAAAGGGAAAGTGAACGAAGGAATGCGTTTAACACCTGTTGCAAAAAGACTTTCTGAATTGCTTGGCCAAGATGTATTGAAAACTGATAGTTGTATTGGACCTGATGCAGCTGAAAAAATATCATCAATTTCTGAGGGAGGAGTAGTTCTTCTTGAGAATGTTCGTTTTATGGAGGGTGAAGAGAAAAATGATAAAACTTTTGCCAAAGAATTGGCAGCCAATGCCGAAATATACGTAAATGACGCTTTTGGTGCTGCCCATAGGGCTCATGCTTCCACTGAAGGAGTAACTCAATTTCTTAGTCCAAATGTTGCAGGCTATTTAATGGAGAAGGAATTGCAATATCTTCAAGGAGCGATTGATTCACCTAAGCGCCCACTCGCTGCTATTGTTGGAGGCTCTAAAGTCAGTAGTAAAATTGGTGTACTTGAATCACTTATTGATAAATGTGACAAGGTATTAATTGGTGGTGGAATGATTTTCACTTTTTATAAGGCTAGGGGGCTCTCAGTAGGGAATAGTTTAGTAGAAGAAGATAAGCTTGAGTTAGCAAAGGATCTTGAAGAAAAAGCAAAATTAAAAGGTGTTGAGTTGCTTTTGCCAACAGATGTTGTCTTGGCAGATGATTTCTCTCCAAATGCAAATAGCCAAATAACATCTATAAATTCCATTCCCGAAGGTTGGATGGGTTTAGACATAGGACCTGACTCAATTAAAGTTTTTCAAGAAGCCCTAAGTAATTGCAAAACAGTAATTTGGAATGGCCCAATGGGTGTTTTTGAATTTGATAAGTTTGCAAATGGCACTAATGCCATTGCTTCATCATTGGCTGAACTAAGCAATCAAGGCTGCTGCACAATTATTGGTGGTGGAGATTCGGTCGCAGCTGTAGAAAAGGCCGGTCTTGCCAATCAAATGTCTCATATTTCTACTGGTGGTGGAGCCAGCCTAGAGTTGCTGGAGGGTAAGATCCTTCCAGGGGTAGCAGCACTCGATTCAGTGTAAGGGATAGTACTATATGTTCAATAATTAATGAAATTCCCAAATTTTAAAATGTTTTCTTTTTGGTTTAATTAGAAACTATTTTAACTGTTTTGAAAATTGAAATTATTCCTTCAGGATGAGCTAATAGTACAGCCCATTTTTGCTTTCCTGTCTCTAAAGGGGCTTGTGCAGTTTTAAATAATCCTCCTGATGCTAATGGCATTAGGGGAATATTTTTATTTAAAATTTTTGTATTTAGGTCATTTTGTACATTAATGATTCCTCCTGCAAGGATTTCATCTCCTAGGGGCTTGTCCAAAATTACATCTATATCATATATGCTTCCTGTTAAAACAGAATTTGGGATATTAAAAGTCATCGTAATGGCATTATTTTTGCTTTTGACAATAGAATATTCACTAATTAACTCTTTTTTAATAACAATATTATTCTTTAAATTGAGTCTTAAGAGTTGCTTTGATTCTAGCAAATATTGATTCTTTCCCTGAGTATTTTGTCCAGTTATAATGATTTCAACAGTAAAACTTTCTTTTTTTCTTTGCTCTAATGGATTTATTTCCCATTTAGAATTAGGGAAATTTTCTATGAGATCTTGGTACGAACTATAAAAGTTTTTATAAATTTCTTCTGATAGGAGGGAAGCAAAATTAGCTTTTTCCTTATTATTGAGTGCTGTTTCAAGTTTATTGCAAAAAGATTTAATTCCTAAATTTTGCGAAAATCCATTGGCAGGGAATGTACTTAGGGTAAAAATCACTGACCCAAGAACAACTTTGAGTAAATGAGGTGTCAATGTTTTCAAAGAATTACCTATAACTTAATCATAAGAATTGCTTTCATTGTTAAAGATGCCAAAGATATTGATTGCTGCAAGTGGGACTGGAGGCCATCTTTTCCCTGCATTATCGGTTGCAAAAACTCTTCCCAAAAATTGGAAGGTATTTTGGCTGGGCGTGAAAGGTCGTATGGAGAGGGAAATAATTGGCGATCATTTTCCTTTAAAGACTATTGATGTGGAGGGCTTGAGAGGGTCTCTTTTTAATAGAGTAGCTCAGTGCTTTAACCTTTTTAGATCAACGATTGTTGTTATTCAATTTATTCAGAAAGAAGGTATTCATTTGGTTTTTACAACAGGTGGATATATTGCCGCCCCAGCAATTCTTGCGGCAAAGTTTTGTGGTATTAAAGTTTTGATTCATGAATCCAATGCTTATCCAGGAAAAGTTACGCGATTGTTGGGCCGATTTTGTGATTTAGTGGCATTGGGCGTCGAACCAGCTAAGCAATATCTCGGAAATTGTAAAACTGTTATAACTGGAACACCCGTTCGAGAAGAGTTTCTATTCCAAAAATCTCTTCCAGATTGGGTACCTAATGGCGAAGGCCCTCTTTTATTGGTCATGGGTGGCAGTCAAGGAGCTGTGCAGTTAAACGTAATGGTTAGATATGTTTTGCCAAAGTTTTTAAATCAAGGATGCAGAGTTGTTCATTTGATTGGGAAAAATGATAAACCGCAACTCAGGCATGTAAATATTGTAGAAAGAGCCTTTAGCGATGAAGTACCCGCTCTCCTTGCTCATTCAGACCTTGTGATCAGCCGTTCAGGGGCTAGTGCTTTGAGCGAAATAGCTTTTTGTGGTATTCCTTCAATTCTTGTTCCTTATCCTTATGCAACTGATAATCATCAAGAATTTAACGCTGCCTATGCAGCTGAATCTGGTGGAGCATTAATTCTTCATCAGAGTGATACTAATCATATTCGTTTAGAAAAGATTCTTGATAATTTGCTTGGAAATAGATTGTTGGGAATAAATGAATCTCCTGAATTGCTTAAAGATATGAAAAAATGCATTAAGCAATTGCAACTTAGAGATTCAACAAAAGAAATAGTGAGGATATTGATTACTTTAAGTTAAAAATTTTTGAAAAGATTTGAAAATAAGTTTATTTTTTTTCCTATTTTGAAAGCTTATTCTAAACCAGTTTTTATCTAGGTTTCTAAAAGAACTACAGTCCCTCAAAAGAATATATGAATTTAATAGCTTCTCATTAAAACCCTTAAGAGGTTTTTTGCTTTTTATAAGCTGAAAATTTGCAACTGATGGATATGCATTTAAATCATTTAACGTTGCAAATTTTGCGTTAAACCACTGCCCTTCTTCTCTGACCCAATGTTGTACTTTCCGTAACCATCCTTTTAGCATATTGTGATCATTCATTATTGTTTCCCCAAGTAAAATAGCAATGCTATTTACGGGCCAAGGGTCTCTCCATAGTTGCCAAAAGTCTAGTCGCTCAGGGTGACTAATTGCATAGCCAAGTCTTAAACCTGCAATCCCAAAAAGTTTTGTAAGGCTTCGAATAATTATTAGATTAGAGTACTTGAATGATAATGGAACGAGCGACTGTTTCTCTCCATTAGGTACTAGTGGTAAGAACGCTTCATCACAAATGATTAAATGACCTTTCTTTAAGAATGTTTCTAATGAATCACGGCTCCAAAGTTGTCCTGTTGGATTATGAGGGTTGGTTATCCAAATAACTTTTGTTGTTGGGGTTAATGGAAAATCTTGTGGAAATTTGTTGCTCCATAATAAAGGAAGAGCCATATGAATATATTGAGCATCCCAGCATTTTAAAGCTCGCTCATAGTCTGAAAACCCTGGTGAAGGAAGAGTACTGATGCCTTCTTTTGCAGCATCCTTGGCTGCCCAGGTAAAAAGTTCTGCGGCTCCGTTACCAGGGAAGACACAGGCTTCGTCAATGTTATGCCAACTGGCGATTGCCTTTTTTAGAGAAGTATGGTTTCTATCTGGATAGCTATAAAGTAGTTTTTTATCTATGGCTCTTTTTAGAACTTTCTTTAGTTTGTTGGTTAGTGGGAAAGGTACTAAAGATGCACTTGCATCTACAATTTTATTAGGAGAAACTCCTAGTATTTTGGAATGCTCTTCTAGATTTCCTCCGTGATAGTGAGGTCTATTTAATAGAGAGTTTTCTAAGTTTATTTTTGGTTTTTCCATGGGGCATCAGTACCAACAGCTTCTGAGATAGAGTTAAAGCCATATTGGTCAAGTTGTGAGATTAAACCTTCAAGAATTTGGGGAACTAGTTGTGGTCCTTTATAAATCCAGCCTGTATAAATTTGAATTAATGATGCACCCGCAGTAATCCTTTCCCAGGCAATTTTTGGAGAGTCGATACCTCCTACTCCAATCAAGGGCAATTCTCCTTTTGTAGTTTTATATAATTGTTTGACAACAGATAATGCCCTTTGTTGAAGAGGTTTTCCACTCAACCCACCCGCCTCATTCTTTAAGGCGTTGCCTGTTTGATTGAGGATTCTGTTTTCTAGTCCAAGCCTATCAATACTTGTATTTACTGCAATTAATCCTGCCAGACCTTCTTCAAAGGCTACTTTGGCTATGGCATCAATACCATAATCATCTAGATCAGGAGCGATTTTTACTAATAAGGGAGGACATTCAGGTAATCGTCTTAATTTTGCAATTAGTCTCCTTAATCGTGTTTCTTCTTGCAAAATTCTTAGACCGGGCGTATTGGGTGAACTGACATTGATTACGGCATAATCAGCCAAAGGTGCTAGGAGCTCTAAGGAAAATGCATAATCTTCTGGGGCATTATCAATCGTTGTAATTTTGGATTTTCCTAAGTTAATTCCTATCAAAGATTTTCTGTCATTCTTCTCGCGCAAGTCTTGTTTCTTTAAAGTGTTGAGCATTTCTTTCGAACCATTGTTATTAAATCCCAAACGATTTAAAGCAGCTTGTTCTTTAGCTAGTCGAAAAAGCCGAGGTTTGGGATTGCCTGGTTGACAGTGCATGGTTACAGTGCCTAACTCCGAGAAGCCAAAACCAAAATAGTCCCAAATACCTGCAGCTATACCATTTTTATCGAATCCAGCTGCTAGACCAATTGGATTTGCAAAGTGGCAACCAAACAAATTTTGCTCTAATTTAGGGTTACTTATTTGAAGCTCATTTTTGAGTTGTTTTAATAGATCTGAGATTATAGGGAAAGATTTATAAAGTGAAATTTGTTTTAATGTAGAAAGGCTTAATTGAGTTAATACTTCAGCATCTAAACCATTATCACTATCTAGAATTGGCTCTAACAGTTTCTTGTGTAAGGACTTTACAGAGAATAATTGATTAAAGGGAGAGAAATTATTCATAAGTTATTTGTGAACTAGAACTCAAAGATATTTCAATCCTTTTAGAGAAGCTTACAGCTATTTGATCGACTCTGTCGTTGTCTTTGTCTCCACTATGACCTTTCACATATTCAAGATTTACTCCTGAGAGACGAGCTTGGTCTAATGCTTCCCAGAGATCTTTATTGAGAACACTTTTCCCGGATGATGTTTTCCACCCTTTTTTTTTCCAACCAAAAACCCATTGTTCATAGCCATTAATAAGATATTGACTATCTGTTCTAATTTTTAGGTTTTGTTGTCTAGGCAATTCTTTAAGCTTTTTTAAGATGGATAGGGCTGCAAATAGCTCCATGCGGTTGTTGGTTGTTGCAGGGTGAAATCCTCCAAATTCTTCTACACTTCCATTTTCAAAACGAATTAAACCGCCCCAGCCGCCAGGGCCAGGATTACCACTGCATGCACCATCAGTTGCTGCACTAATGACTTTGCCAAGATTTTTATTCATATAAAAAAAATAGCCGATCTTACGATCGGCTTAAATGTTTTATATGGAAAGTTTAATTCCCTTGTTTAGCAAAATTTGCCTTATTTAAGAGTTACTTTCCCTCCAACATCTTCGATTGCTTTCTTAAGTGCTTCTGCGTCCTCTTTAGAAACACCTTCTTTAATGGTTTTAGGAGCAGATTCAACCATAGCTTTGGCATCTCCTAAGCCAAGACCTGTGGCATTGCGAACTTCTTTAAGAACTTTGATTTTTGCTGAGGCATCAAAGCTCTCAAGAATGACATTGAATTCAGTCTGTTCCTCGGCAGCAGCATCAGCTCCACCAGAGCCTGCAGCTGCTGCGCCAGGTGCTGCCATAACTACTCCAGCAGAGGCAGCTGCAGATACACCAAATGCTTCTTCGATTTGTTTTACAAGTTCTGAAGCTTCAAGTAAGGATAAGGATTTCAGAGACTCTAGAATCTCATCAGTTTTTGCGGACATTGTTGTAATTGAGAAACGATTTTGAGATGAAATTAATGAATAGTCAAAAATTCTAATCAGCTGTTACCACTATCGGCATGCTGTTTTAGGGCTCTTCCAAGACCAGAAGGTACTTCATTGATGCCAATAGCAAGTTTTGTTGATAATGCATTCAATGAACCGGCAATTTGCGCCATTAAAACTTCCTTTGTTGGAAGACTTGCAATGGCTTTTATTTCTTCTTGAGAAAGAAGTTTGCCTTCAAATAACCCTCCTTTTGTCTCAGATTTCTTTGTGTCCTTTTGAAATGCTTGAACTGCTTTAACTGCACTACCAACGTCTCCTTTTACAAGTACGAAAGCATTAGTGCCAGTAAGCAAAGATTCAAGATTAGACCAAGAAGCATCACCATCAATAGCTTTACGCATCAAGGTGTTTTTAGTAACCTTGCATACGCCTTTGCTGGTTTCAAGGCGACTTCTTAAATCAGACATTTCTTTGATGGACAAACCTGAGTAGTCCAAAACCAAAGCCATTTCGGCTTCGTTAAGAAGTCCTTTGATCTCTTCGACTATTTGTTTTTTTCTCTCCAGAGTGCGGCCCATAATGGTGGATCGTATCG
The DNA here is from genome assembly GCA_003212885.1 of Prochlorococcus sp. AG-432-D11. Classification (GTDB taxonomy): domain Bacteria; phylum Cyanobacteriota; class Cyanobacteriia; order PCC-6307; family Cyanobiaceae; genus AG-432-D11. The sequence goes on along the minus strand of QCOP01000001.1, from coordinate 25,645 downwards.
GGTGAAGATTTGAACATACGGCCTTTTTAACTCAAAAAGGAGTCGAGGCCGATGCCGATAAGATCCATTGGAAAAAATCGTTTCATGAGCCTCGGTAGGGTTTACTAATTAGTTTGATAAATCAAACGAAGGAATTAACCTACTGTCTTAGGCAGGGCGTATGCCCAATGGTGTTAACCAGTTATTAATATAACAAAAGAAGGTATTAGTTCTCTTCTTGTATATCTTGCAAAGCGTTTATATCTACTTCAACCGAGGGACCCATTGTGGAAGTGATATATAAGCTCTTCCAGTATCGGCCTTTAGCTCCGCTAGGTTTGTTTCTATCAATAGCTTCTTGGAGAGTCTTTAAATTCTCAAGTAGAGCTTCTTCAGAAAAACTTGCTTTGCCGAATCTTACGTGAACAATTCCTGCTTTATCAGCTCTAAATTCAAGCTTTCCAGCTTTAAACTCTTTAATTGCATTAGTAAGATCAGCTGTTACTGTTCCAGTTTTAGGATTGGGCATCAATCCTCGGGGGCCAAGAATTCTTCCAAGCTTTGCAACCTTGGGCATCATGTCAGGCGATGCAATTAAGAGATCAAAATTCATCTCCCCTTTGTTAATGATCTCTACCAGGTCTTCTTCTCCTGCAAGATCAGCTCCGGCAGACTTCGCTTCGGCAACCTTTTCCCCTCGTGTAATCACAGCAATTCGAACACTTTGACCAGTCCCTTGAGGTAATGCAACTGTGGTCCTTAATTGTTGATCGGTATATTTTGGATCTATGCCCAATCTTGCGTGAGCTTCAATTGTTTCATCAAACTTTGCCTTTGCATTTTCTTTTACTAGTTTGATGGCATCAAGTGGTTGATAGGCTTTGTCTTCTATTTTAGAAGACAATTCCAGCATTCTTTTGGATGGTTTTGTCATTTGATTTTTGTGGGGTCAAGCGACTTTTCAGTCTCCCCCTTTTGTGAATTGGAACTACTTTTGAAAAGTCGTTACTTTAGTCACCGATTGAAACACCCATGTTTTTGGCTGTTCCTTCTATGACTCTCATTGCTGATTCAACACTATTACAATTGAGATCAGGCAATTTCGTTTTTGCGATTTCTTCAAGTTGAGCTTTACTAATAGTACCTGCTTGTCCTTTTGAAGACTCTCCAGATCCTTTAGAAATTCCTGCTGCTTTAGTAATTAGAACGGAAGCAGGAGGAGTTTTTGTTATAAAGGTGAAACTTCTATCTTCAAAAACAGATATTTCAACTGGGATAACAAAGCCAACTTTATCTTGAGTTTTTGCATTGTATTCTTTGCAAAACGCCATGATATTTACTCCATGTTGACCTAGAGCAGGTCCCACTGGAGGAGCGGGGTTAGCTTTGCCAGCTTGAAGAGCTAGCTTGATCACAGCAACAATTTTCTTGGCCATCTTCTTAAAATTGGTTTGATTACTAATTAAATTAGAAAGGAATTTTTTTGTCTTCTAGCAAATTTACTTCTTAATCGGCTTGAAAACTAACTTGGTTTCAAAGAATCAACTTAGTTCTGCTTATTAATTTGAGAAAATTCCAGTTCTACAGGGGTTTCTCTTCCAAATATTGAAAGTAATGCTTTAAGTTTGCTTCTTTCGCTAGAGACTTCAATTACTTCGCCTTGGAAGTCTTTAAAAGGACCAGAAGTGACAAGGATTTTGTCCCCTTCTGACAAGTCAATTTTCACCACTGTTTTCTTCTCAGCAGCTCTTTTGAAGATTCGATTCACCTCTTGACGGCTTAAAGGCCTTGGTTTGATATGTCCTCTACCTCTCCCAGTAGCTCGTCGGTCTTCAGCTCCTACAAAATTAATTACATTTGGAGTACTTCTTACAGCCATCATTGTGTCTTCGTCTAAAACCATTCTCACAAGTACATAGCCTGGGAAAACTTTTTCCTCTGTGGATTGCCTAGAGCCATCTTTTTTTAATTTTACAGCTGGGTTATGAGGAATTTCAATTTCCAAGATCCTGTTGCTCACACCAAGAGTAACTGCTCTTTGTTGGAGGGTTGCTTTTACTTTCTTTTCACAACTAGAGGCGACTTGGATGGCATACCATCTTGCTATTCCAGTTGGCTTGGACTCAGTTCCAATTTCTTTTGAATGATTCTCAATAGAAACTTCATTTTCCTGAGATGGATCTTGTATGGTTTGATAGGACTCTGTCACTGGAAAATTGATTAAATAAGGGGTTGCTAGTAATGATGATGAACTTTAGTTTAACTGAATAGTTGAGAGGCTCCCCAGCCATAGAAACGACTTAGAGCAGCTATTAATGCAGCTGAAAGAGTGACCATTAATATTACAGCTATTGATTCACTGAATAATTGTTGGCGACTCGGCCAAATGACTAATTTCAATTCATCAATAGTTGATCCAAGAAAGCCTTTTTGAGAAACAGGTTCTTGCTCTTGAGTTGATTCTTCAAGATTGTTTTCTTTAGGGGTTGAACTGGTCACAATGAAATAATTTGATGCTGAATGACACGCCGTTAGCTTTTTCTGAAATTTAGCGTGGCTAATTTAGTTTGCTTAGTTTTCTGGGAAAAATTCTAATTGTTCAGAGGTTCCCTTTATTCTAACTGCTTTTGAGTTTATAAATTTATCTTCAAGTAATTTAGTAGCCAGAGGGTTTTCTATTCGCCTTCTAAGAATTCTTCGAAGCGGTCTTGCACCGTATTCTGGTTCAAAACCTTCATTTGCAAGGGATTCTATAGTTGAAGCGTCAACTCTTAATTGCAGATTTTGGTCTGCTAGTAAATGAGATATTTCTTCTAATTGTAATTGAATTATTGATTGAAGATCGTTGAGAGAAAGTGGATTAAAACAGACAATCTCATCAATGCGATTAAGAAATTCTGGCCGGAATTGATTTTTAAGAGCCTTATCAATATGTTCACTTAATTTATTAGTACTTTGATTCTCTAAAACTTTGGTTGTATTTTGTGACATTACAGTATTCTCGAGAATTGCCTTGCTGGCTAGGTTGCTAGTGAGAATAATTACAGTGTGCTGAAAATTTACTGTTCTCCCTTGTGAGTCTGTAAGACGCCCATCATCCAACACTTGCAAAAGGATATTGAAGACATCGGGATGTGCTTTTTCTATTTCATCTAAAAGTAGAACTGCATAGGGTCTTCTCCGTATAGCCTCTGTCAGTTGCCCTCCCTCTTCGTAGCCTACATATCCAGGAGGAGCCCCTAGTAATCTGGCTACTGCGTTTCGTTCCATAAACTCACTCATATCTAATCTTACGAGTGCTTCTTCTTCATCAAATAAAGAGTTTGCAAGGGCTTTTGCAAGCTCTGTTTTGCCAACACCAGTAGGGCCTAGGAAAAGAAATGATCCTATTGGCCTTTTAATATCTTTCATTCCTGCTCGTGCTCTTTTGATGGCTGCACTTACTGCTTCAACAGCTTTGCTTTGCCCAATTACTTTCTGATCAAGTTCTTTAGTAAGGTTTAAAAGTTTTTCTTTTTCTCCAGCAAGGACTTTATTTACAGGTATACTTGTCCATCTAGAAACCACTTCAGCGATATCATCAGGAGTCACAATATTTTTGATTAACGAGTATTCAGATTGAGAAAATCTTTTTAAGGTATTTTCAGTATTTGCAATTTCTTTTTGTAGATTAGGTAGTTCTTCATATTGAAGCCTTGCTGATTCCTCAAGGTCTCCATTCTGTTGGCTTGTTGCTATTAATTCGATTAAATCATTTCTTTCATTAGTTAATTGCTTTAGATCATTATATATGCTTTTTTCTTTATTCCACCTTTCATAAAGTTCGGATAATTCTCGGTCCAGAATAAATTTCAAATCATCAATTTTTTGTAAATCGATATCACTTAATTTTTCAGTTTTTTGAAGCAATTCTTTGTTTATTTCCTCGATTCTTAATTCTTTTTCCTCTATTTTACTAGGTTTTTTTGTTGAATCTATTTTTATTTGAGCGGAAGCTTCATCGATCAAATCAATTGCTTTGTCTGGAAGGCATCTGTCACTAATATACCTATCTCCTAATTGATTTGCGGTAATTAAAGCATCATCAGAAATGGTTACTCCATGATGTTTTTCATATCGATCTTTAAGCCCTCTCAGTATTTCAACGCTCAATGATATGCTTGGTTCTTTTATTAAAATCTTTTGGAATCTTATATTAAGAGCCTGGTCTTTCTCTAGGGTCCTTCGATAATTTTCAGGAGTTGTTGCTCCAATGCATTTTAATTCTCCTTTTGCAAGAACAGGTTTTAAGAAACTACCAGCATCTGAACTTGAACGATCAGTATTTAAAATTGTATGTATTTCATCAATAAATAAAATAACTTTATTGTTAGGATCACTAGCCTTTTCAAATATTGAACGTAAACGCTCTTCAAGCTGCCCTCTGAACTTTGTACCTGCAATTAGAGCACCGATGTCAAGTGATATTAGTCTTAATCCTTTAATTGAATCAGGTACATTGTTTGATACTATCTCCTGAGCTAGTAATTCTGCAATTGCTGTTTTGCCTACACCTGGCGATCCAATTAAAATAGGGTTATTCTTATTCCTTCTAGATAATACTTTGAGTATTAAATTAATCTCTTCTTCTCTTCCAATAACTGGATCTAATAAACCTGATTTTGCACTTTCTGTTAGGTCAGTCCCATAGGTATCGAGGATATCACTTTCTTTTTCAAGCTTGAATTCATCCAATCCACTATTGAGGCGCTCTTTATTTCTAAAATTAGTGATACTTGTTATAGGAGTATTATTTTGTATAGTGGTTTCAGTATTTTGTATTTCTTGATTTTTTTTATTAGGTACATTGATATTCGTTTTGACATTTCTATTTTCTAAGGCATTGATTTTTGGGATTCGTCTTAACTCAGCTTCTAAAAGCTCACTGGGAAGATTATATTTTTCAAACAATAACGAACCAATCCTTGGATCTCGTCCAATTGATAGTAATAAATGTGAAATTTCAATATTTTTTGATCCCCATTTTCTTCGAAATTCGTCGGACCTATCTAGAAGTGAATCTAAGGCTTCGCCAATAAAAAGTTGAGTTGTTCCTGGTGATGGTAGTTCTGCAAGAAAATCTTCCAAGCTGTTAATAAAACTATTGCAATTAATTGGTAGATCTTTTATAAAATTTCTGTAATTTTCATCAGTAAATAGTACTTGTAATACATGTTCGACATTAACAAATTCGTGCCTCCAACGATCCGCTTCATTTTCACTATCTAATAGAAGATTCCAACAGTCTTGGCTAAAGAGATCAGGATTGCTAGTTAAGCTTTTATTTTGGGAAGCGGAGTTTGTCAATGTAGTTTCCACAGCATCATCTTTTTTGGCGGGAGGCAAGGTCTATTAGTTCAATTTTGTACCCATCAGGGTCCTGTATAAAAGCAATTACTGTTTGACTATGTTTCATGGGACCAGGAGCTCTAATAATTTTGCCGCCGTTGTTTTGAATTTCTTCACAACTTTTATAAATCTCATTTACACCAAGTGCAATATGCCCAAAACCGTTCCCAAGGTCATAATTATGCTTATCCCAATTATGAGTTAATTCTAGAACACTGTTATTTTCTTCATCACCATATCCAAGAAAAGCTAACGTGAATCTCCCTGATTCGTAATCTGTTTTCCTTAAGAGCTGCATTCCTAAAACTGAAGTGTAGAAATGAATGGATTTTTGCAAGTTACCAACTCTTAGCATTGTATGAAGTATTCTCATGGAATTTTTGTTTGGACTTGTTAGGTTGCTCGTCTTGAAAATCAAAGAAACAAAGTTTCTGGAATTACAGGAATTACCAATAAATGAGTTTCTTGGTCCAACAGATCATAATATCTAAAAAAACCTCCTACAAGCCAAAGTGATTGATTCTTTAGATCTGCTTATTGATAACGTTTTAGCTAGGGAGGTCCTTGATTCAAGGGGAAACCCCACTGTTGAAGCTGAAGTAATGCTTGAGTGTGGGGTTACAGGTAGAGCAATAGTTCCTAGTGGAGCAAGTACTGGTGCATACGAGGCTCATGAGCTTAGAGATGGAGGCAAGAGATATTTGGGCAAAGGGGTTAGAAAAGTTGTTCAAAATATTGAGGAACAAATAGCTCCATCTCTGTGTGGGATCTCATCTTTAGACCAGGCTACTGTTGATAGTTTGATGATTGAATTAGACGGAACTGAAAACAAGTCGAAACTAGGAGCCAATGCCATTTTGGCTGTCAGTATTGCTTCTGCTAAAGCAGCTTCGAATGCCTTGGGTTTACCTTTATACAGGTATTTGGGGGGACCAATGTCTTCTTTGCTTCCTGTGCCCTTAATGAATGTGATAAATGGGGGTGCTCATGCTACTAATAATCTTGACTTTCAAGAATTTATGCTTGTTCCTCATGGGGCTGAGAGTTTTAGAGAGGCGCTTCGAATGGGAACTGAGGTATTTCATACTTTGAAAGAGTTGCTTGCTGATAAAGGATTGTCTACGGCTGTTGGCGATGAAGGTGGTTTCGCTCCAAATCTTCCTAGTAATAATGCGGCTGGAGATTTGTTGGTTGATGCTATTGAGAAAGCAGGTTATTCCCCAGGCGATCAAATCTCTTTAGCTCTAGATGTCGCAAGTACAGAGTTTTTTAAAAATGATACCTATTCATTCGCAAACTCTAATTATTCCAGTGAAAATATGATTTCAGAATTATCCAAGCTTGTTCAGTCTTATCCAATAGTTTCAATTGAGGATGGCCTGGCAGAAGATGATTGGAAAGGTTGGGAGTTAATTACCCAAAGATTGGGAGATAAAATACAACTTGTTGGAGATGATCTGTTTGTAACAAATACCAAAAGATTGCAAAAGGGTATTAATAATAAAGCTGCTAATTCGATTTTAATTAAGGTTAATCAAATAGGTAGCTTAACCGAAACTTTACAGGCAATAGATTTAGCTACTAGGTCAGGCTATACAAGTGTAATTAGTCATAGAAGTGGAGAAACAGAAGATACAACTATTGCTGATTTAGCCGTAGCGACTAAAGCTGGACAGATTAAAACTGGTTCATTAAGTAGAAGTGAGAGAGTCGCTAAATATAATCAACTATTAAGGATTGAAGATGAACTTGGACCTAAAGCTATATATGCTGGTGCAGTTGGATTGGGACCTAGAGGGAAAAATACGTAGATTGAAAGTGTTTGGACTATCTGTTGTTAGATTTCATTTTTTCTATTCTTGAGTCTTTTTTTATTTTTGCTTGAAGGTTTATCCATCCTATCCCAATTGGTAATGAAAGAATAATGGGAACTAAAGCAAGAATAGGCTGTTTACTGGAACCTAACAGAGCTGTAGAAATGCCTAGAGAACCTAATAAAATAGATTGGCTAATAGAATGCTGTGCATTGACGATTCTTCTGAATTGTCTATCCGATTCTCCAAGACGAACTTGTATTTGTAGGTCACCATCTTCTAATCTTTCAAGATTCTCGTCTAATCGCTTGGGCAGAGTTACTGCTTTGCTTCCTAGTTGTCCAACTTGTCGACTAATTTCATTAAAGATGTCATTAGGGTTTGTGTTATTAGAAGTCATTAATGGAATTAGGTATGGTTTGGCAATAGAAACAAGGTTAAAGCTTGGGTCGAGAGTTCTTCCTACCCCTTCAAAGGTAGATAGAGCTCTCATAACGAAAATCAGTTCTACTGGCAGTCTAAAGGGTTTTTCATAAACTAGTTCGTATAAATCTCCTGAAATTTTATCTAAAGCATTGGGCTTGAACGGCGGAGTAAGGGCTTCTTTAAGCATCATTCGCACTAAACGTCTGACAGGTCCAAGTTCGATATCTAAAGCAATTAACCCTGCCTCTTGTAGCTGCTTGATAAGGGTATTGGTATCCCTTAGAGCTGCACTTTTTACCATGGAACCAATTCTTTTTCTGATTCGCTCAGAAAGCATTCCCATCATTCCAAAGTCATAATAAATCAATGAACCGTCTTCACTAACCGCAAGGTTGCCTGGATGAGGATCCGCATGAAAAAATCCAAATTCGATTAGTTGTTTTAAATAACTTTCTGCACCTATTTCTGCTATTTGAGATGGGTCTAAACCTTTAGCTTTTATCGCATTAGTATCGTTGATTTTGATCCCAGGTATGTAGTCAAGGCAGATTATTTTTTCTGTAGTTAGCTCCCAAATAACTCCTGGCACTTTGATTTTAGAATAATCAAAGAATTGTTGTCTGAACCTAGCTGCGTATTGAGCTTCAATTCTAAAATCAAGTTCTAGCATTAAAACTTTTTTGCATTCTTGGGCAATTGCAACCCAATCTTTTCCTTGACTCCAATCTTTATTCTTTTGTATAAGGCCTGCAACTTTTTGCATAATTTCAAGATCAAGCTTGAAAACATTTTCTAGTCCGGGCCTTTGTATTTTTAGAACTACTTGCCGCCCACTTCTTAAAGTTGCTTTATGCACCTGAGCTAGAGATGCTGCTCCCAAAGGCTTGTCATTAATATCAATTATTTCTTTGCACCTTTGACCTAATTCTCTTTGAATAATCTCTTGAGCTTTGTTAAAACTAAATGATGGGACTTGATCTTGTAGAGAAGATAATTCATCAATCCATCCTTTAGGCAAAAGATCAGGTCTTGCCGAAAGGAGTTGACCAAGCTTAATAAATGCTGAACCTAGTCTGAGGATTCTTGCTTTTAACCAACTAGCCCTTAATCGTTGTCGAGAGGACTTTGTTTTTTCATCATATGTTCTTAGATATGTAAAGGATTGTCCATCCCACCAAAGCAAAAATATTAAAGAAAAAAAAGTGTGCCAAATAAAGATGGATCTATAAAGTCTTCTTATAAACATGTTTAAGTTCTTAAGGTATTTCAATTTCTTTCCTCAATCTTTGTAGTTAATTGTTGGACCTTTGCTCGAAGTGATTTGATTTTTTTCTGGGCTGGTGAAAGATTCTCTTTGTAAGAATTTTCTAGTTCTTCTTTCTCAAGGCGTTCTATTTCCTCCTTTATTTCTTCTTTGAGTAATGACCATTCTTGGCTCAGTTTCCCCGGAGCCTCTTTGGCTTTTGAGGCAATTTCAGCAGCTGAATCAACTAGTTGCTGGCTCATTCTGGCTGAAATTCTATTCAAAACAGCTTGTAAGAGGGTTTCAGAAGAACTCATTTTTGTTTTTTGCCAAAATTAATCTTAGGATCTTTTTCTTAATTTTAAGGTAAGAGTTAAAATTTAGGTTTTCAAAGATTTTCAAAATATGGTTCAGCCTGCTTTGGCTGTATTGGTTTTTGGCTGAGTAGTTCCCAAAGCCTATCAAATTAAGACCAGTGTTTTCTTAATGAAAGACTTTTTATTTTGTATATCCATATGCGTCTGATGAGTCATATTTTATGAGGAAATAAGATCAACCTTTAAAAGAGAATCCAAAGTTCTAAAACCTTTCTTAAATAGAGTAAGGATTCTGTGAGATCAATCCTTACAAGATTGGCTTTTTCTTAAGAGGTTTTATAAATCTTTTTTGGTTTGCCATTATCTTGATATCTTCTTAATAAAGATGTTAATTCGCTTTAGGAGAAAAACACTTGGAAACCATAGAAGCTGATGTTGTAATAGTTGGTGGTGGTCCTGCAGGATGCAGCTGTGCCCTTTACACATCTAGAGCTGATCTTAAAACTGTTATTCTCGACAAAAACCCTGCAGTTGGTGCTCTTGCAATAACTCATCAAATCGCAAATTATCCTGGTGTTTCCACTGAAATGAGCGGAGACAATCTTCTTACGCTTATGAGAGATCAGGCAGTGCAATATGGAACCGATTATAGAAGGGCTCAGGTATTTGGTATTGATGTATCAGGAGAGTGGAAGACTGTTTTTACTCCTGAAGGTACTTTTAAGGGACGTTCTCTAGTTTTGGCTAGTGGAGCTATGGGAAGACCAGCTTCTTTTAAAGGAGAAGCTGATTTTTTAGGGCGAGGAGTTAGTTACTGTGCTACTTGTGATGGGGCTTTTTATCGAAATAAAGAGGTTGCTGTGGTAGGAGTTAATAAGGAAGCTCTGGAAGAGGCTCAGGTCCTAACAAAATTTGCTTCTACTGTTCATTGGATTACCTCAAGTGATCCAAAGCAGGACGATTTACACGCAAATGATTTATTACATAAACCTAATGTGAAGCATTGGAGCCGAACTAGGCTTGTTGAGATACAAGGCAACGATGCTGGGGTTAATGGAATACTAGTTAAAAATCGGACTCAAGAAGAAAATCAGTCTTTAATTGTCGAAGGAGTTTTTGTATATATGAGTGGTTCAAAGCCAATTACTGATTTCCTTGGAGATCAGATTGCTTTAAAGGAAGATGGTGGTGTTGTTGTGGATGATTTCATGGCGACAACTTCTGATGGTGTTTGGGCTATTGGGGATATAAGAAATACACCTTTTAAGCAGGCAGTGGTCGCAGCTTCTGATGGATGTATTGCTGCTATGGCAATTGATCGTTATTTAAATAGCCGTAAATCTATTAGGGTTGATTGGGTACATTCATAATGCTTTCTAAATGACAAGAAAATTAGTTTGAGTTCTTACCAAAGTGATATTGCTTCAGAAACATATGCAACCCCGCCGTAATAGCTCAAAATAGATTGAATATCTTCTTTCACTTTTGCTAAAATTTCTTTTTCACAAAATACTATTACATGAGCATTTGCCCCTAAGCCTGTAAATTCCATATCTTCAGTGACTATTCTTTCAGGACCTCTGCCAGTAGCATGTTTCATTACGGTGTATCCAGGAACTTCTGCTTTCTCAAGACAACTAAGAATTGCATCCAATTCTCTTTCACTAAATATAAGATCTAATCTTTTCATTGATTTTAATTGATGGAAGGAATAATTTGGTTGACCAATCCCATATAAATTGGGATGCCTATAACAATATTAAATGGGAATGTTAAGCCTAAAGTTGTAGAGATATAGTAACTTGCTTTTGCTTCAGGGACAGTCATTCTCATTGCTGCAGGTACGGCTAAATAAGAAGCACTTGCACATAAAACAGAGAAAAGGAGAGCATTCCCTTGTTCAAGCCCAAGTTGTTTAGCAACTAATACCCCTAAGAAAGCATTGATTAAAGGAATTAGTATTGCAAAGAAAATTAAAAATGAGCCTGCTTTTTTTAAACTAGGTAATCGTTGTGCTGCAACTATTCCCATATCTAAAAGGAAGAAGCACTCTGCTCCATAAAATAATTTCCCAGTAAAAGGCTGCATTTTTAAAACACCTGCAGGGTTATGTGCTGCTGTAAGAAAACCTATAATTAGACTACCAAGTAGTAAATATACTGACCCATTAAGCATTGATTCATGCAATATTGAGCCCCACTTCATTCCCTTTGAATTTGGTCTATTTTTGGGAGCACCAAGTTTAACAAGGATTAATCCCACAATAATTGCAGGAGATTCCATTAATGCTAAAGCTGCAACCATAAATCCATCAAAATGAATATTTTGACTTTCTAGAAAACTTTCGGCAGTAATGAAAGTTACTGCGCTAATTGAGCCATATGCGGCTGCAATAGCAGCAGAATTAAATACATCAAACTTAAGTCTTAAGATTAAAAAACAAATTAATGGAATTACCAATGACATTAATATTGCTGCAGTGACTGTAGGAATAACAAGACCACTAAAACCACTGCTTTGAAGTTCTATACCCCCTTTAAATCCAATTGCTAAAAGTAAATAAAGTGAAAAAAGTTTAGGTAATGGAGCGGGTATTTCCAGATCAGAACGAAGAACTACTGCAACAATTCCAAGGAAAAAGAATAGAACTGGAGGAGATAAGACATTTTGAAGAAAAAGACTTGTATCCATAGTGTTTTTGGATAACTCTAAATTTAAAAAAGATCAAAAAATTAATTTCAAGCTTTTAAGTCTGACAAAGCTGCCTCAAGTGCTTGTTTCCTTGATGGAACAAGTCCTTTGACTCCAAACCTTGACAACCTTTCTTGAACTTGATCTGAGGCTCCTGCAACATACGCTTTGCGTGAGTTAGATGTTGCTTCTTGGACCATTTCTTCAATAGCTAAACTAGCTGTGATTCCAAGACGCGGTACATCAGTAATATCAAGGATAAGTACCTTATAATTCCTTATTTGCATCATTCTCTCCGTAATGCCTTTTGCTGCTCCGAAGCTTAAAGGACCTCTAAGTCTGAATAGCATTACTTCTCCTGAGCATTGAGAAAGTATTTGTTGCTCGTCAGCTGGCAAAGGCAGATCTCCTGGAGACGATTCCACTGGATTATCTGCATCCATTCCTTCCAGCTGAGTTTCTGTGATTGAGTCAATTGTTAGCATGTTTGCGATAAAAACACCTACCAATACAGCCCATATTAAATCCCAGAAAACTGTCATTAATAAGACTCCATACATTACTCCAGCTGTTTTAAGAGAGAGTCTATGAGCACGTAACAAAAATCCCCAGTCAATGATGTCTAATCCGACTTTTATAAGTATTCCTGCTAAAAGTGCTGTAGGGATCTGTTCCGCAAGAGGTCCTGCACCTACAAGAACTATTAAAAGCACGATTGAATGGACCATGCCTGAAAGAGGAGTCTGTCCTCCTGATTTGACATTTATAACTGTTCTCATTGTTGCCCCTGCACCAGGTAGGCCTGAGAAAAGCCCAGCCACTGCATTCCCTATACCCTGACCAATTAATTCTCTGTCTGAATTGTGCCTAGTTTGAGAGATGTTATCAGCTACTAGAGAAGTTAGAAGAGAATCAATTGCTCCTAAAACTGCAAGAACTAAACCTGCTTTAAGAATTATTGGAAAGTATGAATTGAAGCTTGGAATACTTAAAGATGGAAGACCCTTTGGGATTTCTCCAATACGATCCAAAGATGTGTCTCCAAATAAGATCATTGATATTGGAGTCACAATCAAAAGCGCCAAAAGTGGAGATGGAACCCATTGGCTGATTTTTCTAGGAGTTAAAAATACAATTCCAAGAGTCATTATTGACACCCCTATCGCGGGAGGATACGGGGCAAAATTAGAACTCAATCCATTAAGAGACTCAATAACACCTCCTCGTGTAGAAATACCAAGTAAAGGTCCAAGTTGGAGAGCAATAATAATCACTCCAATTCCAGACATGAAGCCTGAGACAACTGAGTAAGGAACAAGAGTTATATATTTTCCTAGCTTTAATAAACCAAATAAAATTTGAAAGAGTCCTCCTATAACAACAGCAGCCATTACCAAAGGCAAAATTTGTTCTGCAGATAAATCTCTTGGAACGCCTACTGCAGCAAGGCTAGCGATAACTCCAGCGACTGTTACGCTCATTGGACCTGTTGGTCCGCTTACTTGGGCTGGTGTTCCTCCAAATAATGCCGCCAAAAAACCAACTACAACTGCTCCATAGAGGCCATATATTGCGCCTCCTGGCCCAAGTGCTGCGTTACCAAAGGCTAGTGCCAAAGGAAGAGCTACAACTGCAGCTGTCAGTCCACCTAAAATGTCGCCCCTCAAGTTTCTTAGGTGAAATCCGTTAATAAAGGTCACGTGGAAAAACCATTTCCATTTAAACTTTTGCTAGCCTATCTCTTAATGTGTACATTTCATAATGACATTTGTTTGATAGTTACGATGATGGTCCTTTCCAAAAGGGTTTGATGCTCGGTTATTAAAATTTAGTAATTTATGTCTGAAAGTGGTTTTCGAGATTATTTTAAAATTTTAGGAGTTAACCGTGGAGCTAGCTCTAGTGAAATAAAAATTTCTTTTAGAAAACTGGCAAGAAAATATCATCCTGATGTTAACCCTGGTAATAATGAAGCAGAAGAACGTTTTAAAGAAATAAGTGAAGCCTATGAAGTCCTTTCAGATCCTCAGAAGCGAAAACGTTATGAACAATTTGGAAAGTATTGGGATCCATCATCTGAAGGAGTAGGGGAGGGCGGTTCGGCTGTTGAGTTTGGTAATTTTGAAGAGTTTATTAATGATCTGCTAGGAAGATTTGGTAGTAGCCAATCTGCTTATACGAATAGTGATTTTCAAGGGTTCTCTAATCGTTCAACTGTAGGTTATAAAAAGTCTATTAATTTGGATGCAGAGTTTGACTTAAAGATTTCGTTCTCGGAAGCTTTTTATGGATCACAAAGGTCATTTATTGTAAATAATGAAAAAGTGGAAATTAAGATTCCTAAAGGTGTTAAATCTAATTCCAAGCTTCGAGTAAGAGGAAAGGGGAATTTTCAGCCTGGTACAGGTAAAAGAGGTGATCTTTACATCAAGCTACAGTTAGAATCTCATCCCATATGGTATTTTGAGTCAGACCATCTTTGTTGCGATTTACCTGTTACTTTTGATGAGCTATTTTTAGGTGCTGTTTTACTCATTCTCATTCCTGATGGTCAAGTACAAGTCACAATCCCTCCTAGAACACCTTCTGGTCAGGCTTTAAGACTTAAAGGTAAAGGTTGGCCCAGAACTAATGGACGTAGCGACATTATTATTTATTTAAAAATGAAAATACCTTCTAATTTGTCTTCAAAAGAGATTGAACTTCTTCATGAGATGAGAAAATGGCGATCAGAGGATCCTAGAAAGGACTGGCTTGAATTAGCTAGTTTTTAGCTTGATCTAAAGTAAAAACACCTTAAATTCTTTGTTTTGAACATATGGACCTGATTTATCGTCCACGCCGCCTACGTAGAACCTCTTCAATAAGAGCTTTGGTTCAGGAGACCTCATTAGGACCAACTGATTTTATTTACCCTTTGTTTGTGCATTCTGGGCGTGAGGTGGAGCCAATTATAGCAATGCCTGGTTCTAATCGTTGGACTTTAGATGCCCTAGTTTTTGAAGTTGAAAGAGCATGGAAATTAGGTATTAGATGTATAGTTCTTTTCCCAAAAATAGATCAGTCGTTAAAAAGTGAGGATGGAGCAGAGTGTTTTAACGAAGATGGTCTCATACCAAGAGCTATTCGTTTGATTAAAAAAGAATTACCTGAGATGATTATAATGACGGATGTAGCATTGGATCCTTATTCAAGTGATGGCCATGATGGGATTGTAAGCAATGATGGCGTTATTTTAAATGATGAGACTATAGAGAATTTATGTAAACAAGCACTCGTACAGGCTTCTGCAGGTGCTGACTTGATTGGACCAAGCGATATGATGGATGGTCGTGTCGGAGCAATTAGGGAGGCTTTGGATGGAGAGAGTTTTGAAGATGTTGGCATTATTAGTTATACAGCTAAATATTCTTCTGCCTATTACGGTCCTTTTCGGGAAGCTTTAGATTCTGCTCCTAAACTTATTGCTTCTAAGCCAATACCAAAGGATAAAAGTACTTATCAAATGAATCCTGCTAATTCTCGAGAGGCTATTACAGAAGCACAACTTGATGAACAAGAAGGAGCAGATATCTTAATGGTCAAACCAGGTTTGGCATATTTGGATATAATCTATCGTCTAAGACAAGAATCTGAGTTGCCAATTGCTGCATACAATGTAAGTGGAGAGTATTCAATGGTTAAGGCAGCAGCTGAGAAAGGATGGATAGATGAAAAAAAATTAGTTCTTGAAACTTTGTTATGTTTTAAGAGAGCCGGTGCTGATTTGATTCTTACTTATCATGCTTGTGATGCAGCTGGCTGGTTGAATAATTTAGGGTGATCTTATGTTAGAAGATATAGACGTTCAAAAAAACCGAATCAATGTAGAACGGCTCGGGCATTTGGCAATAAGGGTGAAAGATGTTGAGAGGGCTAAAGCTTTTTATCTGAGCCTTGGAATGAAATTGGTTTGGGATGATCAAGATTGGTGCTATTTAGAGACCAAGATCAGTAAGGATGGACTCGCTCTCTTAGGACCTACTTATAAAGTTGCCGGGCCTCATTTTGCATTCCATTTTACTGATAGGAGTGAAGTGCAGCGTATACATAGAGTTTTAAAGGGATCTGGAATTGAAATAGGAGATTTACATGATCATAGAGATGGGACAGCTTCATTCTATTTACAGGATCCAGAAGGGAATTGGTTGGAGATTCTTTATGAGCCTTCTAGTGGAATTCAATCTAATCAGTGACTTTGTTTGTTTATCAAAATGGTTGACTTTGAGAGTGTTCATAACCCCGTCAAGATTCCAGAATTAGTTCTAAAGGAGACTTTAGAGCTAATTGATTGGCATGAATTATGTCTTCAATTTTCTACATTTGCATGTACTCCGCAAGCTAAAAAGGAATGTAAACAGTTGAGTTTGCCTGCTGATATATCTACTACTAGAAGGATGTTGGCTGAAACATTAGAAATTGGTCATCTTGAGAAAACTATGGAAGGAGGACTGAGCTTTAGTGAAATCTATGAAATCAGTTCAATATTAGGTATTTGTGTCAAAGGAGGAATAGCCTCTGGTGCAGAATTATTTAGAGTTAATCAAACAATTAAAGCTGCAAAACGAATCAAGCAGAAAGTTGCTGATAAGACTTTGCGTCCTGTTACGACTGAGTTGGTTCAAGGTATTTCTAGTTTTTCTAACTTACTTAAAGTTTTTGAATTTGGCTTAGATGAAGGAGGTCGAGTTGCAGATAGAGCAAGCAATAAATTATTTGAATTACGTCAACACTTAAGAGATCAGACTTTAACACGTCGAGGAATTATTAATGACTTGCTAAGGAAATTTAGTTTTATAGTTCAAGATAACGTTATAACTGAAAGGAATGGACGCCCAGTTATATCACTGAAGATTGGTTCTGCTGACCAAATTGGAGGCATTATTCACGACACTTCTGGCTCAGGTAATACAATTTTTTTAGAACCACAATCAATCATTCCTCTTGGCAACAAAATTGTAAAACTTCAAGCTGAAATCTTAGAAGAGGAAAAGCGATTATTGAGTATATGGAGTAGGCAAGTTGCTGATTGTGTTGAAGATTTAGAGATAATGACCAGTATTTTGCTTGAGATTGAATTAGCTTTCGCTCGTGCGCGATATGGGGATTGGTTAGGTGGGAAGTCTCCTTTAATAGATGAGAACTCAGAATGTGACTTGTTGATTAAAGGGTTTAGACATCCATTGCTTTATTGGCAATACAAACATAAAAGCGGATTTGAAGTAGTGCCAACAACTTTTGAAATTTCATCCCAATTGCGTGTAGTTGCTATCACTGGTCCCAATACTGGAGGAAAAACTATTGCTCTTAAAAGTATTGGTCTAGCAGTTTTAATGGCAAGATGTGGCATGCTAATCCCCTGTGATAAGCATCCTTCTTTGCCTTGGTTTAATCAAGTTTTAGCTGATATCGGTGATGAACAATCTATTGAGCAAAGCTTATCGACGTTTAGTGGTCATATCGTTCGTATTAAACGCATTATTGATGCAATTGACCAACGTTCTGGCCCTGCTTTAGTATTATTAGATGAAGTGGGCGCAGGTACAGATCCTACTGAAGGTACAGCTTTGGCGATATCACTTTTAAAAACATTTGCTAATAGGGCGAAGTTGACAATTGCAACAACCCATTTTGGTGAATTGAAAGCATTAAAATATTCTGACGAACGGTTTGAGAATGCTTCTGTTGCCTTTGACAGTGAAACAATGAAGCCTACTTTTCATTTGCAATGGGGAATTCCTGGTAAAAGTAATGCATTGGCTATTGCTAGGAGACTTGGTCTAGATGTAGAAATTATTAGCCAAGCTAAAAGACTGGTTGCACCAAAAGGAATAGATGATGTCAATCAAATCATCAAAGGGTTGGAAGAGCAGAAATTACGTCAACAAAAGGCTGCAGAAGATGCATCAGAATTGCTTGCTAGAACTGAGTTGCTTCATGATGAATTGCTCTTAGCTTTTGAGGAGCAAAGAAAGAAACATAAAGATTTCAATGTTCTAGGTAAGCAAATGTTGCAGAAAGAAATATGTGATGGTCAACAAGAAGTGAGAGAGCTTATAAAGCGTTTACGTAAAAAAAATGCTGATGGGGAGGTAGCTCGGAAAGCTGGGAGGCGTTTGAGGCAAATTCAAATTGATACACAACATCAGATTCAAAAGAAAGAAAATTTGGGCTGGAGGCCTGAGATAGGAGAAAAAGTAAAATTAGTTTCTATTGGAAAGTCGGCTGATGTACTAAGTATTTCAGAAGATTCGGATCAAATAACAGTTCTTTGCGGTGTTTTTCGAAGTGTTCTTGATTTATCGGAAGTTGAAAGCTTGGATGGTCGTAAGCCTATATCTAAAGAACCTTTTGTTCACATTAGTTCTTCTAGTTCTAACGCTTATAGTTCAAAAATCAGAACACGCCGAAATACCTTGGATGTTAGAGGACTGAGAGTGCATGAAGCTGAAGTAGCCGTTGAAGAGGCTATACGAAATACAGTAGGGAAATTGTGGGTTATTCATGGAATAGGTACCGGAAAATTGAAAATAGGTTTGAGAAAATGGTTGAAAACGTTGCCATATGTTGAGCGTGTTACTGATGCTGAACAGAGGGATGGAGGAACAGGATGTAGCGTTGTCTGGTTACGTTGATTTGTTGTGCAGTTTATTGATCAAGCATTTATTAGAGTCAAAGCCGGAAGAGGAGGCGATGGCATAGTTGCTTTTCGAAGAGAAAAATATGTTCCAGCTGGTGGTCCCTCAGGCGGAGATGGAGGAAAGGGAGGAGGAGTTATTCTTCAAGCTGACTCCAATCTACAAACTTTATTAGATTTTAAATTTAATAGGTTGATATCTGCGAGTGATGGGGTTAGAGGTGGCCCCAATAAATGTACTGGTGCATCAGGAGAAGATATTTTTTTAAAGGTACCTTGCGGAACACAAGTAAGGCACCAAATGACTGGCATGGTCTTTGGTGATTTAGTGCATCATGGTGAAACGCTTGTTGTTGCTTATGGCGGGAGAGGAGGTTTAGGAAATGCTCATTATTTAAGTAATAGAAATCGAGCGCCTGAGAAATTTACAGAGGGGGCTGAAGGAGAGGAGTGGGATTTGAAACTAGAGCTGAAGCTTCTTGCAGAAGTAGGCATTATTGGTTTGCCTAATGCAGGTAAAAGTACATTAATTTCGGTTCTTTCTTCGGCAAAGCCAAAAATTGCCAATTATCCCTTTACAACTTTAATTCCAAATCTTGGTGTAGTCAGAAAGCCAAGTGGAGATGGAACCGTTTTCGCTGATATCCCAGGATTAATAGCGGGCGCAGCTAGTGGCATAGGTCTTGGACATGATTTTCTTAGACATATTGAGAGGACACGATTGCTTATTCATTTAGTTGATGCTTCAACAGCTAATCCAATTAATGACATTAAAATCATCGAAGAAGAATTGATGGCATATGGACATGGTCTTTTGGGGAGAGAGAGAATTCTTGTTCTTAATAAAAAAGAACTGCTAAATAAGGACCAACAAAATAAATTAATAAAACAGATTGAATGTGAAATAGGGAAAAAAGTTTTTTCGATTTCGGCAGCTATGAATGATGGCTTGGATTTATTATTGAGTAGAGTCTGGGAAGCTTTAGAGATTAAGTAATTTTTGTGTTCAGATCAAGTTTCTTCTTGTCGAGTAGCTAAAAGTTGGTCATAAATGGGATGTAGATTTTGTGATTATGAATTTTTACACTTGCTTAGATCAAGAAGGCAAAGTGATTGCACGATGCCAAACGAGTCAAGATATTGAAGTTCTAAAGCGTATGGGCCGTCCGATTAATGAGGTTAGAGCCATGAAGAACGAGGAAGCAGTGGTTTGTTCTTTAACTGGAAGCCCCTCAGATTTTAATATGGATTATTAAACCATTAAAAAAAGCGGGAGTTTAACCCGCTTTTTTTAATGGTTTCAAAGAAGTTCTATTTCTTAGTCATCGTAAACAAGACACTCTGGCTCATCAGGGTTTGCATCGCAAAAAAGTTCAAGAGCATTTGGATCATGCTTGTCTTCCGGATGATGCTCCTTGTATTCTTCTAGAGAGTTAAGCTCATCAGTAAGGTGTCTTACTTTTGCTGCATTGCCTTCAGCTTCTGCAGCTTGGATCTCAGATTGATCCTTTTGAATGTGTTCGTCTATTGAGTTCATTAATGCTTGACGGATGCAGGTTCATTCAACATAGATACATTAAACAACTTGTGAGAATCTGCCACAGATGTAAACCGAACTAGGTTTGATTTCCAGACAAAGCCAATAAAAATGTATTAAAAGATACTGATTGGTTGACTTGCTTTGTGGCTAAAATTTTTTGTGTTTATGCTCTTGATGAAGATCGCTCATTTTCTAGAAAGTCAAAAATGCTTTTATCTCCAATATCATTTGCAGGGTTTGTACCGAATTTCTTTAAAGCTAAAATAATTAATAAAATACTTGATAGATAAATTAGTGAGATTGAAAAGAAATGATTAAATAAATTAAGTAAATGAAAGGACAAGCTTAGAGGCAGCAATATTGTTATTCCAATTGCTTCTACTTGCCTAAAGCAGAAATACTCTTTGAATCCTAAGCCTGTTAATGCAGCAAAAAGAGGAGTAATAGGTAGTAAATATATTGGTTTGTTTGATATTTCTATTAATAGGGTCTGTGGATTAATAACACTTAAAATAATTAAAGCTCCAAGAGAACCTAATAAGCAAAATATTTTTAAGATATTGTGAATTGAACGCAGGTATATATGTATCCAATTAAGAGCAAAAAATGTTGAGATTGATAGTGGAATAATCCATATCCAAGCATAATTAGGCCCAAGGAGAATCCATTGACTTAAGCCGAAGTTGAATGATAAGCCACAACATAGAAGTGATATTCTATAAAGCCTAACCTCATGCTCATCTTTTTTATTTATTTCATAAATCCCATAGATACCTTGATATTTTCTTTGCCCTTGTTCTGTATTTTTATTTATGGAATCTGATGATAAATTGTTCATTTTAAAAACTAATTTTGGAATTAATAAGTGTCATTATATCTGGACCATCTGGTATTATATTAGATGGATTAAGAGGAAATAGTGCCCCAAAATAATCAGTTCTCCATGCTTCAGAATCAATTGTTTTAGTGACATTGGGTATGCTTGCAAATTTTTTTCTCCACTCCCAAGTATTGGGGAAATTCCATAAAGGGACTTTGGAGCATCTAAACAGAGGTGAATAAACCATTTCCCATCTTATTAGAGTTGGAAATAATCTAACATCTGCAATTGTAAGATGTTCTCCACATAGCCAAGGTCCTTTTTGAGAAAGTTTTTTTTCAATAAAATTTATGGCTTTAAAGAGTTCATTACTAGCTTTGTTATATGCGCTTTGATTCCTAGCAAATCCGCATCGATATACACCATCGTTGACAGATAGTTGGATCATATTTTGCCAGTAATTAATTTCTTCGATAAGGTAACTTGGATTGAGATCTATTTGATCTTGGTTTAGAGGCCAATTATTTAGAGCAATAACAAGTTCTGAGCTTTCATTCCCTAGTATTTCTGGATGTTTATGTTTTGATGGCTTCGGATCAATTAAGACAGGCACAGTGGATTTGAATTTAGCTGGCATTTGACATTTTTTATAAATTTCATCAAGTGTCTTAAGCCCATGCCAAGCTGGCTCAATAGCCCATCTTCCAGCACTATGATCTGCTCTTGCAAAGATCAAATTGATTTGATCTTTTAGATTTTTTAATTCGAACATTAGCCATGTTCTATGAGCCCAAGGGCAGCTTCTCCCAACAATCAAAATCGGCAAGTCTTCTTTAGCTCTTCCCATGAGGTCGCTGGAAACTGGAATTGAGGTTGTAAGCTTTTGGCTAGGAACACGACAAAAATTTCCTTTTTTATCCGATGGGGCTAACCCATTCATTAAATTCATCCATTCCCATTTCCAAAACCTTCTAGCAGATTTAACAATTGCGGATGGAATTGGCATTTATAAGTTGAAGCTTAAGTTGTTTGATTTAATTATATTTAAAATAAATTACATAAGAGTGAATCTTTAATGTCTGAAAAAAAATTGCTTATATTAGGAGGAACACATGGCAATGAAATCAATGCCCCTTGGCTATTAAAACAGTGGCAAAATAAACCTAGCTTGATAGATACTCATGGGATTAAATTTTTTAGTGACATTGGAAATCCATTAGCAATGGAGAAATGTCTTAGATATATTGATATGGATTTAAATAGAACATTCTATTCAGAAATACTTCAAGATTTAAATAATAATGCTTATGAGGTCCTTCGAGCAAGATCAATCAATCATATATATGGAAAGGGTGGGAGCAAACAATCACAATTTGTTTTTGATTTTCATAGTACTACTGCGAATATGGGCACTTGCATAGTCCTCTATGGAAGAAGACCAGCAGACTTGGCTATAGCTTCGTTCTTACAGTATGAACTTGGCTTGCCTGTTTATTTGTATGAGAAGGATTTAACTCAGAAGGGCTTTTTAGTTGAATATTGGCCATGTGGAATTGTTGTCGAAATTGGTCCAGTTGCCCAAGGGGTTCTTTGTGAAAGAATTGTTAGCCAAACATTACTTGTACTTTCTACTATTTTTAATCTTTTTCATAAGCTTAAGAAGCAACTGTTCACCTTCCCTGAAACTCTTATTATTCATTCTCATTTAAGAAGTGTTGATTTCCCAAGAGATGGCAACGGAAATATCAATGGATTTGTGCATCCTAATTTAGATGGAAAGGATTGGCTTCCATTAAACAAAGATACTTGCTTATTTTCAGGATATGATATAGAAGAAAAATTTAATGAGTCTAAATATTCTTTAATGGGTTCAGAAGTGCCTCTATTTATTAATGAAGCTGCTTATCGTGAGAAAGGTATAGCATTAAGCTTGACTAGAAAAGAGACAATAATGACAGATAGAAAATGGGTTGATGAATTGATATCTTTAATGTAATTGGGATGCTAATGATTTAGATTGTTGAAAATTTATTTTTTTAGTCTTATATAAAGATTCGCTCACTCCAGTAGACTGTAGCTCCTAACCCCTCAAGTTCAATCTTCCGATGTCTTGCAAGTTTTAGAGGGAGCCTTTCTTCGTGATGCTTGCCATTTAGCATTAGTTTAATGAGGACCATTAAGCTTTAAAGGATTTATAAAGGAAATATTAAGAGATCTCTGCCCCCCTGATGCATGTTTGTAATTTCTTAATAATTTCCCCGTCTTATGGCTCACATTCTTAAGGATTTTCAAGTAATATCCAATCTGGCAGGTAATATCCTGTCCTTATTTACCGTCCCAATTGGGACACAACTCTCGTCCTCATGACCACCATTCAGCAGCAGCGTTCTTCGCTGCTCAAAGGTTGGCCACAGTTCTGTGAGTGGGTTACTTCAACCAACAACCGCATTTATGTCGGTTGGTTTGGTGTTTTGATGATCCCTTGCTTGTTGGCTGCCACAGCTTGTTTTGTAGTTGCATTTATTGCTGCTCCTCCAGTTGATATAGATGGCATTCGTGAACCAGTTGCTGGTTCATTTATGTATGGAAATAACATCATTTCAGGTGCTGTTGTTCCTTCAAGTAATGCAATCGGCTTGCACTTCTATCCAATTTGGGAAGCTGCAACAGTTGATGAGTGGCTATATAACGGTGGCCCTTACCAGCTTGTAATCTTCCACTTCCTTATCGGAATTTGTGCCTATATGGGCCGTCAGTGGGAGCTTTCATATCGTTTAGGTATGCGTCCTTGGATCTGTGTTGCTTACTCAGCTCCTGTATCAGCTGCTTTCGCAGTTTTCCTTGTTTACCCATTTGGTCAGGGTTCATTCTCTGATGGAATGCCTCTCGGAATTTCTGGAACGTTCAACTTTATGTTTGTTTTCCAGGCTGAGCACAATATTCTTATGCACCCTTTCCATATGGCAGGTGTTGCTGGAATGTTCGGAGGTAGCTTGTTCTCTGCAATGCATGGTTCATTAGTTACATCTTCTTTGATTCGTGAAACCACTGAGACTGAGTCTCAGAACTACGGTTATAAGTTCGGACAAGAAGAAGAAACATATAACATCGTTGCTGCTCATGGTTATTTCGGCCGTTTGATCTTCCAATATGCAAGTTTCAACAACAGTCGTAGTCTCCACTTCTTCCTTGCAATTTTCCCAGTTGTATGTGTTTGGTTGACATCTATGGGCATCTGCACCATGGCTTTCAACCTTAATGGCTTCAACTTCAACCAATCTGTTGTTGATGCAAATGGAAAAGTTGTTCCAACATGGGGAGATGTTCTTAACCGTGCCAACCTTGGTATGGAAGTAATGCATGAGCGTAATGCTCACAACTTCCCTCTTGACCTTGCTTCTGCAGAGTCAACTTCAGTAGCTCTTGTAGCTCCTGCAATTGGTTAATTTAATTTTTCATATTAATTGACCTATAATAAAAGCCCCTTAAAAAAAGGGGCTTTTTTTATTGGGGATATGTTTTTTCCTGCTAAAAGAATAAACATTGATTATTCTTTCTCAAGTATTAATTTAATCTATTCTTGACTTTGGAACTTTTGGTTTATGGGAAGTAGTTTTGGCGATCTATTTAAGGTAACTACATTCGGAGAGTCTCATGGAGGTGGCGTTGGTGTCATAGTAGAAGGTTGTCCTCCAAGGCTAGAGATTGATGTTTCCCAGATACAATTAGATCTTGATAGGCGAAGGCCTGGTCAAAGTAAAATAACAACTCCAAGGAAGGAAACTGATCAAGTTGAGATTCTTAGTGGTCTTTTGAACAATCAAAGTCTTGGTACGCCTATATGTATGTTGATCCGAAATCGAGATCAACGGCCTTCAGATTATGGTGATATGAAAGATGTTTTTAGGCCATCTCATGCAGATGGTACTTATCAACTTAAATATGGCATTAAAGCTTTGAGTGGTGGAGGAAGAGCATCAGCAAGAGAGACTATAGGAAGAGTTGCGGCAGGTGCAATTGCAAAACAGCTTTTGCGTAAAAAAAACCAAAAAACTGAGATTTTGGCGTGGGTTAAGAGAATTCATACAATTGACTCTGATATAAACCTTGATCAAGTATCCCAAGAAGATATTGAAGCAAATATAGTGCGATGTCCTGATTCACTTCAGGCAAACGCAATGATAGAAAGAATTGAAAAGATAAGTAAAGAAGGTGATTCTTGTGGAGGAGTAATTGAGTGTATAGTTCGTAATCCTCCTCCTGGTCTTGGGATGCCCGTTTTTGACAAGCTTGAAGCAGATTTAGCTAAAGCAGTTATGTCTCTTCCTGCTTCTAAGGGTTTTGAAATTGGATCGGGATTTCAAGGGACTTTACTTAAAGGGAGTGAGCATAATGATTCATTTATTCGTTCAGAGAAGAGTGGTCGCTTAAGAACGGCAACGAATAATTCAGGAGGTGTTCAAGGTGGGATCACTAATGGAGAAACAATTGTATTAAGAGTGGCATTTAAGCCAACAGCGACTATTGGGAAAAAACAGAAAACAGTTGATTCCTCAGGTAACGAAACTACTTTGGCTGCTAAAGGTAGACATGATCCTTGCGTCCTTCCTAGGGCAGTTCCAATGGTTGAGGCAATGGTAGCCTTGGTTTTAGCTGATCATCTTTTAAGAAATCAAGGACAATGTGGAATTTGGTAAGTTATATAAATCATGGATAGTCTTTACTTTTGACGATGTCTTCTGAATATTTTT